>DASYLM010000367.1:0-33158 GCA_036009565.1 Pseudonocardia sp. | reverse complement strand
AAGGCCGTCGACCCCGTTGCCGCCCTGGGCCACCCGCTTGGCGAGCACGATGTAGCCGGCCCACGCGGTCGCTGCGGCCAGTGCCCAGAGCACCCCGGACGCACTCCCCGCCCACTGCACATCGGCGATCAGCGTCACGCCCAGCCCGGCCAGCACCAGAGCCGCCCAGTCCCGCGCGCCCCGCGACGCCAGGGCCGCCACGGCGACCGGTCCACAGAACTCCACGGCGACCGCCGTACCGAGCGGGAGCCGGTTGATGGCCTCGTAGAACGCGACATTCATCACCCCGGTGACCAGCCCGAACGCCCCGGCCAGCAGCAGCCCCCGGCCTCGCCAGGCCACCGCCCGCGGGCGTCGCCACGCCACCAGCACGACCGCGGCGCCGACCAGCCGCAGCCAGGCCACGGCAGCGGGGTCGAGCTCCCGGAACAGGCCCACGGCGACCGCCGCGCCCACGTACTGCGAGCCACCCCCGAGCAGGAAGAGCGCGGGGGCCGGAACACGCGCAAGACCCTGAGAAATTTTCCCGCTCATCGCACCCTTCTCGACGCCTCCTCAGGTGCTCACCCAGAGGAAGCAACTCACCACGACCGGTTACCGCTGATGCCGGATTGCCTGGACAGGGGCCGGCGACGGATGATGCATTGCGTAGTCAATCGGCAACCCCGTGTGTAACCGACACGCTAAATGACCGTGACACATGTCGCGTCTGGGCCGGGAACAAGTGCGGGGGCGCCGAACGTCTGGAAGAGTGAAGGGACCGCGGTTGCGCGGCGAGGTCCCGCACGAGGGCACCGGGCGTACCGGTGTCGGAGACGGAGGAGGCAGCTATGCCAGGAACACTTGTCCGGCCCGAGCTCACCGCCACCGACCGCTGCGACCGTTGCGGAGCAGCCGCGAAAGTACGCGCGGTACTTCCGTCCGGTGGCGAACTTCTGTTCTGCGGCCACCACGCGCGCGCCCACGAGGCAAAGCTGAAGGAACTGTCCGTCGAACTGCAGACGGGCGCCTGAGCGCAACTGCACTCCACCGACTACCGCGACGGGGCGGGGGCCTACCAGGGCCTCCGCCCCGTCGTATTTTCGGAGACGAACTCGGAGACCGCTGTGAGCAGCCGGGACACGTCCTCGACGGTGTTGTAGTGGTTCACCGAGGCGCGCACCGCGCCGGCCGCGTCTCCCTCGGCGATGCCGAGCGCGGCGGCCGCCGCCACGGCGTAGGCGTGCCCGTGCCAGACGTTGATCCCGGCCCGGGCCAGCGCCTCGGCCACCGCGCGCGGCTCGTGGCCACCGACCCGGAACGAGAACGTCGGGGTGCGCCGGTCCGCCGGAGCGTCCGCCCCGGGCAGTAGCTCGACCCCCTCGATACCGCGGAGCCCGGCCAGCAGCCGGACGGCGAGGTCGCGCTCGTGGGCCACCGCCGCGGTCCGGGCGGCGACCAGGCGCCCGCCGCGGTCCCCGCCGTTCGCCGGCGCGCCCGACCCGGGCTCGGCGAGGTGGCTGACGGCGGCATCCACGGCGGCCAGCGCCGGGAACGGGTTGGTGCCCAGCTCGAAGCGCACCGGACCGGGCCCGGTGACCGGCCGCAGGTTGTCCACGGCCAATCCGTCCAGCAGCTCGGGGCGGGTCGTCACCACGGCGGCCAGGTGCGGCCCGTACCACTTGTAGGCGCTGGTCACGTAGAAGTCCGCGCCCAGCGCCGGCAGCGCCACCACCGCGTGCGGGCAGTGGTGCGCGCCGTCCAGGTAGCTCACCGCGCCGACCTCTCTGGCCGCCGCCGTGATGCTCGCCACATCGGGCATGGTGCCCAGCAGGTTCGACGCCGCGGTGACCGCGACCAACCGGGTCCTCCCGGACAGCAGCCCGGTGACCGCCTCGACCGGAAGTGTGCCGCTGGCCCGGTCGAGGCGGGCCGTCCGCACCCGCACCCCGGTCCGCTCGGCGGCCCGCACCCACGGCCACAGGTTCGCCTCGTGGTCGAGCTCGGTGACCACGATCTCGTCGCCGGCGCGCCAGCCGGGAGCCAGTGCCGAGGCGAACCGGTAGGTCAGCGCCGTCGTGCTCGGGCCGAACACCACACCGGCCGGATCCGGCGCGCCGAGCAGGTCGGCAACGGCCTGACGGGCCCGCGCGACCACCTCATCGAGCCGCTGGCTGGCCGGGAACGCCGCCCCCTGGTTCCCCAGCCCGGTCCGGTAGATCGCGCTCACGGCGTCGATGACGGCGTCCGGAACCTGGGTGCCGGCGGCACCGTCCAACCACACCCGCCCGTCGGCCAGCGCGGGATACCGGGCCCGGACGGCCGCTACGTCGAAGTCCACGGCGTCCGACGGTAGTGCTCCGGGACCCGGGCCGGCGTACCCCGAGCCGCCCCGGAGCCGCCCGGAGCCGCTCAGGAGCCGCTCAGCGCCAGCAACGCAGGGCGGCGATCCGCTCCTGGAGCTGGTCCGCGGAGGCCATCGCGGTCGGCGGCCCACCGCAGGAGCGGCGCAGCTCGCCGTGGATCACCCCGTGCGGCTTGCTGGTGCGGTGGTGGACCAGCGCGACCAGTGTGTTCAGCTCCCGGCGCAGCTCGGACAGCCGCTGGTGCACCGACACGGGCCGGTCGGCGGCCGGGCGCGCCGGCGCCTCCACCACCGGGACGGCCCCGCCGGGCCGGTCGAGCTGGCGTTGCTGTCGGTTCTGCAGCAGCGCCCGCACCTGGTCCGGCTCGAGCAGCCCGGGCAGGCCGAGGTAGTCCTGCTCCTCGTCGGAGCCGGCGAACGCGGCTGTGCCGTAGGACGCGCCGTCGAAGATGAGCTGGTCCAGCTCGGCGTCGGCGCCCAGCGAGGTGAAGGCCTTCTCGTCCTCGCCCGGCTCGTCCTTCTGCTTCAGCGCGTCCGCGAGCAGGTCGTCCTCCCAGCCCTCCTTCGGCCGGTCCGGCTTGCCGAGCACGTGGTCGCGCTGCTTCTCCAGCGCGCTGGCCAGCTCGAGCAGCGCTGGCACGCTGGGCAGGAACACGCTGGCGGTCTCCCCGGGCTTCCTGGCCCGCACGAAGCGGCCGATCGCCTGGGCGAAGAACAGCGGTGTGGAGGCGCTGGTGGCGTACACCCCGACGGCCAGCCGGGGCACGTCGACGCCCTCGCTCACCATCCGCACGGCGACCAGCCAGCGGGCGTCGGAGGCGGCGAAGGAGGCGATCCGGGCCGACGCGCCGGCCTCGTCGGACAGCACCAGCACCGGCGGCGTCCCGGTCAGCTGGGTGATCAGCCCGGCGTAGGCCCTGGCCGTGGTCTGGTCGCTGGCGATCAGCAGCCCGCCGGCGTCGGGCACCCCGCCGGCGCGCAGCTGGCTCAGCCGGGTGTCCGCCGCGCTGAGCACCGAGGAGATCCACTCCCCGGCCGGGTCCAGCGCGGTACGCCACGCCCGCGCGGTCTGCTCGGCGGTCAGCGGCTCCCCGAGGCGGGCGGTGAACTCCTCGCCCGCGCTGGTCCGCCAGCTGGCCTGCCCGGAGTAGGCCAGGAACACCACCGGACGCACCACGCCGTCGCGCAGCGCATCGGAGTAGCCGTAGGAGTGGTCGGCCTTGCTGTGCAGCACGCCCTCCCCGTCCGGCTCGTAGTTCACGAACGGGATGGGGCTGTCGTCGCTGCGGAACGGGGTGCCGGTCAGCGCGAGGCGGCGGGTGGCCGGTTCGAAGGCCTCCCGGATGGCGTCGCCCCAGGACTTGGCGTCGCCGGTGTGGTGCACCTCGTCCAGGATCACCAGGCTGCGCCGGGTCTCGGTGCGCGCGCGGTGCAGCACCGGGTGGGCGGCCACCTGGGCATAGGTGACGACGACCCCGTGGTAGTCCCGGGAGGTGGCGCCGCTGGTGTTGCGGAACTCCGGGTCCAGCGCGATGCCGACCCGGCCCGCCGCCTCCGCCCACTGGTACTTCAGGTGCTCGGTCGGGGTGACCACGGTGATCCCGGCGATCGTGCGGTCGGCGAGCAGCTCGGCGGCGATCCGCAGGCCGAAGGTGGTCTTGCCGGCGCCCGGGGTGGCGGCCGCCAGGAAGTCCTTCGGCGAGGCCGCCAGATACCGCGCCAGCGCACGCCGCTGCCAGCTCCGCAGACCGGGCCCGGCCGACGTGGCCGGTGCTGCCTCCGGTGCTGTCTCGGGTGCTGTCTCGGGTGCTGTCCGTACGGCTGACGATCGTGAACGAGAGCCCAGCTCGGACACACGACTCCTCTCCGCGGCGGCGCCCCGGCTCGGGGGTGACGACCGCGTCAGGACGCAGCGGCGGTGCCGCGTCAGGGACACTCGAATACGCCCTCCCCGTGCCACCCGCTCACCACCTCGGTGTTCGGGACCCGCAGTCGAGCGCGGCGGGAGAGTCACGCCGCGAGGCCGCGAGGGCGGTTGGAGTTTAGTTCCCGGCACCGCCACCGGATCGGGCACCCAGGCCGGCGAGTCGTCACCGGGAACTCCCGGATTCCGCCGCGGTGCCGCACACTTACTCCGCAATGAGGACGCAAGGGAGCTCAGCGGCGGACGGCGAGGCCGCCGCGCCGGCCGTGCCGGTCTCCAGCTCGCCCGCGCGCCGCCTGGCCGGACGCACCCTCTCGAAGTCGTGGGACGACGGAATCTTCGCGATGGCCGCGCAGGCCGCCTACTGGGAGACGCTGTCGCTGCCGCCGCTGCTGCTCGGGCTGCTCGGCTCGATGGGTTACGTGGCCGGCTGGATCGGCCCGGAGAGCTTGATCAAGGTCCAGCACGGCATCATCCGGTTCGCCGGCACCATCTTCAACCACGAGGTGGTCAGCCAGTTCATCGAGCCGACGGTGGCCGACATCCTCAGCCGGGGCCGGGCCGACATCATCTCGATCGGCTTCCCGATCGCACTGGTCGCCGGCTCGTCGGCGATCTCCTCGCTGGTCGACTCGATCACGTTCGCGCACGGGCAGTACAGCGTCCGGCACCCCGCCTGGCAGCGCATCTTCGCGCTGCTGATCTACCTGGTCGCGCTCGTGGTGACCGTCATCACACTGCCGCTGCTGACGCTGGGCCCCGCGCTGTTGAAGCGGATCCTGCCTACCTCGTGGGCGCCGGCGGTGCTCAGTCTGATCAACACGTTCTACTACCCGGTCGTGGTCGTGGTGATCGTGCTCGGGCTGACCACGCTCTACAAGGTGGCGCTGCCGCGCAGCCTGCCGTGGCGCCGGCTGCTGCCCGGCGCGGTGCTCGCGATGCTGGTGTTCGCCATCTCGGCCCTCGGCCTGCGGATCTACATCGCGGCCATCACCAGCACCGGCTACACCTACGGCGCGCTGGCGACCCCGATCGCGTTCCTGCTGTTCGCGTTCCTGATCGGGTTCGCCGTGGTACTCGGGGCCCAGCTGAACAACGCCATCCAGGAGATCTGGCCGGTGCACCCGCAGCAGCGCAGGCGGCGGATCCAGCGGATGCTCGGGGTGCGCCAGCTGGCCGAGTCGCTCGGCATCGATCGGGAGGCCGCGCCCAGCCCGCCGGGAACGCACCCGCCGGCCCACCCGCCGGCCCACCCCCGACCGAGACCCCAGCCCGGTTCGCGGCGCGCGCGGGCGGCGCAGGACCAGCTGGCCGGCGGCTCGGAGCAGCATCCGGGGCATTGAGCCCGGCCGGCCCGCCCCGCCCGGTTCAGGGCTTACCGGCTCGCCCGGCTCAGGGCTTGGTGTCGCCGGGGACGTCGCAGCCCCCGTTGCCGTAGACCGGGCCCTGGATGACCGGCAGGCCGGGCGGCGGGTTGAGCTGAGCGGGCACATTCGTGCCGGTGATCTTGTCCATGCACGCGTCGGTGGCCGACCGGGAGCCGCCCTGGCCACCGATCCACATGTCCAGGTGCCCGTCCTGGCCCGACGGCGGCGGGCTGGCACCGGTGTCCTCGACGATCACGTAGCGCTTGACCGTCGGCAGGTAGAACCGGCTGCCGGCCTTCCAGATGCCATCGCCCTGGCCGGGCACCGCGACGGTGATCGGGTCGGCGTAGGTGCCGGTGCCGCCGGCGTCCTGGTGCAGGACCGGGTGGCTGACGGTCGACGACCCGGGCGGAGTGTTGTCCTGCCAGGAGTACCCGGTCAGCCAGATGCGCAGCTGCCTGCTCGGCCCCGCGGCGAACGCGGACGGCGCCGCCGAGGTGTTGCCGGACCCGGGCCGGCCGGCGGAACCAGTCCAGTTGTTCAAGGCACCCGAGCCTTTCGAGCTGTTCGGCCCGCTCGAGCTACCGAAGCTGTTCGACCCGTTCGACCCGTTCGGACCGCCCGAGTTGCCGAAGCCGCCCGAGCCGTTCGGGCCGCCCGAGTTGCCGCCGCTGGCACCGCTGAAGCCCTCCGGGTTGCCGGGCGCGCCGGTGCTACCGGATCCACCGGGGTTGGCGAAACCTGACGAGTTGTACGGCGGCGCCGGTGCCCCGCCGGGCCGGCTCAGGTCGCCCTTCACACAGATCACGTCGTTGGGACTGGCGCTGGACAGCGCGTCCCGCAGGCCGGCCTGGTCGTACACCACCCTGGAACAGTTGACCTGGGTCATGCCGTTCCCGCTGCCGACCGTGGCCCGTTCGCCGCCGGACCCGCCCGGCCCGTTGAACGCACCCGGAGCGGACGCCCCGCCGCCCGATCCGCCGAACCCGTTCGGGCCGACGCCCGGCCCCGCCTGGGCAGCGCCCGAACCCGCCTGGCCGGCGCCCGAACCCGCCTGGCCGGCGCCCGAACCCGACCCCGTGCCCGACCCGGCGCCAGGGCTCGCCATGCCCGTCGGGCCGGTACTGCCGCCCGTGCTCGAGCCGGTGCCGCCCCATCCGCCGCCCGACGAGCCACCGCCCGACGAACCCCCGCCCGACGAGCCACCGCTGGACGAACCTCCGCCCGAGGAACCGCCACCGGACGGACCGCCGCCCGACGTGCCCCCGCCCGAGTCGCCCCCGCCCGAATCCGAGGATTCCCCGTCGGAGCCCGTGGACTTGTCGGAACCGTCCGACTTGCCACCCCCCGAGTTGTCCCCCGAGTTGTCGGAGCCCGAGCCCTTGTCGGAGTCACCGCTCGAATCGTCGCCTGAGTCGCCAGAGCCCTGGTCAGAACCCCCGTCGGAGTCGCCGCTCGGGTCGCCGGAGCCCTTGTCCTTCTTGCTGCCGGAGTCCTTGCTGCCGGAGTCCTTGCTGCCGGAGTCGCTCTTGGCCGGCACCGAGCCGAGGAATGACGACACGCCGCCCGGCCCGTGGCCGCCCCGGGCGGGGCCGAGGACCACGGTGAGCGTCGCGATGAGGACCACGGCGGCCGCCAGGACCGCTCCGACCACCACCGCTGCGCCGGCGAGATCGCCGCGCTCGGTGCGCGGGGGGCCACCGCGGCGGTATCCAGCTCGCTGCCCAGGCCACGTCATGCCGCTCAGGGAACACCGTCACCCCCGCGCGCCGGGGCCGAACGGGACGGATCGTGTGCGATTGCAAACGGCCGCGTGGGCACCCCGGCGAGCTGTTCGGGACCACCCGATCCAGTGGCCCGCCGGGGTCAGCGGCCGGCTGGGATCAGGAGTCCCCGCCGGCCGGCATCGACTCGTAGATCTTCTTGCAGTCCGGGCACACCGGCGAGCCGGGCTTCGCGGCCCGGGTGACCGGGAAGGTCTCCCCGCACAGCGCGACCACGTGGTTGCCGAGGACCGCGCTCTCCGCGATCTTCTCCTTGCGCACGTAGTGGAACATCTTCGGGGTGTCGTCACCCGTAGAGTGCCGTTCCTCCGGGCGGGTGTCGACGTCTGGCAGCGTCTGCGTCGAGGTGCTCACCCGACCATGATGCCGCACCGGGGCCAGGAGCGGGGAGCGAGCCGGCACCGCGGCCGGGCACCGCTCTGCCTTCACCGCATCCGGGCCTTACCGCATCCCGGGCCTTCGCCGCATTCCGGCGACGTCGCGCGCCGAGATCGACGAGATTCCGGATATTCCAGGATCGAGCAAGAAAGTCGTCGATCTCGCCGCGGGCGGATCGATCTCCGTCCCGGTGCGCCGGGTAGGTTTCGACGCCGGCGACGGTGAGGTGGACGGTGAGGTGGTTGACGCGGAGGAGTGGACACATGGCCGACGCCGTGCGGGTCGCGCCCGAGGTGGCCGATGCGGTCGCCGAGGGCCGCCCGGTGGTCGCACTGGAGAGCACTCTGCTCGCGCACGGCCTGCCGGCCCCGGACAACCGCGAGGTGGCCGCCGAGCTGGAGAAGGTCGTCCGGGAGGGCGGCGCGGTGCCGGCCACCATCGCGGTGCTGGACGGCACGGCGGTCGTCGGGCTGACCCCGGCCGAGCTGGACCGGGTGTGCGGCGGCGGCCTGGCCAAGCTGTCCCGCCGCGACCTCGCGGTGGCGTTGGGGCTCGGTCTGGACGGCGCCACCACGGTGGCCTCCACCTGCCTGCTGTCCCGGCTGGCCGGCATCGCCGTGTTCGGCACCGGCGGGCTGGGCGGCGTGCACCGCGGTGCCAGGGACAGCTGGGACGTCTCGGCGGACCTGGCCGTGCTGGCCGACACCCCGGTGCTGGTGGTGTGCGCCGGGGTCAAGTCGCTGCTGGACGTACCGGCCACCCTGGAGCAGCTGGAGACACTGTCCGTACCGGTCCTCGGCTTCGGCACCGACGCCTTCCCCGGCTTCTACCTGCGGGACTCCGGCTGCGCCACGCCGTGGCGGGTGGACGAGGTGCCCCAGGTTGCCGAGATCGCCGCCGCGCACTGGGCACTGGGCAATCCGTCGGGACTGGTGCTGGCCAACCCGGTGCCGGCGGCCGACGAGCTGGACCGGACGCTGCACGACCGGGTCCTCGGTGAGGCGCTCGCGCTGGCCGAGCAGCGCGCGGTGCGTGGGCGGGACGTGACGCCGATGCTGCTGGACTACTTCCACACCGCCACCGGCCGGGCCAGTCTGACCTGCAACATCGCACTGGTGCGTGCCAACGTGGGCCTGGCCGCACGGGTGGCCGGTGCGCTCGCCGACGGGATCGCGCTGGGCGGCGCGGTCAGGACTCGATGACCGGGTGGTCCTTGGCCTCGAGCTGCTTGGCACCGGAATCGAGCTGCTGGGCACCGGTCTCGTCCCGGTACCGCTTGAACTTCGAGGCCTTCAACGGCAGCCGGTCGTTGGCGATGAGCACGGCCATCCACGGCAGTGGGATGGACGCGATGATCAGTGTCGCGGCCAGCCAGGGCGTGTGATAGAAGACCGCGGCCAGCACCAGGCAGGGCACCCGCATCGACATCATGATCGAATATCGGCGGCGGCGGGTGGCGAACTCTTCCTCGTACGACCGCGCCGCTTCGGTGATCAGGACCGGTGTGTCGGCCGGATCCGGACTCTTCACGACACCACCTCCGCCGTCAGCACCCTACTCCCCGTCGAGCCCGGCCGAGCGGTGCGAGGTCCCCGCCGCGCCCAGCGGTGCGCCGGCCCGAGGGCGCTGTCGGGCCCGTCAGGCCTTGGCTTTCGCCGCCGCCTTCATCTCCTGCTTGTACGCCCGGACCTTGCCGAGGCTCTGCTCGTCCACGATGTCCGCGACGGAGCGGTACGAGCCGTCCTCGCCGTACGCCCCGGCGGCCTCCCGCCAACCGGGCGGGGTGACCCCGCGCTGCTTGCCCAGCAGTGCCAGGAAGATCTTCGCCTTCTGCTCCCCGAAGCCGGGGAGAGCCTTGAGCCGCTTGAGCAACGTGGCGCCGTCCGGTACGTCGGCCCACAACCCGGTCACGTCGCCGTCGTACCGCTCCACGAGTGCCCGGCACACCTCCTGCACCCGCCCGGCCATCGACTTCGGGAACCGGTGCAGCGCCGGGGGCTCGCCGAACACCGCCGCCAGTGCCTCCGGGTCGAACTCGGCGAGCTCGCGCGCGTCCAGGTCGTGCCCCAGCCGCTGGGTCAGCTCGTACGGACTGGAGAACGCGCGCTCCAGCGGGATCTGCTGGTCCAGCACCATGCCGATGAGCAGCGCCAGCGGATCCCGGTCCAGCAGGGCGTCGGCGTCGTCACGCAGGCTCAGACTCAGGGCCACGATCTCTCCCGGGACAGTGGTGCGTGGCGGGCGGCGCCGTCGGCACCACCTGCCACCCACCGTTCGTGAAGGGACGACCAGGCTACCCCGTGGGGTCTCGGGGCCCGGGCGACAGGCTCGGTGACAGGATCGATTCATGAACCCTCGGTTGGATCCCGATCTGTGCGCCGCGCTGCGCGCGGCGTTCCAGCGGGTGGGCTACGACGTCGACGGGGTGCCGGAGCTGCTCGGCGAGGACGCGCACGCCGCACTGGGCCGCGACGAGCCGGTGCCGGCCCGGTTGGCCAGCGCGGACGGTGGCCCGCTCGGCACCCTGGTGCGGCTGTTCCTGCTCGGTGACACCGAGCCGGCCGACGCGGTGGCCGAGGCACTGGCCCCGGTGACCGTCGAGCGGGCGGTCGCCGCCGGGTTGCTCCGGCACGGCGAGCGCAACGGGGACGGTCCCGGGCTCGACGCCGCGCTCGACGTCCGTCCGCACGGCGACGACGACGGGTCCTGGTGGGTGGTCTCCGACCTGGACCGGGCCCGGACCATGAGCCAGTCCCGGGAGCTGCGCGCCGACCACGTGCTCGGCGTCGGCCAGGCCTCGCTCACCCTCGCGTCGGCGACGGTGCGCCGCCCGGTCGGCCGCCTGCTCGACCTCGGCACCGGCTGCGGGGTGCAGGCGCTGCACGCGGCCCGCTACGCCGGGCACCTGGTGGCCACCGACGTGAACCCGCGCGCGCTGGCGCTGGCCGGGGCCACCTTCGCGCTCAGCGGGGTGGACGTGGAGCTGCGCGCCGGTTCCTGGCTGGAGCCGGTGGCCGGCGAGCGGTTCGACCAGATCGTGAGCAACCCGCCGTTCGTGGTCGGGCCGCCCCGGGTGCGCCACACCTACCGCGACTCCGGGCTGGCCGGCGACGACGTGGCGGCCCGGCTGGTCGGCGCGCTGCCCGGGCTGCTCGCCGACGGCGGGGTGGCCCAGCTGCTGGCCTGCTGGCTGCACGTGCGCGGCGAGGACTGGCCGGACCGGGTGACCTCCTGGCTGCCGCCGGGGGGCGGGCTGGACGCCTGGTTCGTTCAGCGTGAGGTGGCCGACCCGGCGCTCTACGTGGGCACCTGGATGCGCGACTCCGGCATCGACCCGTCCTCCCCCGCCGGCCGCCGCGATGCCGAGGAGTGGCTGTCCTGGTTCGACAGCAGCCGGGTGGAGGGCGTCGGCTTCGGGTTCATCACGCTGCGCAACACCGGCTCGGCCGCCGGCCGGGTGGAGCCGACCGTGCTCTGTGAGGACCTGCCCCAGGCGCTTGCCGACCCGCTGGGCGTGGAGACCGCGGGCTGGCTGGACCGGGTGGACTGGCTGCGCGGGCGCGACGACGATGGGCTGCTGGACACCAGGCTGACGGTGGCGCCCTCGGTCGTGCTGGAGAACGTCTCCCGGGCCGGCGAGGAAGGCTGGGAGTCCGTCCTGTCCACCGTGCGCCGGGTGGACGGCCCGGGCTGGCGGCACCAGGTGGACGAGGTGGCCGCCGCGCTGCTGGCCGGCTGTCAGGGTGCGCTGCCGCTGGGCGAGCTGCTGGCGCTGCTCTCCTTCTCCCAGGACCGCCCGGTGGACGAACTGGTGGCGGCCAGTCTGCCGGCGGTGCGCGAGCTGGTGCGGCACGGCCTGCTGGTACCGGCGGAGTGGGCCGGGGCCCGTCCGGCGTCCGGTAGTGCCCCGGCGCCGGCCACCGGGCGGCTCGGGTGAGGGCGGTCGCCGCCCGGGTCAGCAGCGCGGCGGTGCGGGTGGACGGCGACGTGGTCGGCGCGATCGACGAGCCGGGGCTGCTGGTGCTGCTCGGGGTGCACCGCGACGACGGCCCTGAGCAGGCCGCCGTGCTCGCCCGCAAGCTGCACGAGCTGCGGCTGCTGCGCGACGAGCAGTCCTGCGCGAGCGCCGGCGCACCGCTGCTGGTGGTCAGCCAGTTCACCCTCTACGGCGATACCCGCAAGGGCCGCCGCCCGTCCTGGTCGGCCGCCGCGGCGCCGGAGCTGGCCGAGCCGCTGGTGGAGCGGGTGGTGGCGCTGCTGCGGGAGCGGGGCGCGCGGGTCGAGACCGGCCGGTTCGGCGCCATGATGGCCGTCGAGTCGGTCAACGACGGCCCGTTCACCGTGCTCGTCGAGGCGAACCCGCCGGCCGACTGACTTGCCGGTCAGCGGGCGTAGACGCACCGCCCGCCGACGAAGGTCAGGTCCACCGAGGCGTCGGCGATCCGCTCCGGCGGCTGACGCAACAGGTCGCGGTCCAGCACGGTCAGGTCGGCCAGGTGGCCCTCGGCGATGCGTCCGGTGTCGTCGGCGTGGCAGACGTAGGCCGAGCCGGCCGTGTAGAGGTCCAGCGCCGCGGCCAGCCCGATGCGCTGCTCGGGCAGGAACACCGGCCCGTCCCCGCCCGGGGCGACCCGGTTGACCGCCGTGTGGATGCCGTGCAGCGGGTCGGGGCTGCTCACCGGCCAGTCGCTGCCGCCGGCGAGCCGGGCCCGGGAGGCCAGCAGCGCGCCGAACGGGTACTGCCGCGCGGTCCGCTCGGGCCCCAGGAACGGGATGGTGAGCTCGTCCATCTGCGGCTCGTGGCAGGCCCAGAGCGGCTGGATGTTGGCCACCGCGCCGAGCTGGGCGAACCGCGGGATGTCGTCCGGGTGCACCACCTGCAGGTGCGCCAGGTGGTGGCGGTTGCCCCGGTCGCCGTTGGCCTCCCGCGCGGCGGCCACCGCGTCCAGTGCCTCCCGGACGGCCCGGTCACCGAGCGCGTGGAAGTGCACCTGGAAGTCCAGCGCGTCCAGCGCCACCACGTACTTGCCCAGTTCGGCGGGGTCGACGAAGCTGTGGCCCCGGTTGGCGCCCGCGCAGCCGCACGGGGTCAGGTACGGCTCCAGCAGCGCGGCGGTGTGGTTCTCCGCGATCCCGTCCTGCATGATCTTCACGGTGCGCGCGCGCAGCGGCGGTGCCGCCAACAGCGCCCGCCGCCGCAGCAGGTCGTCGATCTGCTCGGCCCCCAGCGCCCGGTCCCACCACAGTGCGCCGCTGACCCGCGCGGTGAGCTGCCCGCCGGCGACCGCGGCCAGGTAGGCCCCGCTCGGGTCCTCCATCCCGTTGAAGGAGCCCAGCAGCGCGTCCTGCCAGGCGGTGATGCCCAGCGAGTGCAGCAGCCGCTGCGCCCGCAGCAGCCCGGCCAGCCGGTCCGCCGCGGTGACCGCCGGCAACAACCGCCCGACCAGGTGCGCGGCGCCCTCCTGCAGCATGCCGTTGGGCACCCCGTCGGCGTCGCGCTCGATCCGCCCGTCCACCGGGTCGGCGCTGCGCCGGTCGATCCCGGCCAGCTCGAGTGCCCTGCTGTTCACCCAGGCGCCGTGATGGTCCCGGTTGACCAGGTACACCGGCCGGTCCGGCACCACCGCGTCGAGCAGCTCCCGGGTGGGGATGCCGCCGGCGAACGCGGCCAGTGCCCAGCCGCCGCCCGAGATCCACGGCTCGTCCGGGCGCGCGGCGGCGTGGTCGGCGACCAGCCGCAGGTAGTCGGGCGCGGCCTCGGCGCCGCTCAGGTCGCACTGGCCGAGCTCGACGCCCCCGCCCACCGCGCGCACGTGCGCGTCGACGAACCCGGGTAGCAGCAGCCGCCCGGCCAGGTCGACCACCTCGGTACGCGGGCCGGCCAGCGCGCGGGCCGCCTCGGCGCCCACCGCGCTGATCCGGTCACCGGTCACCGCGACGCCGGTTCCGACCCGCGCCCCGCCCAGGTACACCGGGCCGCCGGTGAAGATCAGGTCAGCGGACACGGTCGGCCTCCGGCGTTCGCAGGTCCAGGGTCAGGTCCTCGGTTCCCTGGCCGGTGCGGAAGTGCCGCCACCCCGGACGCGGCGACGGCCCAGCCGCCCAGCGCACCGACCGAGGGTTTGAGTTGTCGGTCCGGCGCGGGCACCGCCGGCCCAGCCACCTCTGGTCGATACCCCGATGTCGCCAACGCCGACCCCTTCACCCTGGCAGGTGAACTTGTGGAACGTCGTCCACCACGACTAGGTCAATAGCGTTGACATAACAGCGCACCCGTGTTGCCCTGCTCGAATGGCCAGCGACCGCGTCCCCACCGAGCGGCGCCGACGGCGTCCGACGCGCAGCGGGCAGGTGCTCTCCGAGGAACTGATCGTGCAGACCAGCATGCGGCTGATCGAGCAGCACGGCGGTGAGGCACTGTCCATGCGCCGCCTCGGCGCCGCGCTGGGCTCGGACGCCACCGCGATCTACCGGTACTTCCCGAGCAAGGACGAGCTGCTGCTGGCCGTCGCGGACGAGCTGATCGGCCGGTCGCTCGAGCTGTTCCGCCCCACCGGAAACTGGATCGGCGACCTGCGCCAGCTGGCCGTGCTGGTGTACCGCAGGAACCTGGCCTACCCGCGCACGGCGGTGCTCGCGGCGTCCCGGGTCACCGGCCGGCCGAACGAGATCAAGACGGTCGAGATGATGCTGGGCATCATGCGCGGCGCCGGTTTCGACGACGCCGAGGCGGTCCGGCACTACCTCTCGTTCATCGACCTGGTGCTCGCCTTCTCGGCACTGGACGCCGCCGCCCAGTCCGGCCCAGGGACGGACTCCCCGGAACGCGCCTGGCGGTCCGGGTACGCCTCGCTGCCGCCCGAGCAGTACCCGAACATCGCGGCCACCTTCGACGAACTGCTGCCCAGGCTGTCGAGCAGCTCGTTCCCGCTGGCCCTGGAGCTGTTCCTGACCGCGCTGGAGACCGCGCCGAGAGAGGGCCGGCGGGCCGGCCGCCAGAACCGTCACGGGATGGCCCACCGGTAGGAGTCCTTGCACAGCCGCAGGTAGACCAGCGCCTCGGCGTTGCGCACGCCGGCCAGCGTGCGGATCCGGCTGGAGATCAGCTCGAGCAGGCTCGCGTCATCCACGCAGACCACCTCGACCAGGATGTCGAAGCGCCCGCCGCAGATCACCACGTACGGCACCTCGGGCAGCTCGGCCAGCGCATCGGCGACCGGCTCGATCGGCCCCGCGACGTTCACCGCGACCATCGCCTGGCGGAGCATGCCCACCCGCAGCGGGTCGGTGACCGCCACGATCTGGATCACTCCGGCGTCGGAGAGCCGCTGCACCCGCTGCCGGACGGCGGTCTCGGACAGTCCCACGGCCCTGCCGATGGTGGCGTACGGCCGCCGGCCGTCGTCCTGCAACTGCTCGATGATCCGCTTGGAGATCTCGTCCAGCGGCGCGGTCTCGCGTGTCACCCGGCCATTACAACAGCGCCGCCCCACCAGACCAGTGCGCGACAGGCCGGTGCGTCAGGCCGGCCAGGAACAGCCAGTGACGTCCGTGGCATCCGTGACAACGATATCCGTTGCTCTTTACATATTTGACGACTAATTACGTATGCTTCTGTCATGTCCACGCCGGGATCAGTGTCCCAATGCGACCCAGCACGGTCCCTTGTCGAAGCCGAGCCGGCCCCGTTCTGGTTGACCGACCCGGCCCGGCCGGCGGCCCGGCCCGCACTCGTGGGCGACACCGAGTGCGACCTGGTGGTGGTCGGCGGCGGCTACTGCGGACTGTGGACCGCGCTGCTCGCCAAGGAACGCGACGCCGGGCGCGACGTGGTGCTACTGGAGGCGCACGAGGTCGGCTGGGCGGCCTCCGGGCGCAACGGCGGGTTCTGCGAGGCGACCCTCACCCACGGCTTCAACAACGGGCTGCAGCGGTGGCCGGGCGAGCTGGACACCCTGCAGCGCCTCGGCATGGAGAACCTGGACGAGCTCGAGGCCACGGTCCGCCGCTACGGCATCGACTGCGAGTGGGAACGCACCGGCCAGCTGGATGTGGCGACCCGGCCGCACGAGGTCGCCGCGCTGGCCGACGAGGTCGAGCAGGGTCCCCGGCACGGGTCGGACCTGGAGTTCCTCGACGGCGAGGCGATCCGCGCGGCGGTCCACTCACCGACCTACCTGGCCGCGGTCCGCAACCCGCGGGGCGTGGCGATGGTGCACCCGGCCAAGCTGGCCTGGGGCCTCAAGCGCGCATGCCTGCAACTGGGTGTCCGCATCTTCGAGCGCAGTCCGGCCACCGGGCTGGCGCGGCGCGGCGTCGCCACGGCGGTGAGCACCCCGTACGGGCGGGTGACCGGTCGGCGGGTGGCGCTGGCCACCAACGCGTTCCAGCCGCTGGTACCGAGGCTGCGCCGCTACATCGTGCCGGTCTACGACCACGTGCTGGTGACCGAACCACTGACCGCCGGGCAGCTCGACTCGATCGGCTGGCACGGGCGCGAGGGCATCGCGGACGCGGCGAACCTGTTCCACTACTACCGGTTGACCGCCGACAACCGGATCCTGTGGGGCGGCTACGACATGGTCTACCACTTCGGGTCCAGGGTGGGTGCCGAGCTGGATCAGCGGCCGGCCACCTTCCGGAACCTGGCCGGCCACTTCTTCGAGACGTTTCCGCAGCTCGACGACGTGCGCTTCACCCACAGCTGGGGCGGCGTGATCGACACCTGCAGCCGCTACAGCGCCTTTTTCGGCACCGCCGGGCGCGGCCGCATCAGCTATGCACTCGGCTTCACCGGGCTCGGGGTCGCCGCGACCCGGTTCGGCGCCCAGGTGATGCTCGACCTGTTGGACGGCGAGCAGACCGAGCGGACCGCGCTGAAGATGGTGCGCAGTACCCCGCTGCCGTTCCCGCCGGAGCCGCTGCGCTGGCTCGGCGCGCAGCTGACCTGCTGGTCACTGGCCCGCGCCGATGCCAGGGACGGGCGGCGCAACGCCTGGCTGCGCGCGATGGACGCCACCGGGATGGGCTTCAACAGCTGATCCCCGCTCGCCGGCCAGGCGGGCGGGGATCAGCCCGGGCTCACCGGCATCGGCTCAGGCTCATCGGCGCTCAGCCGGCGGACTTGGGCCGGCTCAGACTAGGGCCGGCTCACCGGAGCTCAGCCCGCCGGCTCAGCCGGTCGCGCCGGTCCGGTCGATCACCCGGTCGGCGGCGGCGGTCGCGGCCTGGGTGGCCTGCTCGGCGGCCTTGCGCGTCGCTTCGGCGACCTCGGTGCCGGCGGCGACCAGGTTGGCGGCGAGCTCACGCTGCCCGCGCAGCAGCTGCTCGGCGAAGTCGAAGACGTTGTCCACCACGTCCCCGGCCGTCGGCAGCTCCGACTGCGCGCCGGCGACGGTCCGCGCGTACCCGGCCGCCGTGTCGGTCCAGTCCTTGACGGCGTTGATCAGTGTCTGCTGGCCGCGCTGGGCGAAGTCGGTGAACTGTTCCTGGGCGGTGCTCATGGGTGTGCCTCTCCGATGATGCTTACGGTGTCTGCCCACCAAACTACGCACCCTCGTTAAGTATTTCAATCGCGGATCGGCATGAACCGCCTCACCGCGGTTCCGCGGGCGGTTCCGGCGGGCGGTTCGGCGGGCCGTTCAGCAGGGGGTTCAGCAGGCGGTTCGGCGGGCGGTTCAGCCGGTGGATCCCCCGGCGGTGAAGCTGCGGTACACCCCGAGCAGCGCCTCACGCTGGGCGGGCGACAGCCGGGGGTCCCGCCGGATCGCGTCCTCGGTGTCCGGGGCGTCGCCGGCGCCCCGGCTCGACGGCGCCGGCTCCTCGGCCGCGCCGCCGCCCACCCGGTGGCCGTTGCTCCCGCGCATCCAGCCGGTCTGGGCGAGCAACTGCTCGGTGCTCAGGTTCAGCGCGTCCGCGATCGAGCGCAGCACCTTCAGGGAGGGCTGGTGCAGGCCGCGCTCGATCTGGCTGAGGTACGCATTGGACACGCTGGTCAGGCTGGCCATCTCACGCAGCGACAGGTTCGCCAGGTGCCGCTGCGCGCGGATGAACCCGCCCAGCGCATCCATCTGCGCCGACCACGGATCGGTGCCCGGCTGCCCGGCATCCTCGTCGGGCCGCTGCTCGCTCATACCCCTCATTGTGTCCCGGAAGAATCGGTTGATCCACAGACAGCACCGGGGGCGCCCTCGTCGCCCTGGCCGGCGGACGCCGGGTCAGGCGTGCACATAGCTGCCCGGGGCGTCCGCGAGCGGCGGATGGGCGGCGCTACCCAGTTCCGGCGGGCGGCCCCGCCGGCCCGCGCGCGCCTCGATCCAGGGTGTCCAGTCGGTCCACCAGCTCGCGGTGCGTTCGACCGCGGCGGCCCGCCAGTCCGCCACGTCGGCCGGCAGGTCGGCGCCCTCGGCGCACCAGTGCCGGGACTTGGGGCCCGGCGGGTTGACCACGCCGGCGATGTGCCCGGAGTTGGACAGCACGAACCGCACCGGGCCGGCGAGCAACCGGGCGCCGGTGTACACCGAGCGCCACGGGGCGATGTGATCGGACTCGGCGGTGATCACGTAGGCGTCCTGCTGCACGTCGCTGAGGTCCAGCCGCTCGCCGGCCAGCTCCATCTTGCCCTTGGCCAGCTGGTTCTCCAGGTAACAGGTGCGCAGGTACTCGGTCTGCATGGTGGCCGGCATCCGGGTCGAATCGGCGTTCCAGGTGAGGAGGTCGAACGGAGCCGGGTCCGCGCCCAGCAGCCAGTCGTTGACCACGTAGTTCCACACCAGGTCGGTGGCGCGCAGCGCGTCGAAGGTGGCCTTCATGCTCTGTGCCGGCAGGTAACCGTCCCGCCGCATCAACCGGCTCAGGTTGGCGACCGCCTCGGGGTCGGCGAACACGCCCAGCTGACCGGGCACCTCGAAGTCCAGCAGCGTGTTCATCAGCGTCAGCGAGGCGACGCCGGGCCGCCGCCGCGCGGCTAGCCAGGCCGCCGCGGCGGTCGCCAGCGTGCCGCCGAGGCACAGCGCCACGACGTTGGCCGCCGGTTCGCCGGTGATCTCCTCGATGACCTCGAGCGCGGCGAGCGGGCCCTCCCGCAGGTAGTCGGCCATCCCGACGTCGCGCAGGCTCTCGTCCGGGTTCCGATAGCTGATCATGAAGCAGGTGTGGCCGTGCTTGACCGCCCACTCCACCAGGCTCTTCCCCGGCGCCAGGTCCATCACGTAGTACTTGTTGATCCACGGCGGGCTGAACAGCATCGGCACCTGGTGCACCGTGTCGGTCTGCGCGGCGTACTGGATCAGCTCGATCAGCCGGTTGCGGAAGACCACCTTGCCCGCGGTGGCCGCCAGTTCCCGGCCCACGGTGAACTGCCCTGGCGTCACCTGCCGCGGCAGGCCCTGGTTGGTCGCCAGGTCGCGGACCATGTTGCGCAGCCCGTGCAGCAGGCTCTGCCCGCCGGTGTCGAACGCCCGCTTGAGCACCGTCGGATTGGTCATCGGGAAGTTGGCCGGCGCGGTGGCATCGATGATCTGACCGAGCGCGAAGTCCACCTTCGCCCGGGTCCGGTCATCCACCTCGGCGTGATCGAACAGCGCGCGCAGGTAGCCCGCGAACAGCGCGTGCTGCTGGCGGGACAGATAGAACCAGGCGTTCGAGGTGTAGGCCGGGTCGCGGTAGCGGCGGTCGTCGTCGGCCACCTCCGCCGGTCCCGGCACGTCCACCCCGGCGGCGCGCAGCACCGACGCGAGCGCGGCCCGCCCGGTGCCGCCCCAGTAGTCCAGGGTGGCCCGCGCCACCGGGAACGGCCGGCCGGCCAGTGAGAAAGCGGCCCGGCGCAGCGCGGCCCCGAAGCCGACCGGGTCCAGCCTGGGCAACATGTCGTCGGCACCGAGCAGCTCGCGGAGACCGGACACGATCTCGGCGGCGGTCTCCCTGACCTGGGTGAGCGACTCTTCGGTGCTGGTCACGGTCGCGCCTCCTCCACGTTCCCAGGGCATCCTGCCGTCCTACCGGTCAGTACGCACCCGCCGAGGTCCCTCGGGAGCGCGCCGCCGGGCGGGCCGGGCCGGCCGGGCAACCGGGAGGAGGTCCGGCGATGGACTTTGACGGCGGTCACACCACGCCCGATGACCCTCAGCCGGCGGCCGGATTCCGTCACCCGGACAGATCCCCAGGTCACGCGCTGTATACCCCATACACGGCGCGGTTTGGGTTCTCAGGAAACTCAGGAGTGCGCCAGGCCACGTCCCGGTTTTGGGAACGATTGTCCCCCCTGATGCGTATTACCTAGTGAAGCCGCACAGAGGACACCGCGAGATGCCCCAGCGGTACGCGTAGGGAGGGACCTCACTATGACTGCGCCGCAGACCATGGAACGACGACGGATCGCCTCAACCGCCCCGGAGTCGATGACCCCGGAGCTCGAGCCGACGGCCGAAGAGCTGGACGCGCAGAGCCCAGCCGCCGACCTCGTGCGGGTGTATCTCAATGGTATCGGCAAACGCGCGCTTTTGACGGCTGAGCAAGAGGTTGATCTCGCCAAGCGTATCGAAGCCGGCGTTTTCGCCAACCACATGCTCAACACGGACACCGAACTCTCCCGCCAGCAGGCCGCTGACCTGCGCGCCCTGGTGCGCGACGGCGAGCGGGCCCGCAACCACCTGCTGGAGGCGAACCTGCGGCTCGTAGTGTCGCTGGCCAAGCGCTACACCGGTCGCGGCATGCCGCTGCTCGACCTGATCCAGGAGGGCAACCTGGGTCTGATCCGCGCGGTCGAGAAGTTCGACTACGCCAAGGGCTTCAAGTTCTCCACCTATGCGACCTGGTGGATCCGGCAGGCCATCACCCGTGGCATGGCCGACCAGGCCCGCACCATCCGGCTGCCCGTGCACCTGGTGGAGCAGGTCAACAAGATCGCCCGGGTGAAGCGCGACCTGCACCAGCGGCTCGGCCGCGACGCCACCCACGCGGAGATTGCGGCGGAGTCCGGGATCGCCGAGGAGAAGATCGCCGACCTGCTGGACCACTCCCGCGACCCGGTGAGCCTGGACATGCCGGTGGGCAACGAGGAAGAGGCCCCGCTGGGCGACTTCATCGAGGACGCCGAGGCCACCGACGCCGAGACCACGGTCATCTCGCACCTGCTGCACGACGACCTGCGCCGGGTGCTGGCCACGCTCGACGACCGGGAGCAGAACGTGATCCGCATGCGCTACGGCCTGGACGACGGCCAGCCGCGCACGCTGGACCAGATCGGCCGTTCGTTCGGGCTGTCCCGCGAGCGGGTCCGCCAGATCGAGCGTGAGGTCATGGCGAAGCTGCGGGTGGGCGACCGGGCCAACCGGCTGCGCGCCTACGCCAGCTGACCGACGGGCGCCCCGCCACTACGGCGGCGCCAAGCACCACGACAACAGCCGCCCCACCCTCGGGGGCGGCTGTTGTCGTCCCCGGTGCCGCGGTCCCCGGTGCCCAGTCCTCGGCCGCACAGACCTGCCGCGGGCCGCACAAACGTTGCAGAGTCTGCGCGGCCCGCACCCGGTCTGTGCGAGTCGGCCCGCACCCGGTCTGTGCGAGCCCAGGTCCGCAGCTCGAGCGGCCACACTCGGCTGAGCCGGGTACCTTTTGCTCGTGCCCGAGTTCCACCACATTGACGTACTCCCGCTCGGCCCGGACGACACCGAGTACCGCCAGCTCGACCTGGGCGGCGTCACGCCGCTGCGAGTTGACGGCCAGGACTTCCTCCGGATCGAGCCCGCCACCCTCACCGGCCTGGTCAAGGCCGCCGTGACCGACATCCAACATCTGCTCCGCCCGTCCCACCTTGCGCAGCTGCGCTCGATCATCGACGACCCGGAAGCCAGCGCGAACGATCGCTTCGTCGCCACCGACCTGCTGCGCAACGCCTGCGTGTCAGCGGGCGGCGTCCTGCCGATGTGTCAGGACACCGGCACCGCGATCGTGATCGGCAAGCGCACCGAGGGCGTGCTGACCGGCGGTGCCGACGAGGCCGCGATCTCCCGGGGGGTGTTCGAGGCCTACCAGGAGCTCAACCTGCGCTACTCGCAGATGGCGCCGACCACGTTCTGGGAGGAACTCAACACCGGCTCGAACCTGCCCGCCCAGATCGAACTGACGCACATCCCGGGCGACCGGCCGAGGTACGAGTTCCTGGTACTGGCCAAGGGCGGCGGGTCGGCCAACAAGACCTACCTGTACCAGGAGACCAAGGCGCTGCTGAACCCTATGCGGCTGGCCCAGTTCCTGGACGAGAAGCTGCGCTCGCTCGGCACCGCCGCCTGTCCGCCGTACCACCTGGCCGTCGTCGTCGGCGGGATGTCGGCCGAGTACACCCTCAAGGTGGCCAAGCTCGCTTCGGCGCGCTACCTGGACACCCTGCCCGAGCGCGGCTCCGGGATGGGCGAGGCGTTCCGGGACCGCGACCTCGAGGCGCAGGTACTGGAACTGACCCGCCAGTTCGGCATCGGCGCGCAGTTCGGCGGCAAGTACTTCTGCCACGACGTGCGGGTGATCCGGCTGCCCCGGCACGGGGCGTCACTGCCGGTGGGCATCGCGGTGTCCTGCTCGGCCGACCGCCAGGCCAAGGCGAAGATCACTGCCGACGGAGTGTTCCTGGAGCAGTTGGAACGCGACCCGGCCCGGTTCCTGCCCGAGGTGGCCGAGGATGACCTGCCGGCCGAGACCGACGTGGTGCGAGTCGATCTGAACCGGCCCATGTCGGAGATCCGCGCTCAGCTGTCCCAGCTGCCGGTGAAGACCCGGCTGGCGTTGACCGGATCCATGGTGGTGGCTCGGGACATCGCGCACGCGAAGATCGCCGAGCGACTGGATGCCGGCGAGCCGATGCCGGACTACCTGCGTGATCACCCGGTGTACTACGCCGGGCCGGCCAAGACCCCGGCCGGTTACGCGTCCGGCTCGTTCGGCCCGACCACGGCGGGGCGGATGGACTCCTACGTGGAGCGGTTCCAGGCCGCCGGCGGGTCGATGGTGATGCTGGCCAAGGGCAACCGGTCCCGTCAGGTCACCGAGTCCTGCCAGCGGCACGGCGGCTTCTACCTGGGCTCGATCGGTGGCCAGGCGGCCCGGCTGGCCAAGGACTGCATCCGCAAGGTCGACGTGCTCGAGTACCCGGAGCTCGGCATGGAAGCGGTCTGGAAGATCGAGGTCGAGGACTTCCCCGCGTTCGTCGTGGTCGACGACAAGGGAAACGACTTCTTCGCCTCCACCAGCCAGCCCACCCTGCAGGTCAGCTTCCGCTGACGGTCCGACCCGGCACAGACCCGGTGCTCGCCGCACAGACTCTGCACGGTCTGTGCCAGCGGCACCAGGTCTGTGCGGGCCGCCGCACGCCGCCCGCCGCACGCCGCGCGGGCCGGGCCGCACCCCGCGCGGCGGAACGGGGTCGGCGCGCTCAGGCGAGCCGGCGCGGCCCGCCGTCCTGCCAGTTGGGCGGCGGGCCGAGCACGATCCGGGCGGCGGTGACCGAGGACGCCCCGGCCGAGGCCAGCACCGGACCCAGCCGCAGCGACCGCACCTCCGGCAGGTCCTCGGCCAGGCAGCTCAACCGCAGCGCCAGATCCTCCAGGGCGGCCAGGTCGACCGGCGTCGCACCGCCGTAGCCGGACAGCAGCGGGGCCGCCCTCGGCGCCCGGATCAGCCGGGCGGCATCCGCCGTGGACAGCGGGATGACCCGCAGCGCCCGGTCGCCGAGCAGCTCGGTGGCGATGCCGGACAGGCCGAAGGAGAGCAGCGAGCCGAACGACGGGTCGTCGAGCACCTCCAGCACGCAGGACAGCCCCTTCGGCGCCATCCGCTGCACGTAGAGCTCGGCCCGCTCGGTCACCTGGGCCAGGTCGCGGTAGGCGTCGGCGACCGCGTCCGGGGAGCCCAGGTCGAGGCGGATGCCGATCAGCTCGGGCCCCTGCCAGCGCTCGCCGACCCCCTTGATCGCGACCGGGTAGCCCAACTCCTCGGCGGCCGCCCGCGCCGAGTCGAGCGAGTCGACCAGCCGGAACGGGGTGACCTCGATCCCGTAACAGGCCAGCAGCGCGGTCGCGTCCGGGTCCGCCAGCGGGATCGACGCGCCGGCGGCACCGAGCCGTTCGTGCACCAGCGCCCGGGCGTCCTCCCGCCGGATGCCGTCCGGGCGGACGAACTCCCCCACCGGCGCCTCCCGCCAGCGGGCGTAGCGCAGCACCCGCGCGAGCGCTGCGACCGCCCGCTCCGGGCTGGGGTAACTGGGGACCGACCCGCGCCCCGGCTGACCGTCCGGACCCGGCACCGCCAGCTCCGCCGGCACGCCCTCGACGGCGAGGAACGTGCTCAGTACCGGCTTGCCGGCCCCTTCGACGGCGGACCGCAACGCGCGGGCGTACTCCAGCCCCGGCGTGGCCACCGGCGGGACGAACACCGCGATCAGGGCGTCGGTGTCGGACGCGTGCGCGGCGGCGGAGACGGCCTCGGCGAACTGCTCGGGCGTTGCCGCCGTACCGACGTCCACCGGTGGGCCGGCCGGGTACAGCCCCTCGTCGAGCAGGGCGTCGGTGACCAACAGCCCGAGCGCGCTGGAGTTGCCCACCACGCTCACCCGGGGGCCGGCCGGCAGCGGCTGGTAGGCCAGCAGCTGCGCGGTGTCGAAGAGCTGGGGCAGGGTCTGCACCCTGATCACCCCGGCCTGCTCGAACAGCGCCTGCACGCTCGCGTCGTCGACCGGCTCGCCGTTGGTGCCGAACGAGGGCAGCTGCGCGGCGAACCGCCCGCTCTTGACCGCCACCACCGGCTTGGTCCGGGCCACCCGCCGGGCCAGCCGGGCGAACTTGCGCGGGTTACCGAACGTCTCCAGGTAGAGCAGCACCACCTCGGTGGCCGGATCGGTCTGCCAGTACTGCAGCAGGTCGTTGCCGGACAGGTCGGCGCGGTTGCCGGCGGAGACGAAGGTGGACAGCCCCAGGCCCCGGTCGCGCAGCCCGGCCAGGATGGCGATGCCGAGCGCCCCGGACTGGCAGAAGAACCCGACCCGGCCCCGGCCGGGCAGCTCGGGTGCGAGCGTCGCGTTGAGCGAGTACTCCGGAGCGGTGTTGATCACGCCGAGCGCGTTCGGGCCGATTACCCGCATGCCGTGCGCCCTGGCCTGCTCGACGAGCCGGCGCTGTGCGGCCACCCCTGGCGGCCCGGCGTCGGCGAAGCCGGAGCTGAGCACCACCAGGCACTTCACGCCCTTGGCCAGGCAGGAGTCCATCACACTGTCGACGCCGGCGGCCGGGATCGCGATCACCGCGAGGTCCACCTCGTCCGGGATCTCGGTGACCGAGCGGTATGCGCGCACTCCGCGCACCGACCGGGCCGACGGGTTGACCGGGAACACCGGGCCGCTGAAGTTGCCCCGCAGCAGGTTGGCCAGCACGGCATGGCCGATCTTCGCGGGGTCGTTGGACGCGCCGATCACCGCAATCGACCTGGGGTGCAGCGCGTTGTGCACACCGCGAGCCTCGGCGGCCTGCTCCCGGGCGTCCCGCACCGCCAGCGACCGTTCCGTCGGGTCGACGTCGAACTCGAGGTGCAGCACTCCTTCGGCGTACTCGCGGCTGACCTGGTAGCCGGCGTCGCGGAACACCCGCACCATCTGGTGGTTCTCCGCCAGCACCTCGGCCTCGAAGCGCCGCAGTCCGCTCTCCCGGGCCGCCGCCGTCAGGTGCTCGAGCAGGATCGAACCCAACCCCCGGCCCTGGTGGTCGTCCCGGACCACGAACGCGACCTCGGCCGACAGGCTCTCGTCGAGTCGCACGTAGCGCCCGACCGCGACGATCTCGCTGCCGAGCAGCCCGACGAAGGCGACCTGGTCGTGGTGGTCGACGACGGTGAACCGGACCAGGTCGCGCGGTGGTATCCGCGGGTACGCCCCGAAGTAGCGCAGGTAGCGGGTGCGCGGGGAGAGCTGGGCATGGAACTCGACGAGTGCGTCGGCGTCGGTGGGGCGGATCGGGCGCAGGTGCACCACACCACCGTCGGAGGCGACCACGTCGGCCTCCCGGTGCCGGGGGTAGCCGCTGTCCTCCGGGCCGGGTGCCGCGGTGTCCGGGGTGGGCTCCGGCCCGGCCGCCGTGTGCTGCCCCGCCCCGTACCCGCGTTCGGCACCGGACATCCGTCAGTCCCGGGGATCGTCGGGGTCGAGCCCGTGCAGCGGGAACACCGCGCGCCTGGTCTCCCGTACCGCGTCGTCCACCGGGTCACCTCCGGTGCCCCAGGGCTGGTGGTCCACCGGCGCGTTCTCGCCCATCGTGGTCGGCAGCGGGCGACCGGTGAGCCCGGCGGTGTGCGCCACCCAGTCGGCGGGGATACCGCGGTCGGCATCCACGTCCCGGTCCAGCACGGTGGCCAGCAGATGCGTCCAGGACCGGGGCACCACCCGGAACAGGCCGTACCCGCCCCCGCCCAGGGCCAGCCACTTGCCACCGGCGGTGGCATCGGCCAGCCGGCGCAGCTCCTGGTAGATCGCCCGGTGGCCGTCGACCGTGAGGCTCAGCTCGGCCAGCGGGTCCTCGTGGTGGGTGTCCACGCCGCACTGGGTGACCAGCAGCGACGGGCGGAACTCGGCGAGCAGCGAGGGAACCACCGCGCGGAAGGCGCGCAGCCAGGATCCGTCGCGGGTGCCCGGTGGCAGCGCCAGGTTGACCGAGGTGCCCTCGGCCGCGCCGGAGCCCACCTCACGGGGCCACCCGGTGCCCGGCCACAGCGTCATCGGGTGCTGGTGCACCGAGATGGTGAGCACCCGGGGGTCGTCCTGGAAAGCCGCCTGCACGCCGTCGCCGTGGTGCACGTCGACGTCCACGTAGGCGATCCGGTCGAAGCCGTGGTCCAGCAGCCAGGAGATGGCCACCGCACAGTCGTTGTAGACGCAGAAGCCGGACGCTGACGCCGCCATCGCGTGGTGCAGGCCGCCGGCGATGTTCACCGCACGGTCGACCCGCCCGTCGGCGATCTGCTTGGCGGCCAGCAGCGAGCCCCCGCACACCAACGCGCTGGCCTCGTGCATGCCGAAGAAGATCGGGTTGTCCAGCGTGCCGAGACCGTGGCCGACGTCGAACGGCGCCTCCGGTGCGGTCTTCACCGCGGCCAGGTAGGACGGCCGGTGTATCCGCTCGATCTCCTCGTCGGGCGCCGGCTCTGGGGTGAGGATGTCGATGCCCTCGAGCACGCCGAGGCCGGTGGCCAGCCGCATGGTCAGATCCAGCCGGATCGGGTCCAGCGGGTGGGTCTCGCTGAGCCGGTAACCGAGGTAGCGGGGGGTCCAGACCACGGCGGGCGAGGTGCTCATGAGTACGAACCGTAGGCGTTCACGACGACTCCGGCTCGGCGCCGACCGCGATCGGGCGGGCCGGGTCGGCACTCCAGTTCGACCAGCTCCCGACGTACAGCGCGGCGGGGTGGTCGGGCGACCGCACCCCGGAGTGCTCCAGGGCGAGCAGCACGGAGGTCGCGGTGACCCCGGAGCCGCAGTACGCGCCCACGGTCGAGGCGTCGGCAACCCCGAGCCCCCGGTAGTGCTCGGCGAGGTCGGCGGGTGCGCGCCAGCGGCCGTCCGGGCCCAGGTGCTCGGTGAACGGGGCGTTGCGCGCGCCGGGGACGTGCCCGGCGCGCGGATCGATCGGCTCCGTCTCACCCCGGTACCGGGCCGGCGCGCGGGCGTCCAGCAACAGACCGCGACGGGCGGTGTCGGCGGCGCCGTCCGCATCCAGCACCGGCATCGAGCCCGGCCGGGGCGTCAGGACGGCGCGAGCCGGAGTGGGCACGTCGGCGCTCACCGGCAGACCTTCGGCGACCCAGCCGGCGTAGCCGCCGTCGAGCACCCGCACCCGGTCGGCCGCCAACCCGAGCCAGCGCAGCAGCCACCAGGCGCGGCCCGCCATCGAGCCGTCCACGTCGTCGTAGCAGACCACGAGCGACCGGTCGCCGACGCCGGCCGAGGACAGGTCGCCGGCCAATTCCGCCGGGTCGGGCAACGGATGCCGACCGGCGGGGCCCGGCGGACCGGCCAACACGGTGTTCATCTCGACGAACACGGCACCGGGCAGATGGCCGGTGCGGTAGTCGGCCAGACCCGGTGGGCCAGCGATGCGGTACCGCACATCGAGTACCACCGGACGCTCCGGACCGGACTCGGTGATCAACTGCGCCAGGTCCGCTGGCGAGATCAGGGGCGACACGCCGTGCATCCTGCTCCTACCTCGCTCCGGCGGCCGGTTAACCCGGACGGGTCGGCCGAATCTGTACGGCCCCGGAACGGATACCATTGGTGTTGAAAGAAGGGGCGGCAGCTGTGAACGATCTCATTGACACTACCGAGATGTACCTCCGCACCATCTACGAGTTGGAAGAGGAGGGCATCGTCCCGCTGCGGGCGCGCATTGCCGAACGACTCGCGCAGAGCGGCCCCACGGTGAGCCAGACCGTCGCCCGGATGTCCCGGGACGGACTTGTCATCGTCGCCGGCGACCGCCACCTCGAGCTCACCCAGGCCGGCCGGTCCCGGGCGGTGTCAGTGATGCGCAAGCACCGCCTCGCCGAGCGGCTGCTGACCGACGTGATCGGCCTGGAGTGGGAGCACGTGCACGCCGAGGCGTGCCGCTGGGAACACGTGATGAGCGACGCCGTGGAGCGCAAGCTGGTACGGCTGCTCGGCGACCCGACGGTCTCGCCCTACGGAAACCCGATCCCCGGCCTCGACGAGCTCAGCTCGTCCGTTCCCGAGGCGGAGCGCGGACCGACCGCGATCCCGACCCTGGAACTGGGCCTGCAGCGGCTCGACGAGTTCGCCCGCCGAGGTGGCGGCACCGTGGAGGTCCGCAGGATCGCGGAGCACGTACAGGCCGACTCCGACCTGATGACCGAGCTCAAGGGAGCCGGCATCGTGCCCGGCCAGGATGTCGAGGTCAGTGCGATCCCGCGGTTCGGCGACGCGGTTCCGGTGAACTCCGAGGGCGAGCTGGCCAAGGTGCAGCCGCTGCTGGCGCACGCGGTGCTGGTGCGCGCTCGCTGAGGCCGCGCACACCGCGCGTTGGGCCGGCCAGGGACGGGTAATCCCGCGCCGGTCCATTGGTGCGCGCCCGACCGGGCATGAGACGCTGCGCCAGAGGCGGATCGGATCGGCGAGAGGAACAGCGTGCGAGTTCTGGTGACCGGCGGCGCAGGCTACCTCGGCAGCGTGTGCGCGGCGCACCTGGTCGAGGCCGGCCATGACGTGGTGGTGCTGGACGACCTGTCCACCGGCCACCGCGACGCCGTCCCGGACGGTTGCCGGTTCGTCGAGGGCGACGTGGCGGATGCGGCCGGATCCATCCTCGCCGAGGGTATCGACGGTGTTCTGCACCTGGCGGCGAAGTCGCTGGTGGGCGAGTCGATGGAGCATCCGGAGCTGTACTGGCAGGGCAACGTGGTGACCACGTTCCGACTGCTCGAGGCCATCCGCGCGCACGGCACGCCGCGCCTGGTGTTCTCCTCCACCGCCGCCACCTACGGCGAGCCGGAACAGGTGCCGGTCACCGAGGACACCGCGACCCGCCCGACGAACACCTACGGCGCCTCCAAGCTCGCGGTCGACCACGCGATCACCTCCTACGCCGGCGCCCACGGGCTGGCCGGGGTCAGCCTGCGCTACTTCAACGTGGCCGGTGCACACGACCGGTTCGGCGAGCGGCACGCCGTGGAGACGCACCTGATCCCGATCGTGCTGCAGGTGGCCACCGGGCGACGGGCATCGGTGCAGATCTACGGCGAGGACTGGCCGACACCGGACGGCACCTGCGTCCGGGACTACATCCACGTCGACGATCTGGCCGAGGCACACCTGCTGGCTCTCGAGCACGCCGTCCCGAAGCAGCACCGGATCTACAACCTCGGCAGCGGCACCGGCTTCTCGGTGCGCGAGGTGATCGACACCTGCCGCGCGGTGACCGGCCACCCGCTGCCCACCCAGGTTGCCCCTAGACGTCCCGGCGACCCGGCGGTGCTGGTCGCCGCCAGCGAGCGGGCCCGCGACGAACTCGGCTGGCGGCCCACCCGCACCGACCTGAACCGGATCGTCACCGACGCCTGGCAATTCACCCAGCGCTACCTGACCCCGGACGCCGGCTGACCCACCGGACCGCCGTTCCCCCGGCCGCCGGCTCACCACTGCTCCGCCCGGCGCTCCAACAGCTCGGTGGCACGCTGGCTGCCCTCGACGAACCAGTCCCGCAGCCGGTCCGGACCGATGCCGGCCTCCAGCGCGGACCGGATCATCGCGCTGAGCCGGTGCCCGGGCCAGATCTCCTGCGCGCGGGCCAGGGCGATCCCGGCCAGTGCCCCGTCCCCCCGCACCAGCGCGCTGTGCGCGAGCAGCACCGCGGCCTCCGCCGACTCGGGGGCCGGCGCCTCGGTCACCAGGGTGCTCCACAGCCGCTCGGCGCCGGCCGCCCGGGAGTCGAAGGCGAAGCCGAACGCGGCATCCCGGACCAGCGGGTCACTCAGCGCCAGGCACAGGTCCACCACGTCCTCGTCGGACAACTGGGGCCCGTCGCCCGCCGCCAGGTCGATCCAGCGCTCCAACGCGAGGACCACCTCGGGGCCGCTCGGCGGGATCGGCTCACCGGCCTCGCAGAGCTCGTCGAGACGCCGGTTCAGCAGGGCCGAGCGGCGCCGCAGGACCGGCCTCGGGGCCGGCGCGACCACCTGTTCCAACTCGGACCGGTCCGCGTAGGTCACCTGGCCGGCGGCGACCGCGGCGGCGGCGGCCGGCGAGCAGGTGGGATCCGGCAGGGCACCCACGCACCCACACTCCCCGTAACAACGCCACGGCGTGCCGGCCGCGACCTCGGCCACCCAGATCGCCGCGCGGGTCAGAACGCCGGCGTTCGTGCAGGCCTCGACCACCGCGGCCACCACCTCGGCGCGGGGTGGGTCGAGGTGGTGCCCGGCCCTCGGCGCCCGGGGCACCGGCACCGGCGCACCGCCGCCGACCACGACGAGCAGCAGCTCGTCGCAACGCTGGGCCCGGACCGCGCCCGCCAGCTCGTGGGCGAGCTTGGCGACCGCCCTCGGCGGCGGCAGGTCGACCCGGAGGGTGAACTCGACACCCGGCTGGCCGGCGGTCCTGGTGCTCACCAGTACCAACGAGTCCGCGGGGTGGAAGCCGAGCAGGTAGGGAACGGCGGCCACCAGGTCGGCCGGCGTACGCAACCCCGACGCGGTCTCGTGGTCGGTGGGCTGGCTGGCATCGAAACTCATCTGCCCAGCGTGCGCCGCGAGGCCGTCGCCGGGCGGCTCGGCGGGGCTGGCTGTGGACAACTCGAGCTGAAGCCGCCAACTGTGGATGAACCGCGCCACCGCGCACGGAACTGTCCGCCCGTCGCGGTATGGCCGGCCACGCCCACGGGGCCCGCGCGACCCACGCACGGCCGCGGTCGGAGGCGCTGCCTACCGTCGAGCGGACCGCCGGGGCGACCGGGTCTCCCGGCCGAGCAGCACCAGCTGCAGATGGCAGGACAGCCGCTCCGTCGGGTCGTCCAGCTCGACCCGCGACACCGCGCGGGCGCGCCGCAACCGGTGCCGCAGCGTGTTCGGGTGCACGTGCAGGGTGGCCGCCGCCGACCGGACGTCGCCGAGCGCGTCCAGGTAGGCCAGCAGCGAGGTGACCAGCTCGCCACCGCGCTGTCCGTCGTGCTCGACCAGCGCCGCGACACCGGGATGGCGCAGCTCGGGGTGCTCCCTCAGCACCTCGTGCACCTCGCCGAGCAGCATCTCGGCACGCAGCTCGGAGATCGTGGCCACCGCCGGTCCGGACACCCGCGAGCCGCGCGCCGAGGGTGGCCTGGACAGCGCGTCGAGTACCCGGTCGGCCTCGGCCCGGGCGTCCGGCAGGTCGGCCAGCGTGGTCACCGGCGACCCCACCCCGGCCCGCCACGGCTGGCCGGTCCGGTCCCGCGCCACCGCCGCGGCGTCGCGCACCCAGGACATCAGCGCCGGCTCGATACGGCCCCGGGGCACCCCGGAGAGCACCGCGTAGACCCGGTCGGAGACCACGCCGACCAGCGCCGACCGGTGGTAGGCGGTGGCGTAGACCGAGACCACCCCGCGCACCTGGTCGGTGTGCAGCGCGCGGGCCGGCGCATCCAGCTCGACCGACCCGCCGAAGCCGACCACCAGGACGGCGGCCGCCGGGTCCAGCCCCAGCCGCCCGGCCACCAGGTCGGTGTTGGCGGGCCCGGTGAGCAGCTCGGTCACATGCGTCTCGCTCGACACCGGCCCGGCCCCGGTGCGGCGGCGCAGTATCTCGGCGGCGGCGAGGCGGGCCGCGCCGACCAGTGCCTCCTCGGCGCGCTCGGCGAAGGGCACGACGGCCGGGGAGAACCGCTGCTGGACCCAGATCGTGCCCAGGTAGCGCTGACCCGCCCGGATGCCGACCGCCAGCCGGGCCCGGACGCCCAGCTCGGGGCGGGCGTCGACCCGGACGACCCGCTCACCGTCGCGCAACCGGTCCAGTACGCCCCAGTCGCGCAGCATCTTCATGTAGGTCTCCGGGCCCTGCCAGCCCAGGATGGAGAGCCTGCGAAGCTCGTCCACCGCGTCGTCGGACCGGGAGTAGGCCAGCACCCGGTTCCCGTGGTCCTCGATGTCCACGATGCCGCCGGTGACCAGCGCGGTCGCCTCGGCCAGCGCGAACAGGTCGTCCCCCGGGGTGCCCGAGGTGTCCGGGGACCGGTCGGCGACCAGCTCCGCCGCGTCCAGCCGTTCCCGCAGCAGCGCACCCAGCTGGTCCCACCGGACCTGGGGGCGGACCGCGAGCAGCGCCACCCCGGCCTCCGCGGCGGCACCCGCCAGCTCGCCCACCGAGCCGGACGGGCCCGGCTTGACCGCCACCGCGACCGCACCACTGCGCGCCACGGCCCGCAGGAAGGGCAGCGCCGCCCGGCCGCGCACCCCGATCACCAGCACCACCTCGTCGTGGTGGTCACCGAGCTCGTCGTCCGGGTCCAGGATGGCCACCCCGACCACCGACGGGTGGCCGCCGGCGGGCACCATCGGCAGTTCGACGAGGGCACCCTCGATCCCCTCCAGCAGCTGGTCCAACGGGGTTCCGCGCATCGCGGCACCTTCTGTCACTCAAGCCCTGTCACTCAAGCCCTGTCACAAGCCCTGTCACTGGCACCACAACGTTGTCCGATCGGACAACATAGTGATCCCGACTATAGCCAGTTGGCCGGATGCCGGCAGGTCGCACACAGCTACCGTTTCCAGCATCAACCGCACCCGGGAGGTGTACCCACGTGGACTCGATCGCCACGACCCCGACGCCCCGCAACGAGCCGGTGCACGAC
>DASYLM010000366.1:0-1554 GCA_036009565.1 Pseudonocardia sp. | reverse complement strand
TTGCTCACGGCGATCGCCAACACTGCCGCCAACCGGCGCTTCACGTTCGGCGTGGCCGGCGGGGCCAAGGCGGCGCGCCATCACGTCGAGGGGCTCATCGTCTTCGCCATCGCACTCGCGATCACCAGCGGTGCACTTGCGGGGCTGCACGCCTTCATCGACCAACCGCACCGCCTGCTCGAACTCTCGGTGCTGGTGGCGGCCAACCTGGTGGCCACCGCTGTTCGCTTCGTCCTTCTGCGCGGCTGGGTGTTTCACCCCCGCCGGACCCACTGACACCGATCGAGAACAAAGGAAGATGACTGTGACACTGACTGCTGACGACGTTCGTTCGGACGTCGTCGTCGAGGGGGCGAGTCCGCCGGCTCCGCGTTGGACGCGCCCGGCGTTCTGGGCACTGTTGGTGGGCACCGGCGTGCTGTACCTGTGGGGGCTGGGCTCATCGGGTTGGGCCAACAACTACTACGCCGCCGCAGCCCAGGCCGGAACGCAGGACTGGAAGGCGTGGCTGTTCGGCTCGTTGGACTCGGGCAACGCGATCACCGTCGACAAGCCGCCCGCCGCGATGTGGGTCATGGGGTTGTCCGGCAGGCTGTTCGGGTTCAACGAGTTCACCATGCTGCTGCCGGAAGCGTTGATGGGCGTCGCAGCCGTCGCCGTGCTGTACCTCACCGTCCGGCGCAGCAGCGGGCCCTCCGCCGGGCTGATCGCCGGCCTGGTGTTGGCCCTGACACCCGTGGCGACGTTGATGTTCCGCTTCAACAATCCCGACGCCCTGCTGGTGCTGTTGCTGGTGGTCGCGGCGTACTGCACCGTGCGCGCCATCGACGCAGGCACCGCCCGGCGGATGACGATGTGGATGGCGCTCACTGGTTGCGCGATCGGCTTCGCGTTCCTGACGAAGATGCTGCAGGCCTTCCTGATCGTGCCGGGCCTGGCGGTGGCCTTCCTGGTCGCTGCACCCTTCGGTATCTGGAAACGCCTGGGCGCCTTGCTGATCGGTGGTGCGACGATGATCGTGTCGGCCGGTTGGTACATCGCCTTGGTCAGCCTGTGGCCTGCCGACTCGCGGCCCTACATCGCCGGTTCCACCGACAACAGCCTGCTTCAGCTGGCGTTCGGCTACAACGGAATCGAGCGCATCGCCGGAAACGAGGGCGGCGGCCCCGGTGGTGGCGGCCCGGGCCGCGGTCCCGGTCGCGGCGGAATGAACCTGTTCTTCGGCGGTGATCCGGGCATCGGTCGGCTGTTCGGCGCTTCGATGGGCGCCGAGGCGTCCTGGCTGCTGCCCGCGGCCCTCATCGGCTTGGCGGTCGGACTGTTTCTGACCTGGCGTGCGGCCCGTACCGATCGCGTTCGTGCCGCCCTGTTGCTCTGGGGCGGTTGGGTTCTGGTGACCGGCGCGGTGTTCAGCTTGATGGCGGGCACCGTGCACCCGTACTACAACGTCGCGCTCGCACCCGGTATCGCTGCGCTGGTCGGGATTGCGGTTGCGCAGCTCGTCAAGCGCCGAGAATCGTCGTTGGCACGGCTGGTTCTCGCCGTGATGCTGGT
>DASYLM010000365.1:0-4502 GCA_036009565.1 Pseudonocardia sp. | reverse complement strand
AGCGGCTCGCCGCCTACCGGGCTGCCGACCAGGCCGCGAACGATGCGCTGGTCAGGCACGAGACGACAACTCGAACCGTGCTGACCGCCTACCAGAACGCGATCACCGGACAGGCCGCCGCCGACGTCGGTCCGAAGGCCGTTCCGGGGGCGACTCCACGCGGTGGTGCGGGCGGGCACGGTGCTGGCGGGTTGAGCGCTGCGCGCGCGGGCTCGAAGGCCGGCGGCGCGGGAACCGGCGGGTCAGGGATGGGGGCTGCGGCCGGTGGCGCCCAGCATGGCGTCGACCGGGGTGCCAGCGCGGTGGCGAGCGCGTCACCGACTCTGCCGTCAACCTCAGCACCGTCAACCTCAGCGCCAACCACCTCAGCACCGCTGACGCCGGCGCCGACCACCGCGCCGGCTGGCTTCGCCCCGCTCAACCCGCCTGGCGGGGGCAGTCTGATACCCGGTCCGAGCGGCGGGTTCGTGCCGACCGGTCTGGGGTCCGGCGCCGGGTCACCGCCGCCGTCCTCGATCCCACCGCCGCTGCCTCCACTCGGTGGCGGCTACAGCGGCCACAGCGGCTACGGCGGTGCGGGCGCTGATCGGCACGACGGTCCCGGCGGAGCCCGGCAGGGCAGTGCGGGGTACGGCGGTGCGGGGTACAGCGGTGCTGGTGGCGAGCACGGCGGCGGGCGACCGCTGAGTCCGCGCGGCGGCGGGATGCCCTCGACCGAGCCGGCCGCTCGGTTCGCCGGCGGCGGCCCAGCCGAGGGTGCCGGTCGGGCCGGTGGACCCGCCGGCATGGCGGGCGGTGGCATGGGCGGCGGCATGGGCGGGCACGGGCAGGAGCGGGAGCACCGGAACAGCGTGTTCATCCCGGACGACGAGCCGTTCCGGGTCGAGTTCGACGACGTGACCCCCTCGGTGATCGGCCTGCCGGATGAGCACTGAGCTGAGCGCCGGACCGGCGCCGGGTACCGACTGGTCCCGGGCCGCGCGGCTGCACCCCGTCGAGTTCCAGGCCTGCTGGGCGGCGTTGGGGCTTGGCGACACACCGCTCGCGCTGGACCTGCGCCCGACCGGCAGCACCGTCGCGGAGCGCGACCGGATCCATCGGGACGCGCTGGTGGAACTGGCCCGCCGGGGGCTCGCCGACCATGCCGGGCCGTGCCTCCCGCTGGCCGGAGCGCTGCGGCTCGTCGCCACCGCTCCCTATCTGTGCGACCTGCGGCTCACCGGCTCCACGAACGGCTCGACCGAAACGGGCGGGGCCGCCGAGCTGGTCGCGGTCGGCGCGGCGGCCCGGGAGTACGGCGTCGTCGTGGCGCTCGGCGGCGGCGAGCTGACCGTGCTGCCGGTATCCGGGCCGAGGGTGCCGATCACCCTGGTCGAGCTCATCGGCCCGCTCAACCCGGCCCGGACCCGACCGGTCAACCTCCCCGCCGAACTGCTCGACCAGGCGTGCGCGAGCGTCCCCGACGGCGACCTGTGGGCACTGGCTGACCGGCTCGTGGAATTCGGTGTGCTGCCGGCCGACGCGAGCTCGGTGGCGCGCATGTGCACCGGGATCACCGCCGCCGGCCAGCTCGGCGCCACCGCCCGGGTCAACACGGCCCGGGTCAACACGGCCCGGGTCGACGCCGCCCGGGTCGACACCGCCCGGGTCGACGCCGGCGCGGGCGGCCGGAGCCGGGAACGACGTGGGCGTTGGGTGGTCGGGTTCCACCGGGGCGAGGCCGGCGACTGCCTGCAGTTGCGCCGTCCCAGCGGCCCAGGGCGGGAGACGGTCACCATCGCACCGATCGACGCACCGAAGCTGCTCGCCCAGCTCGGCGAACTGCTCGATCACGTGCGCCGAGCCGGCTGAGCGTCAGATCGCGTACGACCAGCCGGTCAGCGCGTAACCGCCGAACCAGGCCGAGCACAGCGTCACCGCCACCAGCACCGCCACCGCGGTGCTCCGCCGCCGGTTGGCCAGTGCCAGCGCCGCCGGCACCAGCAGGGTGAACGCCGGCAGCAGCAGCCTCGCCTTGGAGTTCATCAGCCCGTTCGAGCCAAGGTCCATCACCAGCACCCCGGCCGCGTACACCAGCAACGGCCACGGCAACCCCTCGCGCCGGCACTGCCGCCAGCACACCGCCAGCAGTACCAGCCCACCGGCCAGTGCCGCCACGGTGAGCACCTCGAGCACCGAACGCCCGGTGGCCAGCGTGTCCCTGGTGAACGCCAGGGTGGCCGCGCCGCCGTCGAACTTCGAGTTCCAACCGCGGCGCTGCAGGTCGAACCAGCCGGTGAGCGAACCGGTCCGGGAAGCCACGTACAGCAGGTAACCGAGCAGCCCGACGGGGGCGAGCAGCCCGCCCACCCAGGGTCGCCAGCCGTCCCGCCGCCCTACCGCCGCGACCAGCAGCGGGACGCCGACCGCGAGCAGCAGCGCGGCCGCCGTCGGACGCACGGTGCCGGCCAGCGCGGTGCACCAACCGGCGAGCACCCAGTCCCGGCGCAGCACCCTGACCAGCGCCCACACCGCGCAGGCGCAGAACAGCCCCTCGGAGTAGGTCATGCTCCAGACCACACCCATCGGCGCGGCGGCCACCAGCCCGACCAGCAGAAGCCCGGACCACCGTGAACCGCCCGGGACCAGCTCGCCGAGCCGGGCCAACCCGTGCGCGAGCACCAACCCGGCCAGCAGGGACACCACGAGGCCGGCGAACTGCAGGCCGCTGCCGGTGACGAAGCGGAGCACGCCGACCGCCACCGGGTACCCGGGGAAGAACGCCAGCGGAGTGGTCGGGTTGCGGTGCCCGAACGCGTCCACGAGCCCGAGCGGCACGCCGTCGTAACCGCCACCGGCGATGGCCAGCATCCACTGGCCGTCCCACACCGACAGTCGAGTGAGTAGTTGGTCACCGTTGAGCGCGGACAGCCAGCCGAGGGTCAGAAACCCGACCAGCCGCACGGCCAACCAGACCAGCGACGGCGCGGCGGCCGCGAGAAACCGACCGGCCGTGGCGCTGAATGCCGAGGTCGGACCGGCCGGAACGGTCGGTGTGGAGGCGGCTGAACCGGGCTGGTCCACGTCCAGCGTCCGCTCGGTCAACGCCAACTGCCCGACCCCCCGTAGCCCGGTTTCCCCACTGCACTCCACTGTGGCCTAAACCATCAAGGCTAGTGCGACGCCTCAGGGTCGGTAGGCTAGGGCCCCAGCTCACACCGCGCGGCGCCCTCGGTCACCCCGGCCGGGTATCGCCCGCTGACCTGGAGGTGGCGTCGGTGGCTCTGGTCGTACAAAAGTACGGCGGATCCTCCGTACAGGATGCCGAGCGCATCAAACGGGTGGCCGAACGGATCGTGCAGACTCGCAAGGAGGGGCACGACGTCGTTGTGGTGGCCTCCGCGATGGGCGACACCACGGACGAGCTCATCGACCTGGCCGAGCAGGTGAGTCCGGCACCGCCGCCGCGCGAGCTGGACATGTTGCTCACCGCCGGTGAGCGGATCTCGAACGCGCTGCTCGCGATGGCGATCCACGCGCTGGGCGCGGAGGCACGGTCCTTCACCGGCTCGCAGGCCGGCATGATCACCACGTCGAAGCACGGTGACGCGCGCATCGTGGAGGTCAACCCGGGCCGGTTGAAAGCCGCGCTGAACGATGGCGCGGTCGTGCTGGTGGCCGGTTTCCAGGGGATGAGCGGGGACAGCAAGGAGATCACCACGCTCGGCCGGGGCGGGTCTGACACCACCGCCGTGGCGCTGGCCGCCGCCCTGCAGGCCGACGTCTGCGAGATCTACACCGATGTGGACGGCGTCTACACCGCCGACCCCCGGATCGTGCCCGACGCCCAGCGCTTGCACACGGTCTGTTACGAGGAAATGCTGGAGCTGGCGGCCTGCGGCGCGAAGGTTCTGCACCTGCGCGCGGTGGAGTACGCCCGGCGGTACCACGTGCCGCTGCGCGTTCGTTCGTCGTACAACGACAAGCCCGGCACGCTCGTGTCCGGGTCGATGGAGGACATCCCGGTGGAACAGGCGATCATCAGCGGCGTGGCGCACGACCGTTCCGAGGGCAAGGTCACGGTCACCGGGGTGCCGGACACACCCGGGCACGCCGCCCGCATCTTCCGCGCGGTGGCCGACGCCGAGATCAACATCGACATGGTGCTGCAGAACATCTCGCACGCCTCGAACCGGCGCACCGACATCACCTTCACGCTGCCCCGCTCGGACGGACCCACCGCGGTGGCCGCGCTCGAGCGGGCCAAGGCCGACATCGGCTTCGACGAAGTCTTCTACGACGGCAACGTGGGCAAGGTGTCGCTGGTCGGCGCCGGGATGCGCTCGCACCCCGGCGTGACGGCGACGTTCTGCGAAAGTCTGTCGCGCGCGGGCATCAACATCGAGACGATGAACACCTCGGAGATCCGGATCTCGGTGCTGTGCCGGGAGGACCAGCTCAACGAGGCGGTGGCTGCCTTGCACGCCGCATTCGAGCTGGGTGGCGACGAGCAGGCTGTTGTG
>DASYLM010000364.1:0-4457 GCA_036009565.1 Pseudonocardia sp. | reverse complement strand
CGACCACGTCGAACGCGGTGACGACCCCGCCGACCTTGCCGACAGCGGCGGCGAGATCACCCGCCGCGCCGGCCGACGGCGGGGCGGAAACTCGGGCGGTGATCGTGTATCCGGGACCAGGAGCTGGCACCCGCTCAGCCTACGACGTCGGGCTCTCGGTGAACTCCCAGAGTGCCGCCGGGGTGTCGACATCACGCGGGTCGGCCAGGTCGCCGCACTCGACCAACCGCAACGCGGGGTGTCCGGCCAGGTAGCCACGGGCGCCGGCATCCCCGCGAGCACTGTCCCGCACACCGGCCCAGTGCGAGCGGCCCAGCAGTACCGGGTGACCGGGCACCCCTTGGTAGGAGGCGCGCGCCAGTATCTCGGGACCGGCCGAGGCGGCCTCGGCCAGCCGGGCGATCGCGGCGGCACCGATCCCGGGCAGGTCGACAAGGTGGACCAGCACGGCCGAGGGCTCGACCGCGGCGGGCGACTCGGTGGCGATCGGTGACTCGGCGGCGATCGGTGACTCGGTGGCCTCGGCTGACCGAGCCAGCGCAGCCAGCCCGGCGCGCAGTGACGCGCCCATCCCCTCGGCCCAGTCGGCCGCGACGACCGCACGCACGTCGGTGGGCAACAACTCGGCAACCTGGTCGGCGGCCGCGCCGAGCACCACCACCAGCGGCGTGCAGCCGCCGCCGCGCAACGCGTCCAGCGCGCGGAGCAGCAACGGCCGGCCGGCGAGCTCCACCAGGGCCTTGGGCCGGCCCATCCGGCGCCCGGCGCCGCCGGCGAGCAGCAACCCGACCGGCGGCATCGAGCTCAGCGGTTGATCTCGGTGACCGGGTGCTCGTAGGGAACGGAGCTCAGCGGGAACTCCAGATCCCCGAACGGGGACAGCGAACCCTGGGTGGGTGCCGCCAGTTCGCTGACCGGGTGGCCACCGTCGGGCAACTCCGGCCAACTTGGGTCGATATGCTCCGGACGAGCCGACTTGGCCACCGTCTCCTCCTGGTCTCAGGTAACAGGGAACGCGGTCATGCCCCGGCCTCGAGGCACCCCGCACTCGACCAAGACTACCGTGGAGCAGATGCCCGGCACTTCCCTGCTCGACTGGCTGCGTGCCAGCGACGACTCGGCGCTTACCGCGCTGCTTCGGGCGCGCCCGGATCTTGCCGTGCCACCGCCCCCGGACCTGACCGTCCTGGCGACCAGGGCGGGCATCCGGGCCTCGGTGAACAGGGCCTGCGAAGACCTGGACACGGTGACTCTGGCCGTGCTCGAAGGGCTGGCCGTGGCCGGCGCGGACACGGAGCCGGTGCGGCAGGACCGGCTCCGCGCGCTGTTCGGCACCCAGATCCGGGTCAAACGCATGTCGGCCGCGCTCGACGCGCTGCGGGAGCGGGCGCTGATCTGGGGGGACACCGAGATCCGGATGCTGCCGGCCGCGCTCGAGGTCACGTCGCGCTATCCGGCCGGGCTCGGTCGCTCGGTCGCCGCGCTGGCCGACCCGGCCGAGCTGCGGAGGCTGCTGGCCGACACCCCGGAGGCGGAGCACCGGGTGCTGGACGCGCTCGCCGTCGGCCCGCCGATCGGGCGCAGCAAGGAGCCCGGCGCCGGCGTGGTGCAGCGGCTGCTCGCCAGGGGCCTGCTGCTGCGGGTCGACCCGGACACCGTCGAGCTGCCCCGCGAGGTCGGGCTGGCGCTGCGTGGCCCGGCGCCGCTGGGGAGCCTGGTCGCCGACGAGCCGAAGCTGGACGTCACCGACCGCGGCCCGGAACGGGTGGACGGCACGGCCGCCGGCGCGGTGCTGGAGCTGCTGCGCCGCGCTGAGCTGCTGCTCAACGCCTGGTCCGAGGAGCCGCCGCAGGTGCTGCGGTCCGGCGGGCTCGGCGTCCGTGACCTGCGCAAGTCCGCGAGGGACCTGGGCCTGGAGGCAGCCGAGGCGGGCCTGCTGATCGAGGTGCTGGTGGCCGCCGGGCTGATCGCCGACTCGGAATCAGCACGAGCTGCCGGGAACGGCTCCGGCTCGGAGTGGGTACCCACCACGCAGGTCGACCTGTGGGCCGCCGGTGGCCCGGAACAGCGCTGGCTGACGCTGGCCAGGGCCTGGCTGACGTTGCCCCGGCTGACCGGGCTGATCGGTCAGCGCGACGACGCCGACAAGATCCTCGGGCCGATGTCGGACGAGCTGCGCCGCCCGCTGGCGCCCCGGGACCGGCGGCGGGTGCTGGACACGCTCGCCGAGCTGCCGCCCGGGCAGGGCGTGGTCAGCTCCGAGCGCCTCGCCGCCGTGTTGGCCTGGCGGGCGCCCCGGCGCGGCGGCCGGGTGCGCGACGAGCTGGTGCTCTGGACGGTGGCCGAGGCGACCCTGCTGGGGGTGGTCGCACTCGGTGCGCTGACCGGCCCCGGGCGGGCGCTGCTCACCTCGACGGACCCGGCCCCGGTGCTCGCCGCGCTGCGCGCCACGTTGCCCGAGCCGGTGGACAAGGTGTTGCTGCAGGCCGACCTGACCGCGGTCGCCCCGGGTCCGCTGCGCGCCGATGTGGCCGAGGACATGGCGCTGATCGCCGATGTCGAGTCGGCCGGCGGGGCCACCGTCTACCGGATCACCGAGGCCAGCATCCTGCGCGCGCTGGACACCGGTCGCGCACCGGCCGAGCTGCACGAGCTGTTCAGCACGCGCTCGGCCACCCCGGTGCCGCAGGGACTGACCTATCTGATCAATGACGTGGCGCGGCGGCACGGCCGGCTGCGCGGTGGCACCGCCCGCTCGTTCCTGCGCGCCGACGATGCGGTGCTGTTGGCCGAGGTGCTCGCGCATCCCTCGTCGGACGCCTGGGAGCTGCGCCGGATCGCGCCGACGGTGCTGATCAGCGAGCTGCCGCTGGTGTCGCTGCTGGACGGGCTGCGCGCCGCCGGGTTCAGCCCGGCCGCCGAGGCCGGCGACGGCACCGTCCTCGACCTGCGCCCCCGCGGCCGGCGGATCCCGGCGAAGCCCCGCCCGGCGGCCGCCCGGACCAGCCTGCCGACGCCGGACGACAAGCAGCTCACCGCGCTGATCGCGTCGATCAGGGCCGGCGAGCAGGCGGCGACGATGCGGCCGTCCACCGCGGGCGCGGTCAACGGGACCAACGGCTCGGCCGCCACCCTGGAGCTGCTGCAGGGCGCGGCGCGGCAGCGACGCAGCGTGTGGATCGGCTACATCAACTCACTCGGCGTGGCCAGCCGGCGCATCGTCGAGCCGGTCAGCGTGGGCGGCGGGGTACTGGAGGGCTACGACCGCCAGCAGGGCGACCTCCGGCGGTTCATGCTGCACCGGATCACCTCGGCGGCGGTCGTGGAGGACTCCGGGCAGCACGCGGAGGAATCGCCCTGATCGGGTGCGGCCCGTCCCGGCGGACCCGCTAGGCGCGGGCCATCCAGTACTGCATGGCGTGTTCGACCAACCCGATCAGCGTCTGCTTGGTGGACTCCCGGTCGCGGGCGTCACAGCTCACCATCGGGATCGCCGGGCTGATCGCCATCGCCTCCCGGACGTCGTCGATCCGATGCGTCAGCACGCCGTCGAACCGGTTCAACGCCACCACGTAGGGCAGCCCCCGGTCCTCGAAGAAGTCCACCGCGGCGAAGCAGTCGGCCAACCGGCGGGTGTCCACCAGCACGACCGCGCCGATGGCACCGCGCACCAGGTCGTCCCACATGAACCAGAAGCGGTGTTGCCCGGGCGTGCCGAACAGATAGAGGATCAGGTCGGAGTCGAGGGAGACCCGCCCGAAGTCCATCGCGACGGTCGTCGTCCGCTTGTTCGGGGTCGACCGGAGGTCGTCCACCCCGGCGCTCGCCTCGGTCATGACCGCTTCGGTGGTGAGCGGCACGATCTCCGACACGGAGCCGACGAACGTCGTCTTCCCGACTCCGAAGCCGCCCGCAACGACGATCTTCGCCGATGTCGTTGCGGCCCTGGCGACGGCCTGTGACGACCTAGAGACGGCGGAGTCCACTGAGCACCCTTTCCATCAATGCGAGGTCAGGAACGTCGCCGTTGCCACTGACCGTCTGATGCACCACCACGAGGCCGAGCCCCGCCATGTCCCCTAGCAGCACCTTTGCCACCCCGAGCGGTACCGAGAGCAGCGCGGCCACCTCGGCGACCGAGCGGGCCTGGTCGCACAGCTCGGCGACCGAGCGGTGCTCGAACTGCAGCACGCCGAGCTGGTCCCGGCCCCTGGCGCTGGTGGACACCAGGGTCTCGAGCTCCAGGGCGTAGCCCGACCGGGTCCGGCCTCTGGTCCAGGTGTACGGCCGCACGACCGCCGAGTGGCCGGCCTCGGCCGAGTAGTTCGACTCGGCCGGCGGCTCGTCGATCTGGACTCCGTCCCAGGACGGGGCCGGGTCACGGTCGGCGGGCATCGACTCGGTATCGGGGTCCGAGCCCTCCTGCGTCTCCTCGGCGCGGCGCCGTCCCCAGCGCC
>DASYLM010000363.1:0-25024 GCA_036009565.1 Pseudonocardia sp. | reverse complement strand
GGCGATCGCCCAGGCGATCCTCGGCGGGTCGCCGATCCAGGCCGGGTACCTGATGAGCGAGCACACCGGCAAGGACGAGGAGTTGCTCAATGCTTTCGATCAGTCCTAAGTCGTATACGACTTAGGACCCGCAATCGCGATTGACCGCTCCGACACACCATGGAAACCATGGTCGTATACAACTGAGGGGCCGGCGACTCCGGCTCCGCGCGGCGACCTGTTCACGCGGCCCCCTCTCCCGGGCTGGAGAACTCCATGGTCACCGACACGATCGAGGCCGATGCCGAGCCCGGGCCCGGCCGGCGACGGGTGCCGGCGTGGGCAGCGGTCACCCTGCTTACGGTGCCCTGCGCCGGACCCGCCGACGTCGCCGGTCTCGATGTCCTCACCTCCCGCGGCCACCGCCGGAAAGACGTCGTTGCCGTCATCGGGAAGACCGAAGGCAACGGCTGCGTCAACGACTTCAGCCGCAGTCTCGCCGCACTGGCGTGGGAACCGCTGCTTCCGGATACCGCGGTGACGGTGTTCTCCGGCGGTACGGAAGGTGTCCTCAGCCCGCACGTCAACCTGTTCGTCCGGGACCACCGGCGCTACCCCGGTTTCGACCGGGGGCTGGTCGCCGCTGCCGGGCGCACCCGCCCGCTCGCGCCCGGGGAGGTCGGCCGCCCGGCCCAGGTCAGCGCGGTGACCGACACGGTCAGCACACTGATCGCTGAGCTCGGCGTGACCGCCGCAGACGTGCACCTCGTACTGGTGAAATGCCCGCTACTGACCTCGGACAAGATCACCGAGCTCCAACGCGAGGGGATCGAGCCGGTGACCACCGACACCTACGAGTCGATGGGCCGCTCGCGGGCGGCCAGCTCACTGGGCATCTCGGCCGCGCTCGGCGAATGCGACACCACCACGGCACTGCACGCGCTCGACGGCGCGGCCGAGGCCTCCTCGGCACGCGCGTCGGCGAGTTCCGGCGCCGAACTCGAGGACTGTCACGTTCTGGTCGTCGCGGAAAGCAGTATGGCCGCCAATCCGCTGCGGGCGCTGCACGGTCAGATGGCCGATGCCCTGGACATCGGCTCGGTAGCCGCCGTACTGGAAGAAGTGGCCAGACGCGGCGGTACCGTGCGCCAGATCTTCGCCAAGGCCGAGGCCGACCCGTCGGGTTCCGTGCGCGGTCACCGACACTGCATGCTGACCGACTCCGACATCAACTCGACCCGGCACGCCAGAGCCGCCGTCGGCGGCCTGCTCGCCGCGCTCAAAGGCGACGGCGCCGTGTACGTCTCGGGAGGCGCGGAACATCAAGGACCGCCCGGTGGTGGCAGTTTCACGATCATCTACGAACTTCCCCACCCCGACCGAGCTCCGTCGGCGCCGTCCGGTGGTCCGGCGGCCGCGACGGTTCACCGGTCGGGCTGACCGTCCCTGGCCCGGGTCAGGAGACCGCTACAGGTCGCGGGTGCGGGCGCGGCCCCGAGCCGAGGCCCGGGACTCGAGCTAACGCTACTTCGGCAGCGAGCGGTACCTGCTGACCATGTTGGCCGCCGCGTTCTGGACCTTCCGGCAGGCCACCACGTGGTTGAGGCCGGGAAGATCGCCGCTGGTGTTGTTGTACTGCACCCAGAGCGTCTCAGAGGGGGCCACATCGACGAGGAAGATGCAGGACGTCTTCTGGTCCATGTCCGCCGGCACGTACTGCCAGGTGGGCAGGCCGACGATCGAGGAGGACGGCGTGGCGCCCGGGATTGGGCCGCGGATCACCCGTCCCGTCAGGGTGTCCCCCGGGGTCACCGGCACGTAGCTCCAGACGCAGGACACTTCGCTCTGCCCGTCGGTCGCGGGTTGCTGCGCGCCCTGGTTCAGTCCGCGCTGGTGCTGCTGCCCGATGGTCAGCAGTGCGCACGGGTTCGCGCCGATATTGCTGGCCCGCACCGCCGGCGGAGCCGCGGCTGGTGCCGGAGCCGGCGAGCCACACCCGGCCAGAGCGAACAAGCACACCGCCGAGGCCACTCGCGGCCACCAGCCACCCAGCATGGAAACCAGCCCCTCGCCTGTCCAGCCCCTCGGTTCCAGTGATCACCGAGGCCGCCGAGCGCGGACGCTGACCATACCGAAAAAAGGGTGCATTCGTCGTCCGGCCTGACCAATCCAGCCACCGGTACGCCTTTTCGATCCGCGATTGGCCGAACACGCTCCACATGCCGGATTGGGCCGCCTCGTGAATTCACGAGCGAGAATGCCGATCGAGTACGGTGGATGAAGTGCGCATGACGCTGATCGGGCCTGCCTTTCCATGGCGCGGAGGGATTCCGCTGCTCACGACCGACCTGGCGCACCGACTCACGGCGGCCGGCCACGACGTCCGCCTCCGCACCTGGTCACGGCAGGGCCCGGCCCGACTACTGCCGGCCCAGCGGTACCCGCTCGCTGCCCCGGAGTCCGGCATCTACCCCACCGAGCCGGAGCCGCTGTCCTGGCGGAACCCGCTGCACTGGTGGCGAGCGGGGCGGCGGGCCGCCGCGGAGTCCGAGGTCGTCGTCCTGATCTTCTATACGACCGTGCAGGCACCGGCGCTGTGGGCGATCGCCCGACTGGCCGGGCGGCACGCCAACGTCGTGGTGATCTGTGCCAACGCCGTGCCGCACGAGTCGCGGCCGGGTGACCGACCGCTGGCCGCCCTGCTCATGCGCGCGACGGACGCGGTCGTGGTGCACACCACGGCGGAGCGCGAGGCACTGGCGGGACTCACCGATCGGCCGGTCGCGGTCGCCGCCCTGCCACCCCACCTCCCGAACGGACCGCGGCAACCGGGCCAGGTCGGGAGCCCCCCGCTCCGAAGGCTGCTGTTCTTCGGCAAGGTCCGCCACTACAAGGGCGTCGACATCCTGCTGCGGGCCTTGGCGCGCGTCGAGGACGTCCACCTCGCGATCGTCGGCGAGTTCTACCAGAACGAGTCCGAGGTGCGCGCCCTCATCGACCGGTTGGGCCTGGCGGACCGCGTCCAGGTGCACCCCCGGTACCTGCCGGCGGAGCGGATCCCCAAGCTGTTCGCGGGGGTGGACGCGCTCGTCCTGCCGTACCGGACGGCGACCGCCTCGCAGTTGGTCGCGCTCGCGCACTGGCACGGCCTGCCCACCGTGGTGACCCGGGTCGGGAACTTCCCCGACGTGGTCAGGGACGGCGTGGATGGCCTGGTGTGCACCCCGGGCGACGTCGACGACCTGGAGCGCGCGCTGCGCGACCTGTACGAACCCGGGTTACTGGCGTCGCTGCGCGCCGCGGTCCGACCGGCGGAGTCGGACAGCGTGTGGCAGGCCTACCTGCGGACGCTGCACTCGCTGGCCGGGATGCCCGAACCGCGGCCCGAGAGCACGCCCGCCCTGCACTGGCCGGCCCCCTCGGACCAGTAGGCGCCAGCAACGGAGGCTGCCGGCCACCGTATGTGGTCGCCGCGCGCCTGTGCAGTTGGCACCCACTTCTCAAGAGTGACCCGGGCCACTACTCTAATCCCCGATAGTCGAGCAGCCGACCAGAGGATGCCGGCGACTCCACGGTGGAGCGCGGGGCGGCCTGGACCGAAGGAGACAGCTGGTGCGCAGTCTGCGGGGCAAGGTCGCCGTGGTGACCGGTGGCGGGTCCGGCATCGGCCGGGCCATCGTCGGAGACCTAGCGGGGCGGGGCACCACCGTCGCCGTGGCCGACCTCGACCTGGAGAGCGCGAAACGGGTCGTCGCGGAGGTGGTCTCGTCCGGCGGCAGGGCCAGCGCGCACCAGGTGGACGTCTCCTCGGAGGCCGGGTTCCGAACTCTGCGGGAGGAGGTGCTCGCCGCGCACCCGGCGGTCGACATCCTGGTCAACAATGCCGGGATCGGACCGGGGCCGAAGAACTTCGTGGACACGCCGCTGTCCGACGTGCGCCGCATGCTGGACATCAACCTCTGGGGCGCGATCCACGGGACCTCGATCTTCCTGCCGGACCTGCTCGCCCGACCGGAGGCGAGCCTGGTCAACATCGGCAGCTACACCGGGCTGATGGCGCCTGCCGCGGTGGTCGGCTACAGCACCAGCAAGTTCGCCGTGCGCGGCTTCACCGAGGCGTTGCGGATGGAGTTGGCCGGCTCCCCGGTCACGGTGACGCTGGTGGTGCCCGGGGTCACCAAGACGTCGCTGATGACCAACTCTCCGGTGATCGACGCCGAGCGCAGGGAGTCCCTGCAGCGGGCGTTCGACAAGGCTCCCGGGGTCCTCCCCGAGGTGGTCGCGGCCGGGGTGGTCAAGGGCATCCTCAAGCGCAAGGCCCGGGTACTGACCGGGAAGGACACCGTGGCGCTCGACATCATCACCAGGCTGGCGCCGGGCAGGTACAGCGCCTTGCTCGCCAAGCCCATGAGCGCCGCGCTGAAGAAGACGTTCGGCCAGTGAGCCCGACCGGGGACACCCCGGATCAGGTCCGCCAGACAAGCCTGGCGAGCCCCCACAGCGTCAGGGTCAGACAGAGGTAGACCGCGACAGCGGCAACCGCCACCGGGCCGCCGATCACACCCGAGGCGAGCAGCATCAGGACGGCAACCCCGGCCATGGCCAGGCCGACGCTCCGCGAGGTGGAACGCGCACCGGCGCGTCGGGAGCCGTCGGACTCGAGCTGGCGTTGGAGCTTCTTCCAGCTCTTGCGCTCGTAGGGGGTCAACATCGTTTCCGGTGCCATGGGCGCCTCCACGCGCCAGGCTAGCCGGGACGCCCCCTCGACGCACCAACCTCGGGCTTGCCCGGCTCAGCCTCGCTCAGCCGGGGAGGCCTCGGCAATGCGGCGCGCCTCCTCGGCGCCGGTCACCCGCGTCAGGATGTCGGCGAGGCGCACGATGCGCCCGCCGGGGTGCGACCGCATCCTCGCCCGGAAAAGATGAACGCTGCCCCGCGCCGGGGCGACCAGGCACGAGGACGGGCCGACCACCAACCTGACCAGCAGCGCGAGTACGAGGGACAACATCGCGCGCGCGACCTGAGCGCCTCGGACGCCGACGATCGAGAACCACCGCATGAGGACTCCAACACGGGCAACCACTTCGCTGGGGACGGTGAACAAGCTGCCCCAGTTGGTGCCCCGGTCGTTTCTCATAACGAGATCGGCCCGGTTACCTCGGTCGGTGGTCACCTTCGTTCGCCGTGTGGTGGCCCATCGGCGGGGAGTGGTCGAGATCGCCCACCGCCTGCGGAACTCCTCGCTGCGCACCGTCAGCTCGCCGACCAGCGCCGAACCCGCCGGCGAACCTGGGTGCGCCGCACCCACGGTGGCTCACATCGAGGGCGGCGTACTCAGCGTTCGGCCCTACCGGGTTCAGGCTTTGGTGAGGATGACGTTGGCCCGCGCGACGAGCGTGTCGTCGGCGGTGATCCGGCAGGCGGTGAACACCGTGCGCCCACCGTTGTGCTCCACGGTCACCGCCGCCTCGATCCAGCTGCCCGCCTGGACGCCGGCGACGAAGTCCAGGTTCATACTCACCGTGCGGACCGTCGTCGCCTCGCCGAGTACCAGGCGGGTCCCCCGGCCGGTCGCGAGATCAACCAGGGCGGCCAGGAAGCCACCGTGCGCGGTGCCCATCGTGTTGGTGTGGCCGTGCTCGACCACCGCCCCGAAGACCGGGCCGGCCGGCCCGGAGTTCAGGTAGATCGGGCCGAGCCGCTCGACGAACGGGGAGGATCGCAGGATCTCGAAGCCCGGAGCGGGCTGTCGTGTCGACACCGCCGAATCGTAGGGGCGCGGCCCTACCCGCGCCGCGCGCCCGCCTCCGCCGGGCCGGCCGCGAGCTCGGCGAACCGGGTCGCCCTAGAGCACCGCCCCGGCCAGCGCCGGGTCCAGGGGTTGTCCACCGCCCGTCCTCGGAGAAGCGCAGCGCCTCGACCAGCCGGGCCGGCGGCAGCTCGAGCTCGGGCAGCACCCGGGCGACCGACTCGCCCTTCTCGAGCTGGAACGCGGTCCGGTAGACGAGCTGCTCGACGCTCGGGTGGACGCCGACCTCGGTGATCACCGCACCGCCGTAGGAGTGCCCGACCAGCACCGACGGCCGGTCGAACTCGTCCAGTACGCGCCGGGTGGCCGCCACGTCGGACGGGAGATCGTCCCCCGGCGGCGTGCGTCAGTAGCCCTCGGGCGCCCTCGGCACGTAGTTCTCCTCGAGCCGGGTCAGCTCGTCGTCGGACAGCTCCAGCTCGACCGCGGCGACCGCGTCGGTGATGTGATGTTCCTTCGTCACCCCGACGATCGGCGCGGTGACGGAGTCCTGGTGCAGCAGCCAGGCCAGCGCGACCTGCGCCCGGGTGACACCGCGCGCGCCGGCGATCTCGCCGACCGCGTCGACGATCTTGCGGTCGGACTCCACCGCCTGCCGGTACAGCTTCTTGCCGAAGCCGTCCGTCTCGCTGCGCTTGGTCGTGGTGTCCCAGTCCCTGGCCAGGCGGCCCCTGGCCAGTGGGCTCCAGGGCAGCACGCCGACGCCTTGGTCGAGGCAGAACGGGAGCATCTCCCGCTCCTCCTCGCGCATGATCAAGTTGTACTGGTCCTGCATGGACACGAACCGCGTCCAGCCGTTCAGGTCCGCCACGTACTGCGCCTGGACGAACTGCCAGGCCGCCATCGACGACGCCCCCAGGTAGCGCACCTTGCCCGAACGGACCAGGTCGTGCAGCGCCTCCATCGTCTCCTCGATCGGCACCTTCGGGTCGTAGCGGTGGATCTGGTACAGGTCGATGTAGTCGGTACCGAGCCGGCGCAGACTCTGCTCGACCTGCGCGAATATCGCGCCACGGGACAGCCCCGCTGCCTTCGGCCCCGGTCCCATCCGGCCGTTGACCTTGGTGGCGATGACCACCTCGTCCCGCTTGGTGAACTCGCCGAGCAACTTGCCGGTGATCTCCTCGCTGGCCCCGATCGAGTAGACGTTGGCAGTGTCGAAGGTGGTGATGCCGGCGTCCAGCGACTGCTTGACGAACGCGCGCGCGTCGTCGTGGCTGACCACCCAGTCGTGGGTGCCCCGGCCGGCCTCCCCGAAGCTCATACAGCCGAGGACCACCCGGGAGACCTCCAGCCCGGACTGGCCCAACCGCGTGTACTCCATCAGTACTCCTCGTCTCGGCCTGGACGGCCCGAATCCTCAATTCACCATCAGCTCAGCATCAGCTCAGCATTTGCCAGATTACCGCCGGGCCACCCGACCCGGCGACCGGCGACGCCCGCGCATTCTTAGTCAATGCACAGTTCTCGCTGAATTCCCCGTGTCGCCCGTCCGGCACAATGGCGGGGGTGTCGGAACTCAGCCAATCCGCCGGCGCGCCAGGATTCGCCGGTCACGGGTTGTCCCTGTTGACCGGCTGGCTGCCACTCACGGTGCAGGTAGTGGCCGGTCTGGTACTGCTCGCGGCGATCGTCGGCCGGGACCGCCGGTGGTTGTGCTGGCGGGCGCCGGCAATGGCGGTGTTCGGCGCGGCGGCGGTGCTGCCGTGCCGGTACTACTTCGCCGCGAACGGGTTGGCGAGCGACCCGGCACCGGTGGCCCTGTGGATCTGGGTCGGGCTGACGGCCGCGGCGGCGCTCGGGGTGGCACTGGGCTGGCGCGGCACCGGGTGGGCCCGGCGCGGTACGGCGGCGCTCGCGGTCCCGCTGTCCCTGCTGTGTGTGGGGGTGGTGCTGAACGACTGGGTCGGCTACTTCCCCACGGTGACCGAGGCGTGGAGCCAGCTCACCGCCGGGCCGCTGCCCGACCAGGTGGATGCCGCCCAACTGACCGCGCTCGCCGGCACCGGGGCGGGCATGCGGACCGGACGGCTGGTCGCGGTGACCATCCCGGCAACGGACAGCCACTTCGGTCACCGCACCGAGTACGTCTACCTGCCGCCGGCCTGGTTCGACAGCGGCCGGCCCACGCTGCCGGCGCTGATGATGATCAGTGGCGAGTTCAACACCCCGGCCGACTGGATTCGCGTCGGCGGCGCGGTGCGGACCGCCGACTCGTTCGCGGCGCAACACGGCGGCGTCGCCCCGGTACTCGTTTTCGTAGACTCCGGCGGCTCGTTCAACAATGACACCGAATGTGTCGACGGCCCACGCGGAAACGTCGCCGAATACCTCACGAAAGACGTACCGAGCTACCTGGAATCACAATTCCGGGTGGCCACGGCGCCGACCCGGTGGGGAATCGTCGGCTGGTCCGCCGGCGGTACCTGCGCGGTGGATCTCGCCGTCATGCACCCCGAGCTGTTCGGCACGTTCGTCGACATCGCCGGCGACCTCGGTCCCAACGTCGGCAGCAAGGACACCACCATCGCCAAGCTCTACGGCGGTGACGCTGCCGCCTGGGCCACCTTCGACCCGCTGACCGTGCTCGGCGGGCACGCCCGCTACGCCGACACCGCCGGCTGGTTCGACAACGCCGCCGACTCATCGGGGACCGCCGGGAGTTGGGGCGGGCGGGCGCACCGGCGCGGGCCGGGCGGCGGCCCGGGCGACTTCGCCAACCGGGCGGGCGGCACGGCCGGCTACGGCGGTCGCCCGGACGGCGGGGACCGGCCCGGTGCGGAGGCCGCCGCCGCGAGCCAGCTGTGCGCGGCGGCCACCGCCAAGGGCATCGACTGCACCCTGCACACCCAGGCCGGCCGGCACAGCTGGCAGTTCGCCGGCACCGCGTTCAGCGATGCGCTGCCCTGGCTCGCGTCCCGGCTCGACCTGCCCGCCGCACCGAGCACTCCCCCGCCGAGCACCGGTGGCCAGCACGCCACACCCGCTCCTGGCGCACTCGCGTCCGTGACGCCGGCCAGGTAGGACAGTCTCGAGGCAGAGCAGGTGCCCCAGGACAGGCCCGGACAGCCCCGGTGGGACGGGCCGCCGGGTAGGACATCGGGCACCAGTACGGCCATCGACGCGAAGGCGGAACCCATGGACCTGGAGCTGGTCGGCAAGGTCGCGGCCGTGGTGGGCGGGTCGGGCGGGATCGGGGCCGCCGTCGCCAGGGTGCTCGCCGAGGAGGGCTGCGACGTCGCGCTGACCTACCGGGGCTCGACCGAGGGTGCCGAGCGCACCGCCGCCGACGTGCGGGCTCGGGGCCGGCGGGCCTGGGCACTGCCGCTCGACCTCGCCCGGCCCGACTCGGTACACGCCGAGGCCGACGCGCTGGCCGACGCCGCCGGGGAGCTGGACGTGCTGGTCCTGAACGCCGGCCAGAACATCGTCACCCCGTTCGACCGGATCACCGTCGAGGAGTGGCAGCACGTGCTGCAGGTCAACCTCAGCGGCGTCTTCTTCACCCTGCAGGCGTTGGCGCCGCGCATCCGGGACGGCGGCTGCGTGGTCACCGTGGCCAGCGTCGCGGCGGCCACCGGGGCGCCGCACCACATGCACTACGCGGCGGCGAAGGCCGGACTGGTCAACCTCACGAAGTCGATGGCCCGCGAGCTCGCCCCGAAGGTGCGGGTGAACTGCGTCGCGCCGGGGATCACGCTCACCCCGATGGGCCGCCAGGCGATCGACAACCTGGCCGACGACTACGCGGCCACCAGCCTGCTGCTGCAACGCTTCGCCACCCCGGAGCGGATGGCTCAGCTGATCGCGTTCGTGGCGAGCCCGGTCGCGGAGTACATGACCGGCGCGACGATCGACATGAACAGCGGCCGCTTCCTGCGCTGACCGCCGCCCATCCTGGTGAGTGGCGAGCGGCCCCACGGGGCCACGCGCCTCTCACGGGGTCAGGAGTCGCTGAGGGGGAGCACCAGCTGGGGCTTGTCGATGATGTGGTCGGCGCGCAGCGGGCGGACGGCGGTGCCGATGGCGAAGAACTCGGTGGTGTGCCCACCCCAGCGGTGCGGCAGCGAGAGCAGCTGCACCCCGACGATGCCCTCCGCGTGCAGCCCCTCGGCCTCGGCCTGCATCCGGCTCATCGCGAGCTCACGGGCGTCGTAGAGCGCCTCGGTGAACTGCGGGATCTCCACGTTCTGGCCGATGTTGCCGATCGTCTGCCAGAACCGCTGGTGCGCGATGTGGTAGACGCAGGTGCCCATCACCATGCCCAGCGGCGCGTAACCGGCCTGGATCAGCGTCCAGAAGTCCTGCCCGGACAGGTCCGAGGTGAACGGCTCGCCCTTGTTGTTGCGCCAGCCGCCGTCCGTGCTGGGCCCGGGAGGTGCCTCGTCGGCCTTGACCGCGGTGCCCACCGCGACGAACTCCGCCAGGTCGGTGCCGAACTCCTTGAACTCGATCTCCAGCCGCACCCCGACGATGCCGTCCGCGCCGAGCACCGAGGCCTCGGCCTCCATCCGGGTCATGGCCAGCTCGCGGGCGTGGTACATCGCCTGGGACAGCGTCTCCAGCTCCTGGTTGCGGCTCCAGCGGCCCATCTGGAAGCCGACGTGGTAGATGCTCGAGCCGAGTACCAGCCCGAGCGGGCGGAACCCGGCCTCCCGGACCAGCAGGAACTCGTTGACCGACAGGTCGGAGGTGAACAGCGTGGTCGCCTGGCCGGGCTTCATCTCGGCCAACCGGCGCATGGCGTCCTCCGGGATCCCCAGCGCCGAGCTGTCGGCCGGACCCGCGGTGCCGTTGGGTGAGGTCATCGTGCTCTCCTGTCGGGGGACGTGGGGCGCAGCGGGAGGATGCTCAGCGAGCGGGTCGGTGCGGTGGCGCCGCGGTGGAAACGAGCGACCGCGGTGCCGATCACCATCGACTCCGCCACGTGGTCGCGGTGGTTCTCCGACGGCTCGATCTCCCAGACGCGCAGGCTCAGGTCGGAGGCGACCGCGCCGTCCGCGCCGATCTCGGCGACCCTGTTCCGGAACCGCGCCCTGGCGTCGGCGCGGACGTGGGTGATCAGCTCGGTGTAGCCGGACACCTCGGTGTTGCCGGCCCCCCAGGACGCCTGCCGCAGGGTGGCCCAGTCGTCGTGCCGGATGGCGACCGAGATGCCCAGCGCAATGCCCGCCGGCACCCACCCGGCGTGCAGCAGCTTCGCCACGTCCTGGCCGGCCAGCTCGGTGGTGAACACGCTGGCCGGGCGCGTGGAGGACTGGGCGCGGACCGCGGTGCCGAGCGCGACGAACTCGCGGTTGCTGTTCTCCATGTGCGTCACCCGCAGTTGGACGCCCACCACACCGTCGGCGCCGATGGCCTGTGCCTCCGCCACCATGCGGGACAGCGCGGTGCCGTAGCCGCGGTAGAGCGCGTCGACGTAGGGGCGGTAGCCGCTGTAGCCGCGGCCCGACGACGTCACCGTGCGCGGGTTCACCCCACCGGCGATACCGCCGCCGAAGGTCCCCGGGATACCGCCGCCGAACCCACCGCCGAGCCCACCGCCGAGCCCTCCGCCCAACCCACCACCGAGCCCACCACCGAAACCGCCGCCGAAGCCGCCGCCGAAGCCGTAGTAGCCGCAGCCCTGCCAACCGGCGAAGCCGATGTGCTGCACGATGCAGCCCATCACCTCACCGACCGGTCGCAGCCCGACCGACTCGACGCCGGCCGCTCCGGGCACGGACAGCAGCGAGGTGCGCAGGCCGCCGCTCGCGAAGCGCGCCACCCTGGCGGCCGCCACCGGAGGCAGCCCCCGGCCGTCCCAGTCCGCCACCCGGACCTCCCGACAGACGTCGCCAGCCGCTCGTGCGTGACCGGCTGGCGACAACGGTACCGACGCGATCCTGAGGAGATCGTTCACGTCCGTGGGCGGCGACACACCCGGGCCGGTGAGGATCACCACCAAGGCCGGGAAGGCAGGTAGGAAGCCGTCCATGGCCACCGCCACCGCCGGGCCCCCGAAAGCCGCCACCGCCCCCGCGGCCGACCCGGCCGCGGCGCTCGCGGTCGCGGTCGCCGATCCAGCGGGCCTCGAGCCGGCGATCCCGCACCACCGCGGCGCCGAGAGCGGCGACCCGCACGCGGACCCCCGGGTCACCGTCGGGGCGGCCTACCGCGGCGACTGAACGGCGACCGGGCCGGCGGCAGGCCGCGGGTCATCGGCCGCGGGTCATCGGCCGGGGGTCACGGCCGCAGCGTCACGGCCGCAGCTCGTAGACCAGGTTGAAGTCGGTGGCGGCGGCGACCTTGGCGTCACCGAACCCCGCCTCGGCGGCCAGCTCACGGGTCCGGGTCGGTCCCGCCTGGTTGCCCAGCCCGGCCGCCGGTGGCCCGGCGAGTCCACTGGGCAGGCAGACCAGCAGCGAGGCACCGGCGAGCAGCCGACCCAGCGGGTTGAGCACCTCCGGGACGCTGTCCCAGCTCATCGGCTCGACCAGCATCACGCTGCCGTCGTCGGCCACGGCGGCCCGCGCGGCGCGCAGCGCTCCGACCGGGTCGGGCATGTCGTGCAGACAGTCGAAGAACGCGATGAAGTCGTAGTCGCCGTCCAGGTCGGCGGCGCCGGCGACGCGGAACTCGACCCGGTCCGCCACACCGGCGGCCTCGACCCGCCCCCTGGCCAGCTCCACGGACGGCTGGTGGTAGTCCACCCCGACGAAGGAGCTGGCCGGGTACCGCTGGGCCATGATGATCGTCGACGCGCCGTGTCCGCAGCCCACGTCGGCCACCCGGGCGCCGGCCGTCAGCCGTTCCTCGACGCCGGTGAGCGCGGGGATCCACTGGCTGGTCAGGTTGGCCAGGTAACCGGGCCGGAAGAACCGCTCGGTGCCCTCGAACATGTCCGGGTGCTGTTCGTGCCAACCGATCCCGTCGCCGGTGTGGAACGCCTCGGTCAGCCGGTCCAGTACCCGGGTCGCGGCGGTGAGGTTCTGGAACGCGCCGGCCACGTAACCCGGGCTGTCCGGGTTGGTGAACGCCTCCTTCTGTTCCGGGGACAGTCCGTAGCTGGCCGCCCGTGCGGACTCCGGCTGCTCGGCACCCGGGGCGCCACCCCGGTAGGTCACGTACCCGGAGGCGGCCATGGCCAGCAGCCACTCCCGCAGGTAGCGCTCGACCAGACCGGTGCGGGCGGCCAGCTCGGCCGCCGTTGCCGGGCCGCCGGCAGCCAGCTCGGTGAACAGTCCGAGCCGGTCACCGAGCAGAGCCAGCGGCAGGGTCACCGCCGCACCGGCGTCGGTGATCACCTGACCGAGCAGCCGCTCGAAGGCCTCTGGGTTCACTGTCTGCTCGGTGGTTGTCACGGCCAGGCCTCCCCTGCTCGTCGCCGGCGGTCCGCCCGGTCTTCGAGTGCCCAGCCAACGACCTCGGCCCGGTCCGGTCCATACGCACATCTGCGTACTGCCGCGACCGCCGGGCGGCGGCGGGACCACTCCCCAGTTCGGGCACCGCCGGCACGTGCTACTCCCGGATGGCCGGACGCGACACTAGTGTCGCTCCACAGGGTCACCACAGCGGTCGGAGGCAGCTGGATGGGAATCAGCAACGCGATGGTCCGGCTGGCCTCCGACGGGGCGCGCCACGGCACCGGCACCACCCCGCCGATCGACGCCGGCAGCACGTCTCCGTCCACGATCCCCCACCTCTGAGACCCGATGCCGCCGATATCGAACCTCGCCGCCAAGCGGGCCGAGCTGGGCCGTCTGGTGGTCGGCCGGGACCGTGAGCTCGACCTGATCCTGGCCGCCGTGGTGGCCGGGCGGGACCTGTTGCTGGAGGGTCCGCCGGGCACCTCGAAGAGCACCATCCTGCGCGCGATCACCACGTCGTGGGGTATCCCGCTGCACTTCGTGGAGGGCAACGCCGAGCTCACCCCGGCCAAGCTGGTCGGCCACCACAACCCGGCCCGGGTGCTGCGCGAGGACTACAGCGCGGACAACTTCGTCCCCGGACCGCTGGTCGCCGCCATGCGCGAAGGCGGCTTCCTGTACGTGGAGGAGTTCAACCGGGCCCCGGAGGACACCCTCAACACCCTGTTGACCGCGATGGCCGAGCGCGAGGTCACGGTGCCCAGGGTCGGGCGGATCGCCGCCACCGAGAGCTTCCGCCTGGTCGCCTCGATGAACCCGTTCGACAGCATCGGCACGACCCGCATCAGCGCCGCGGTGTACGACCGGCTGTGCCGCCTCGCGGTCGGTTACCAGTCGCCGACGGAGGACCGGGAGATCGTCGGGCTGCGCACCGGCAGCGACGATCCCGACCTGGTGGCCGACGCGGTGGCGATCACCCGAGCCACCCGCACCCACCCCGACGTCCGGCAGGGCTCCAGCGTGCGCGGCGCCATCGACCTGGTCGCGGTGGCCGCGCCGCTGACCGAGATCCGCGGCACCCCGGCGAACGGGTCGGCCCAGGACGCCTACCGGGCGGTCGTGCTGGACGCGGCGCTGTTGGCGCTGTCCGGCCGGATCACGGTGGACGAGACCGCCGAGGCCAGCCCGGAGCTGATCATCCGCGAGCTGTGGGAGTCGCACTTCGTGCTGGACCCCCGGCGCGCGGCGGCCGGCCCGCACGCGATGGTGGTCACCGAGCCGCCTTGAACGACCAGGCAGGCGGAGCCTCGGCCGGGGATGCGGCCGCTGCGGCGCAGGCCCAAACAGCTCGACACCGCACCGCTGCTCTTCCGCCCCGGTGCCGGCGGCGTCATCGCGGAGACCGACGGCCCGGACCGGGGCGCCGGCGCCGATCCGGCTGGCACCCGCCCGCCGGCGCAGGGCTGGGTGGCGACCAACGAGACCGGCGAGCGGTGCGCGCTGAACGATGTCCGGGAGGACGGGGTGCTCGCCGCGGACGTGCGGGCACTGGCCCGGCGGATCGCCTCCCGGCTGTCGGTGCCGCACCGCGGCCGGGACCGGACCGCGCTGGGCGGCGGCGGTACCGGCCCGCTGGCCAGCGTCCCCTACCGGTACAACTCCGACGACATCGACCTGGACCGCACGCTGGAGGTACTCACCGAGCACCCGGTTCCCGACGACACCGACATCGTGGTGCGCGAGCGGGTCCGGCTGCCGCGCGCGGTGGTCTTGATGATCGACGTGTCCGGCTCGATGCGCGGCGAGAAGACCAAGATCGCGGCGGCCACCGTCGCCGCGCTGGCCGGTGAGCTGGCCAGCTCCGCCGGCTCCGGGGAACTGGCCGTGGTGGCGTTCTGGAAGGACGCGGCGATCGTGCGCCCGATGGGGCCGGCCCCGTCCGGGCTGCGGCTGCTCGACGAGCTGCTCAGCATCCCGGCGAAGGGGCTCACGAACGTCCAGTTCGCGCTGGCCACCGGCCTGGCGCAGCTGCGGTCGGCCCGCGCCCGCCGCCGCTGCGGCATCCTGCTGTCCGACTCGGTGCACAACGCCGGGCCGGATCCCCGGCCGGTGGCCGCCCGGTTCGGCGCCCTGCACGTGCTGCTGGAGACCGACGGCGAGCACGACGCCGACCTGGGCGGGCAGTTGGCCCGGCTCGGGCACGGCCGCCTGGCACCGATCCGGGACCACCGCGACGTGGCGCCGGCGCTCAACCTGATGCTGGGGGCGAGCTGACCTCGGCGGCGCGGCCCGCGGACGCTAGCGACTCGCGGGGTCGGGGTCGGGGTCGGGCTGGGCGGCGGCGCGGGCGGCGTAGTCGCGTGCGGGCTCAGCCGGCGGCCGGCGGGACGGGGCGGCCGCCGGTTGGCCCGCGTGCTCGATCAGGGCGCGGGCGGCCGCCCTGGCCTGGCCGGCCGGATCGGTGCGCCGGAAGATGCCGGCGGTGACCATCGCGCCCTCGGCCAGCAGGTAGAGCTGCTCGGCGAGCTCGGCGGGCAGTGCGGCGGCCGCAGTCAGGGCGTGCAGGTACTCCTGGAACGCAACCTTGTGCGCCCGCGCCTGCCCGGCCACCGTCGCGGACACCGCACCCAGCTCGCCGTAGCCGTTGATCCACGCGCAGCCGCGGAAGTCCGGCTCGCCGAACCACCGCCCCAACCAGTCGAAGACGGCCAGCAGCCGCTCGGTCGGCTCGGTCGCGCTCGACTCGACGTAGTCGGCGAGCCGACCGCGCCACCGGCCGTCGCGGCGGTCCAGGTACGCCTCCACCAGCTGTTCCTTCGCCGGGTAGAGCTGGTAGAGCCGTTTGAGCGAGATGCCGGAGGCGGCCCGGATCTCGTCCATCCCGACCGACTGGATGCCCCGGCCGTAGAAGAGATCCTCGGCGGCGTCGAGCAGCTGGAGCTGCGCTGTCTCGCGGTCCACGGAAGTCCACCTCTCCACGTTGAGAACGTCCGTTCTCAGACTACCTCAGCCCGACAGCGGCGGGCAGAACCGCGAGCCGGGCCACTGACCGGGATGCCACCGGGCCGAACGCCCCGCCGGTTCGGATCCACTCGTTGACCGCCAGCCGGGCCGAGCGCTCGGCGCCAGCGCCCGGCGAGCTTTGACAGTAACAAGAGGCATGTCTGAATCATGATCGAAGCAGACTGTTGTTACTTCGAGTGCGGCCTGGGTCAGGACTGGCTGGCCGGCCGGCCGGTGACCGCGGCGACCACGCCGAGCAGCAGGTAGATCGCGCCGGTCAGGTAGCGCTGCCGGCGGAAGAACCCCGGCCGCTGGTTCAGCCAGACACCGAGCGACCCCGCGGCGAGTGCGTAGGACACGTCGCTGAGCATGCCGATCGTTGCCATGATCAGCCCGAGCAGCACGATCTGCACCGCGACCGGGCCCCGGTGCGGGTCGATGAACTGCGGCAGGAAGGCGACGAAGAACAGCGCCACCTTGGGGTTGAGCACGTTGACCAGCACGCCCTCGGCGTACACCCGGCGCAACGGCACCGGCTCGGCCGGCGTGGCGAGGTCGGGTGGCTCGTAGCGCAGCAGCGCGCGGATGCCCAGGTAGACCAGGTAGGCCGCGCCGAGGTAACGCACCGCGTCGAAGGCGAGCGCTGACGAGGCGATCAGCGCGGCCAGCCCGGCGGCCGCGGCGGCGCTGTAGACCAGCGTGCCGGTCTCCACCCCGGCGGCCGAGGCGAGCCCGGCGGCGCGCCCCTGGCTCAGTCCCCTGGTGATGATGTAGATGTGGTTGGGCCCGGGAATCGCCACCAGCAGGCAGGCGGCCAGCACGAACAGCAGCAGGGTCGTCGGGGTCGGCACCACGCCATCATCACCCACCCGGGACCGGTGCCGGGCACATTTTGCCGACCGTGCGCCGACTTCCCGTGCGCGGAGAAATCATGCTGGCCAGATCTTGCCCCTGTGACAGAATTCGGCCATGCATCGGATGGTCGTGCTCGCGCTCGACGGCGTGATCCCGTTCGAGCTCGGTATCCCACCCCGGATCTTCGGCATCGCCGAGGACGCCGACGGCCGCCGGCTCTACGAGGTGATCACCTGCACCGTGGACGGCCGGGCGGTGGCCACCGACGCCGGGTTCGCGGTCGTCCCCGAGTACGACGCCGGCGCGCTGGCCACCGCCGACACGGTGGTCGTCCCGGCCAGCCACTCACTCGGCCAGATCTACCACCAGGGCCGACTCCCGGAGCCGTTGGCCGCCGCGCTGGCCGGTATCCGGCCGGGCACCCGGATCGTGTCGATCTGTACCGCGGCGTACGTGCTGGCCGCCGCCGGCCTGCTCGACGGCCGGCCCGCCACGACGCACTGGCGCGACGCAGAGCATTTCCAGCGGACGTTTCCGCTGGTCAAGGTCGACCCGAACGTGCTGTTCGTGGATGACGGGGACGTCCTGACCTCGGCGGGCGTCGCGGCCGGCATCGACCTGTGCCTGCACCTGGTGCGGCGCGACCACGGCAGCGAGGTGGCCAACCAGGTGGCGCGGCGCTGTGTGGTGCCGCCGTGGCGGGACGGCGGCCAGGCGCAGTACATCGAGCGGCCGGTGCCGGAGCCGGCGCTGAGCACGACGGCCGCCACCCGGGCGTGGGCGCTGCAGCGGCTGGACCACCCGCTGCCGCTGCCCGAGCTGGCCTCGCACGCCCGGATGAGCGTGCGCAGCTTCACCCGCCGGTTCCGCGCCGAGGTCGGGATGACACCGGGCCAGTGGTTGACCCTGCAGCGGGTGGAGCGGGCCCGGCACCTGTTGGAGAGCAGCGACCTGGCCATCGACCAGATCGCGTCGCGCGCCGGCTTCGGCGCCGCCTCCGCGCTGCGCCAGCACCTGCGCACCGTGGTCGGGGTGTCACCGGCCGCCTACCGGCGCACCTTCCGCTCCGCGACCCGCTCCCCCGCCGGCTCCCGCGCCGGCTCCGCCGACCGGCCCCGCACCGGGTCCGGCACCACAGCGGTCGACGCCGGCCGGGAGCTAGCGGGGGCGTAACCCGTCGACCAGGGTCCGGATGGTGTCGGTGATCAGTGGGCCCGCCGGGCGCTCATGCCACTGGTGATCAGCGCGGCGAGGCCCTGGCAGGGGTCGGCTTCGGGTTGCCGGTCGCCTGACCGGTCGCTCCCGCACACGGAACGCATTTGTGCCCCGGCGCTCCCCGGCGCAGACTCTCCGCATGGCCAGACCCGCGCACCGCGCAGTCCTCGGTTAGCTCAGCCGGTCAGCTGGCTCGAGCAGCCAGCTCACCCCGGCACGGTGGCCTGCCGGTGCGGCCACCACTCCTCAGCTCGACCGCATCGGTGAGCCGTTGAGCCGCGACATCCGTACGCGAGCGGGACCATGAACCAAGCTCGGCACGACACTGCCCACCCCACCCCCGGCGACCTCCTCACCCCGTCCGACCCGGCGACCCCGCCGTCGCCTCGCCTGCCCGGCAGCGAGCTGCGCTGGCTCAGTACCGACGCCGGGCCGCCACCGGAGCGACTGGTCGAGGTCGACGACCGGGTCACCGCCGATGTGGCGTACCGCTACGCCGCCCGCCGGATCGGCCTGCTGTGGCACGGCGACTACCGCAACGCCCGCCAGCTGCTCACCGCACTGGGCCGCCGGGCCGCCCCGCGGCGGCGCCGGCCGGTGTCGCCCGCCTCGCCCGCCGAGGACTTCCACCGGTACCGGACGGACCAGTCCCGCCGGGCCAGGACATTGAACATGCTGCTGGTGCCGATCGAGCCCGACTTCAGCGTGGCGCTGCACCGGGCACCCGACGTCCGGGCGGCCTGCGCGGCGGCGTACCCGCCGGTCGACGGGCCGGCGGCGGTGGCGCTGCGCGAGCTGCTCGGTGTCGTCGGCGCGCACGAGTGGCGGATCAGGGGTGTCGCGGTGCCGTCGCTGGATGCCCGGGTCCACCCGCACTACGGGGTCTTCGCGCCGACCAGGGGCGAGTACGTGGACCTGGTCGCCGAGGCGCCACTGGCCGCACCGCCGGCCCACTCGAGGGCGTTCGACATCGGCACCGGCACCGGCGTGCTGGCCGCGCTCCTGGTCCGGCGCGGGATGCCCCGGGTGGTGGCCACCGACGTCGAGCCACGCGCGGTGGCCTGCGCGCGGGACAACCTCGATCGCCTCGGCATGGCCGACCGGGTACAGGTGCTGCGGGTCGGGCTGTTCCCGCCGGGGCGCGCCGATCTGGTCGTGTGCAACCCGCCGTGGCTGCCGGGGCGGCCGCACTCGACGCTGGACCGGGCCGTCTACGACCCGGGGAGCCGGATGCTGCACGGCTTCCTCGGCGGACTGGGCGACCACCTGCGCCCCGCCGGCGAGGGCTGGCTCGTGCTGTCCGACCTCGCCGAACTGCTGCGGCTGCGGACCCGCGGCGAGCTCGACGACGCCATCGACGCGGCCGGGCTGCGGGTGGCCGGCCGGACCGAGATCCACACCCGCCACCGGCAGCCACTGGACCCGGCCGATCCGCTGCACGAAGCCCGCGCCGCCGAGGTCACCTCGCTGTGGCGGCTCGTGACCCGGTAGCGGTCGCTCCCCGAACCCGGAACGGCTCAGCCGAGCAGCAGCAGCACCTGCAGCTCGCCGACGATGGCGCCCAGGATCCCGCCGACCAGGATCAGCTTCCACTCGTCCTGGCGGAACGCCGGCCGCAGCACCGACTCGAACTCCAACGGGGTGAGCGCCCGCATCGCCTCGACCACGGTCTGCTCGATGCCGAGCGCCTCCTTGGCGTACGCCATCGCCGACTCCATGGTGTGCGGCGCGGCGGCCAGCGCGCGCTCGGCGATGTCCTCCTTGAGCTGGCGGTAGCGCGCCGAGCCGACGGTGAGCACCACCAGCGGCCTGGCCAGCCCGAGCTGCCGGTCCACCAGGTCGGACACGTGCCGCTGCACCAGCCCGATCAGCCGGTCCGACTTGGGCCCGGTGAGCAGCGCCTGCATGATCTTGGGCACGGTGAGAATCTCGTCGGCGACCACCCTGCCGTAGTCGGTGGCCACCTCGGAGCGGCGCTTCTGGAACAGGCCCTGCCAGCGGAACACCCCAAGGAAGCGGCGTTCCTCGCGCGGGAAGAAGATCATTTTCAGGGCGATCCAGTCGGTGCTCAACCCGACCACCGCACCGAAGATCGGCATCACCAGCGGCTCGTGGGTGAGCGCCCAGACACCGGCCTGCAGCAACCCGATGATCAGCCCGAAGACCAGCCCGCTGTGCGCGATGAACTTCAGCTCGCGGCCGCCGACGTCCCGGATCAGCCGGTTCAGCACACCCCGGTCACTGGCCAGGTTCGCCAGCGCCATGTCCCGGGTGTCCAGGTAGTTCTCCGGGTTGGCGGCGAAGTCGGCCATCAGCTCGGCGACCGCCTTCGGTGCCTGTGCCGCGATCTGGCGCAGGATCAGCCGCTGCCCCTCGGCCGGCAGCATCTCCCACAGCTGCGGCTGGTACTTGGCGATCAGGTCGGTGCCGATCTCGGTGACGGCCTGGTTCAGCGGTTCGTGCAGCTGTTTGAGCAGCTCCTCCGGGTCCATCCTGGCCATGATCTGGTTCGGGTTGATCAGCCGGCCGAGCAGCAGGTTCACCGAGATGCTGCCGATTCGCCCGACGTTGCGCGGGACGATGCCCTGCCAGCCGAGCAGCGGCGGCTTGCCGACGAACTCCACCGGCCGGAACATCATCTCGATGGCGATCAGCTTGGTGGTGTAGCCGATGAACGCGGCCAGCAGCGGCATGGACGCGTAGATCAACCAGTTCACTCGGCCTCCGGTCCGGCAGTGCCGCCAGTGCCGACCACACCCGGCGGGCCGGGCACACCCGGCGGGCCGGGCACGCCCGGCGGGCCGATCGCGTGCCGGCGGGCCTCGTACAGCATCAGGGCCGCCGCGACGGCCAGGTTCAGCGACTCGGCGGTGCCGACCATCGGGATGCGGACCGTCTGGTCGGCCTCGGCGAGCAGCTCGGTGGGCAGGCCGACGCCCTCGCTGCCCAGCAGCACCGCCAGCGGCGCGCGGTAGTCCACCGACCAGTGCGCCCGCTCGGCATAGCCGGAGGTGGCGAGCACGGTGACGCCACCGGCGCGGGCCCAGCCCAGGAACTCCCCGGGGTCCCCGACGGTGACCACCGGGACCGCGAACAGCGACCCCATGCTCGCCTTCACCGCCGCCGGCGCGAACGGATCAGCCGTGTCGCCGAGCAGGATCACCCCGGCCGCCCCGGCCGCGTCCGCGGTGCGGATGACGGTACCCAGGTTGCCCGGGTTGCCGATCTGGTGCAGTGCCAGGAACACCGCGTCGGGGCGCACCGCCAGCGCGTCCAGCTCGCTGCCCCGGGTCCCCACCACGGCGAACAGCCCCGGCGGGCGGTCCCGGTCGGTGAGCCGGCCGGCGAGCTCGGCGGTCACCGCCGCCACCCGCACCCCCCGGGCGCGCTGCTGGGCCACCATCTCGGCCGCCGACTCGGGCAGCAGCTCGGGCACCACCACCAGCGTCTCGAGGTCCCAGCCGGCCTCGACCGCGCGCCACACCGGCTGGATCCCCTCCACCACGAACGCGCCCTCGCGGCGGCGGTGCCTGCGGTCCGCGAGCGACCGGATGCGCTTGACCAGGGGGTTGGCCGCGCTGGAGATCACCTCTGCGGAAGTCATGGCCCGCCTAACCTACTTGCCGCCGCCGCTCCCGGGTTGATCGGCAAGGCGAGGTAGGCAACGGTGGCACCAGGAGCCGCGACGCACCGGCCGAACCGATCCCGAGGAGCCCAGATGACCAAGCCGAACGCCGAGCCGGACACCGAGGCGGACACCGAGCCGGACACCTTGGCCGGGCCCGCGCCCAGCGCGGCCGCCAGCGTCAGCGCAACGACGACCGCCGGCTCGGTGGCCACCGTGAAGGCCTTCCTGGACGCCCTCGGCCGCCTGGACACCGACGCGGCACTGGCGCTGCTCGCCGAGGACGTCGTCTACCAGAACGTGTCGCTGCCCAAGGCGAACGGCAAGGCGGCGGTCGCCAAGCAGCTCGGTCTGTTCGGCCGCTACTGCAAGGGCTTCGAGGCGATCAACCACCGGATTGTCGGCGACGGCGACACCGTCCTCACCGAGCGCACCGACATCATCGAGATCGGCCGGGTCCGCTCGGAGTTCTGGGTGTGCGGCACGTTCGAGGTCCGCGACGGCAGGATCGTGCTCTGGCGCGACTACTTCGACTGGGCGAATCTCATCGCCGCCGCGGCCAAGGGCGCCGGGCGCGCTCTCGTCGGGCTGGCCAGGAGCGTGCGGCGCTGACCGCCGGAAGCGCCCGGGCCGGCAGCCCCGTAGGCGCTGACCGCCGGGAGCGCCCCGCCCGGGCCGGCAGACCGGTAGACGCTGACCGCCGGGAGCGCCCGCCCGGGCCGGTAGCCCCCGTAGGCGCTGACCGCCGGGATCGCCCGCCCGGGCCGGCAGCCCTGGTAGGGCCGCGGTCGGCCTCGGACCGTCGGGCCCCGGTGGGACCGTCCGGCCCCGGTGGGCGCCCGGTCCGCTTCGTGCAGGTGGCTGTCCGCTTCGTGCAGGTGGCTTCGGCCGGGTAGGCGGGCCTCAGTCGGGTAGGCGGTCGCCGCTGCCGGGATCGAAGGTGTGCACCCGCTCCGGGGTGCGCAGCCCGACCCGCACGGTCTGGCCGAACGCCGGCGCCTCGGTGCCCACGGTGCGCACGATGATCCGCACCGACTCGTTGTTGATCGCCACCTCGCCGTAGACGTAGGCGTCGGCGCCGAGCTCCTCGACCAGTTCGACCTTGAGGCTCATGCCCGGCTCACCCTCGCCGACCAGCCGCAGCGACTCCGGCCGCACGCCGAGCCTGACCTCGGTCAGCGCCGCGGTCTTGGCCGCGTCCAGGGTGGTGCGCGGCAGCGGCACGCTCAGCCCGTCCAGCGCGACACCGTCGGCCCGCAGCGGCGCGGTGACCAGGTTCATGCCCGGCGAGCCGATGAAACCTGCGACGAACGTGTTCACCGGCCGGTCGTAGAGCTCGCGGGGGGTGGCGCACTGCTGCAGCAGCCCGTCGCGCAGCACCGCCACCCGGTGGCCCATCGTCATGGCCTCGACCTGGTCGTGCGTGACGTAGATCGTGGTGGTGCCCAGCCGGGTCTGCAGGGCGGTGATGTTCGCCCTGGTCTCGACCCGGAGCTTGGCATCGAGGTTGGACAGCGGCTCGTCCATCAGGAAGACGGCGGGCTCGCGGACGATGGCCCGCCCCATCGCGACCCGCTGGCGCTGGCCACCGGAGAGTGCGCGGGGCCGCCGGTCCAGGTACGGCGTCAGATCCAGCATCCTGGCCGCCTCGGCGACACGGGAGGTGATCTCGTCCTTGGGGATCCGCTTGAGCTTGAGGGCGAACGCCATGTTCTCCGCGACCGTCATGTGCGGATACAGCGCGTAGGACTGGAACACCATCGCGATGTCCCGGTCCTTCGGAGGCACAGCGGTGACGTCCCGACCGCCGATGTCGATCGCACCCTCGTCGACGTCCTCGAGGCCGGCCAACATGCGCAGCGCGGTGGACTTCCCGGAGCCGGACGGACCGACCAGCACCAGAAACTCACCGTCCGCGATGTCCAGGTCGAGCTTGTCGACCGCGCGTACCGGAGGGGACCCTGCGAAGACTCGGGAAGCTTCCCGGTAGCTGACCTCTGCCATTCGGGTCATCCTGACATGTCAAGGCCCCGGACGGCAGAGGCGCGGTCCGACGTTTAGCGGAAGAGCTTCCGCAACAAGAGAAGGGCGACGAGTGCGCCGACCCCGATCAGCGCGAACTTGACCTTCGGATCGTCGAGCTTGGCCTTCGCGCTGTCCTTGCCGCTGTCGACCAGTCGCTTCGGGTTCGCCCGCTCGGCGAGCGCGTCCAGCGTGCCGGCGAGCGCGTCGCGGGCCTGCTCGATCTCCTGCTGGATGGCGTCCGGATCGCGTGCCACGGCTCCTCCTCGCATCGAACCACGTACGTGGAGGGCCAACCGTAGATCACCCGGTCGGCTCCGGTTGAGCCAGCTACCCCTGGCCGGCTTGCCGGACTGACTACCCTTACCAGATGGACGCCGATGACCTCATCAAGCAGGGCCGTGAAATCGCCGGCAAGCTGCGCGACGGTGCCGGCGAGCAGGTCGCGCAGCACGAGCAGCAGATCAAGAGCACCTTGGGCAAGGTCGTGAGCTTCGTCAACGACAAGACCGGCGGGAAGTACGCCGACCAGGTGGGCAAAGCAGTGGGCTACGTCGAGCACGGCGTCGACCTGCTGGCCGCCGGCAACCGCCCCGGTGACGCACCCGGCGCTGGTGGGCCTACCGGCGCACCCGATGCTGGTGGGCCGACGGGTGCCACCGGCGCCGCCGGTGCCGGTGGGCCGACGGGTGCTGGTGGACCGACGGGTGCGCCGGGTGAGCCGGGTGCCAGTGGGGCTTCGGGAGCGCCGGGTGCGCCGGGTACCAGTGGGGCTCCGGGAGCTGGCGCGCCGGGAGCGCCGGGTGCCAGTGGGGCTTCGGGAGCTGGCGCGCCGGGAGCAGGGCCCACCCCGCCGCCGGCTTCAGCCGCGCCACCGCCACCGCCGCCGGCCCCTCCGTCGACGCCGTCGGCCACACCTCCGCCGCCACCCGCCGCACCGCCGGCCGAGGAGCCGCTGCCACCCAGGTACGAACCGCCGACCAGCTGACCGGCCGCGCCGCCGGTCGACTTCCGTCGCCGAGTTCCGTCGCCGCGTCCCGTCAGCCGCGTCCCGTCGCGCGTCCCGTCGCCGAGTTCAACGTGGTTCTCTTTTGATCATGCTGGAAACCAGAACCACGTTGAGTTGATCAACGCGTCGGCCCGGTGGGCCACAGCCGCCGGGCCGCC
>DASYLM010000362.1:0-7980 GCA_036009565.1 Pseudonocardia sp. | reverse complement strand
CCAACCGGGGCGTGGCGTGCAACGTCCGACCGGGACCCTGGGGATGATCAACGGGACATTACGGCTGTATTGGCGGCCCCAATACAGCCCTCATGTCCCGTTGATCACCCAGACGGGCCGGCGCGCGGACCCAAAAAGCTGCCTGCTGTGCGGCTCGGCGACGACGGGCTCCCGTGCGGGGGCCGCGGTCGGGTGCGCGTTCTCCCGGCCGTCGGGTGCACGTTCTCCCGGCCGGGTCGGCGGCGGCCGCGGCGTCGGGCGGCTAGCTCAGCCGCGCGGCGACGGCGTCCCACACCCGGGAGGCCAGGAGCGCCTTGGACCCGCTGGACAGCTCGGTCTCGCCCCCGTCGGCGGCCAGCAGCCAGCCCGCGTTGTCCGGCTGCTCGAACGCCCCGCCGTCGCCCACCGCATTGACCACCAGCAGGTCGCAGCCCTTGCGCGCCAGCTTGGCCCGGCCGTGGTGCAGCACGTCGCCGGACTCGTCGCCGGTCTCGGCCGCGAACCCGACCACCAGCTGGCCGGCCGGGCGCAACCCGACCAGCTCGATCAGGATGTCCGGGTTGGTGGCCAACGTGATCGTGGGTGGGCCCGACTCGGTTTTCTTGATCTTGTGCTCGACAAGCGACTCGGGCCGGAAATCGGCCACCGCGGCGGCCATCACGACGGCGTCGACCTGCTTGGACTCGGCGACCATCACGTCGCGCAGCTCCGCGGCGGTGCCCACGGTGACCATCCGGACCGAGGCCGGGGGCACCAGGTCGGCGGTGTGCGCACTGACCAGGGTGACCTGGGCGCCGCGCTGGGCAGCCACCCGGGCCAGCGCGTAGCCCTGACGGCCGGATGATCGGTTGCCCAGGAATCGGACCGGGTCCAACGGCTCGCGGGTGCCCCCGGCGGACACCACGACCCGGCGCCCGGCCAGATCCTGGGGCAGCGCGTCGGGGCGTTCCAGCAATAGCCGGGCCAGCTCGGCGATCTCCACCGGCTCCGGGAGTCGCCCGGGACCGGTGTCCACCCCGGTCAACCGGCCGGCCGCCGGCTCCAGCACCACGACGCCCCGGGACCGCAGCAGCGCCACGTTGTCCCTGGTGGCCGGGTGCAGCCACATCTCGGTGTGCATGGCCGGCACCAGCAGCACCGGGCAACGCGCAGTGAGCAGGGTGGCGGTCAGCAGGTCGTCGGCCCGGCCGTGCGCTGCCCTGGCCAGCAGATCGGCGGTTGCCGGGGCCACCACGACCAGCTCGGCCTGCTGGCCGAGCCGGACGTGAGCCACTTCCGGCACGTCGGTGAACACACCGGTGTGCACCGGCTGACCGGACAGCGCCTCGAAAGTGGCGGCGCCGACGAACTTGAGCGCCGACTCGGTCGGGATGACCCGAACCTGGTGGCCGGACTCGGTGAGCCGACGCAGCAGCTCACACGCTTTGAATGCGGCAATTCCGCCGGCGACGCCGAGAACGACGCGCCGTCGGTCGGTCACCAGGGCCACTACCTAACTCACTCGGCCCTAGCTCACTCCGCGCCTTCGGTGTGCTCGAGCAGGCCCTCGTGGATCTCGCGCATCGCGATGGACAGCGGCTTCTCGCGCGGGCCCGGCTCGACCAGCGGGCCGACGTACTCCAGCAGGCCTTCGCCGAGCTGCGAGTAGTAGTCGTTGATCTGGCGCGCCCGCTTGGCCGCGTAGATCACCAGCGCGTACTTCGAGCTGGCTTTGTCCAGCAAGTCATCGATAGGCGGGTTGGTGATGCCCTCGGGCGTGGTTAGCCTCGAGTTGTCGGTCAGCGGCATGCTCACTCAAAAACTCCTGCGGGGGTCTCGATGGCGGTTCCCCCACCGGGGGCGCCAACTAACAACGATACCAATCGCGGAACGACTCGGCTGATGTCGTCGTTGACCACGGTGATGTCGAACTCGGCGCGCGCCGCCAGCTCGTCGCGGGCGGTGGCCAGTCGGCGCTCGACGACCTCCGGGGATTCGGTACCCCGGGAAGCCAGTCGGGACACCAGGTCGTCCCAGCTGGGCGGTGTCAGGAACACCATCAGCGCGTCCGGCCGGGCGGCCTTGATGGCACGTGCGCCGGCCAGATCAACTTCGATCAGTACCGGATCGCCCGCCGCCAGATATTGCGCGACGGGGGCCGCCGGGGTCCCCGAGCGATGCAGGCCCCGGTGGATCTCGGCCCACTCCAAGAGCTCGCCCGAGGCGATCATGCGATCGAACTCGGCATCGCTCACGAAGTGGTAGTCCCGGCCGTCGACCTCACCGGGTCGCGGCGCCCGGGTGGTCACCGAGACGCTGAAGAACAGCGACGGCAACTCCGGGCGCAGTGCCTTGACCACGGTGGACTTTCCGACGCCGGAGGGGCCGGCCAGTACGACCAGCCGGCCCCTCGCGGCCCCGTCGGTCACTCCGCGTCGAAGTCGGCGAGCAGCGCCTTGCGCTGCCGCTCGCCGAGACCACGCAGCCGGCGGCTCGGCGCGATCTCCAGGCGCTCCATAATCTGCTGGGCGCGCACCTTGCCGACGCCCGGCAGGGCCTCAAGCAGTGCCGAAACCTTCATCTTGCCCAGGACCTCGTTCGAGTCGGACTGGGTAAGAACCTCTTTGAGGTTGGTCCCGCCGCGCTTGAGACGGTCCTTGAGCTCGGCCCGAATCTTGCGGGCGGCCGCGGCCTTCTCCAATGCGGCGGCCCGCTGTTCCTCGGTGAGCTGGGGAAGGGCCACGATCTCCTCCGTCATGTACAAGCTTGTCGTGCTCTGTCGGTGACTCGAACGTACTCACTGACCTCGGCCGCCTCGCAACGGGGGTCCCCTGAGAGCCAGGTCAGGGCCAGGTCAGGACACATAGGGCCGTTTGGCGCAGGCTTTCGTAGGCTCGGCGCGCGGCGGTGTCCACGGATCAACAATGGCGCCCGGCGCGCCGTCCGCGCACCGTGATATGGCCCAACCGGCTGAGAGAACGCCCAGAGCGGATGCACCCGTAGCGGCCCCGCGAGAACGCCGGGCGGTCACCGAGTTGCGCCAGCCTGCCCGATCCCGCGCCGATCCCGCGCCGGTTCAGGCCAGTCCAGCGCCGATCTCGCGCCGGTTCAGGGCCTCTTGAGGGCCGGTACAGCGCCACTTCAGGGCCTGTTTCACGGCCGGTTCAGCGCCCTGAGTCAGCGCCGGTTCAGCTGGCCAGCGCGGCTCGCCAGGACCGCGCCGCCGCCCGCAGTGCGGCCTGGTCAGGGCCCTTTCCGAGCAGCGCGCGGGACACCGCCGGCAGTACCACGCCGGCCACCCCGGCGAACCGGGCCGCCAGGTCCGAGGGGGTACCGCCCTGGGCACCGAGCCCTGGCGCGAGCACCGGGCCGTTCAGTCCGCCCAGCGCCAGCCCGTGGTCGTGGGTCGCCCCGATCACCACGCCGACGCTGCCCAACGGGGCCTGCCCGGCGTTCACGGCCGCCGCGCCGTCCACCATCGCCTGGGCCACCGACTGCCCGGCCGGGTCGGCCTGGACCTGCGCCGTCTGGACCTGCCCGCCCTCCGGGTTCGACGTGCGCGCCAGCACGAAGATCCCGCGCCCGGTGGCCGCCGCGGTGTCCAGCGCCGGACCCAGCGAGCCGAAGCCCAGGTACGGCGACAGCGTCACCGCGTCGGCCGCCAGCGGGCCGCCGTCGGCCAGGTAGGCGTCCGCGTAGCCGCCCATGGTGGAGCCGATGTCGCCCCGCTTGACGTCCAGCAGCACCAGCGTGCCCGCCTCCCGGGCGTCGGCGAGCAGCCGCTCCAGCACCGCGATGCCGGCCGAACCGTGCCGCTCGAAGAACGCGGACTGCGGCTTGAGGATCGCGACCTCGCCGGCCAGCGCCGCCACCGCACCCCTGGCGAAGCGCTCCAGCCCGGCCGGGTCGTCGTTCAGCCCCCAGTCGGCCAGCAGCTCGCGGTGCGGGTCGATGCCGGCGCACAGCGGCCCGTGCGCGGCCACCGCCTCGGTCAGCCGCGCGCCGAACGTGGTCACCACCGGGCCCGCGGTCACTTTGCCGCCTCAGCGGCAGCGATCGCTTCGGCGGTCACTTTGCCGCCTCAGCGGCAGCGATCGCTTCGGCGGTCACTTCGCCTCCCCAGCGGAAGGGATCGCCTCGGTGCCGCGGGCCTTGCCGAGCGCCGCGTGCAGGTCCTGCAGCGAACGCACCTCGAGCCCACCCCTGGTCAGCGCCTCGATGCCCTGTACGGCGGCCGCGGCGGCCTGCACCGTGGTCAGGCAGGGCACCCCGCGCGACACCGCCGCGGTCCGGATCTCGTAGCCGTCCACCCGGGGCCCGGGGTTGCCGTACGGGGTGTTGATGATCATGTCGACGCCGCCGTCCAGGATCAGTTCGACGATGTTGTCCGGGCCCTCGAAGTGCTTGCGCACGATGGTCACCGCGATGCCGTTGCGGCGCAGCACGTCGGCGGTACCCGTGGTGGCCAGCACCTCGAAGCCGAGGTCCGCCAGCCGCTTCACCGGGAAGATCATCGCCCGCTTGTCCCGGTTGGCCACCGACACGAACACCTTGCCGCTGGTCGGCAGCGATCCGTAGGCGGCCGCCTGCGACTTGGCGAACGCGTTGCCGAACGAGCTGTCGATGCCCATCACCTCGCCGGTGGACTTCATCTCCGGGCCGAGCAGCGAGTCCACGCCCTTGCCCTCCGGGGTGCGGAACCGGTGGAACGGCAGCACGGCCTCCTTCACCGCGACCGGCCCCAGCAGGTCCGAGCCGGGCAGCACGCCGCCGTCGCCGTGGGCCGGCAGCAGGCCCTCGGCGCGCAGTTCGGCGATGGTCGCGCCGAGCATGATCCGGGCGGCAGCCTTGGCGAGCGGGACGGCCGTCGCCTTGGACACGAACGGCACCGTGCGCGACGCGCGGGGGTTGGCCTCCAGGACGTAGAGCGTCTCGCCGTGCAGCGCGTACTGCACGTTGAGCAGCCCGCGCACCCCGACGCCGTGCGCGATGGCCGCCGTGCTGTGCCGCACCGCGTCCAGGTCGGCGCGCCCGAGGGTGATCGGCGGCAGCACGCAGGCCGAGTCGCCGGAGTGCACGCCGGCCTCCTCGATGTGCTCCATCACGCCGCCGAGGAAGATCTCCTCGCCGTCGCACAGTGCGTCCACGTCGATCTCGATCGCGTCGTCGAGGAACCGGTCCACCAGCACCGGGTGCTCCGGGCTGACCTCGGTGGCCCGCTGGATGTAGCCCTCCAGCGTCTCGTCGTCGTAGACGATCTCCATGCCGCGCCCGCCGAGCACGTAGGACGGGCGCACCAGCACCGGGTAGCCGATCTCCTCGGCGATCTTGCGCGCCTCCGCGTACGAGGTCGCGGTGCCGTAGCGCGGCGCGGGCAGCCCGGCGCGCTCCAGCACCGCGCCGAACGCGCCGCGGTCCTCGGCCAGGTTGATCGCCTCCGGCGAGGTGCCCACCACCGGCACGCCCGCGTCGGCCAGCCGCTGCGCCAGCCCCAGCGGGGTCTGTCCGCCGAGCTGCACGATCACCCCGACCACGCCGGGGCCGCCGGAACCGGACTCCCGCTCGGCGTGCACCACCTCGAGGACGTCCTCGAAGGTCAGCGGCTCGAAGTAGAGCCGGTCCGCGGTGTCGTAGTCGGTGGACACCGTCTCCGGGTTGCAGTTGACCATGACCGTCTCGTAGCCGGCCGCCCGCAGAGCCATCACGGCGTGCACGCACGAGTAGTCGAACTCGATGCCCTGCCCGATCCGGTTCGGCCCGGAGCCGAGGATGAGCACCTTGGGGCGCTCGGTCTGCGGCGCTATCTCGGACTCGGTCGCTGTGTCGGTTTCATAAGCGCTGTAGTGGTACGGCGTGAGCGCGGCGAACTCGGCGGCGCAGGTGTCCACCGTCTTGTACACCGGGCGCACCCCGAGCCGGTGCCGCAGGATGCGCACCCCGTTCTCGCCGGCCAGCTCCGGGCGCAGCGCGGCGACCTGCCGGTCCGACAGCCCGTGGCGCTTGGCCCGCAGCAGCAGGTCGGGGTTGAGCACCGGGGTGTCCAGGATCTCCGTGCGCAGCTCGACCAGCGACGCGATCTGGTCGACGAACCACGGGTCGATGCCGCTGCGCGCCGCCACCTGCGCAACCGTGGCGCCGAGCCGCAGTGCCCGCTCCACACCGTAGATCCGTCCGTCGGTCGGGATCGCGATCTCGTCCAGGGTGGACTCGAGGGTGGCGCCCACCGGGTCCGGCCGGGTCCAGAACCCCGCCTCCTTGGTCTCCATCGAGCGCATCGCCTTGCCCAGCGCCTCGGTGAAGCTGCGGCCCAGCGACATCGCCTCGCCGACGCTCTTCATCGTGGTGGTCAGCGTCGGGTCGGCGCCCGGGAACTTCTCGAAGGCGAACCGGGGGATCTTGACCACGACGTAGTCCAGCGCCGGCTCGAAGCACGCCGGGGTCTCGCCGGTGATGTCGTTGCGGATCTCGTCCAGGGTGTAGCCGACCGCGAGCTTGGTGGCGATCTTGGCGATCGGGAACCCGGTGGCCTTCGAGGCCAGCGCGGAGGACCGCGACACCCGGGGGTTCATCTCGATGACGACCAGGCGGCCGGTCTCCGGGTGCACCGCGAACTGGATGTTGCAGCCGCCGGTGTCCACGCCCACCGCGCGCAGCACCTGGATGCCGACGTCGCGCATGTGCTGGTACTCGCGGTCGGTCAGCGTCATGGCCGGTGCCACGGTGATCGAGTCACCGGTGTGCACGCCCATCGGGTCCAGGTTCTCGATCGAGCAGATGACGACCACGTTGTCCTTGCGGTCGCGCATCAGCTCGAGCTCGTACTCCTTCCAGCCGAGCACGCTCTCCTCGACCAGGATCTCGGTCACCGGGGAGGCGTCCAGCCCGATCGCGCCGAGCCGCTCCAGGTCCTCGGGCGTGTAAGCCAGCCCGGAACCCAGCCCGCCCATGGTGAACGACGGGCGCAGCACCACCGGCAGGCCCAGCTCCCCGGCGGCGGCCCTGACCTCGTCCATCGAGTGGCAGACCGCGCTGCGCGGCACGTCACCGCCGATGCCGAGCACGATGTCCTTGAACTTCAGCCGGTCCTCGCCGCGCTGGATGGCGTCGAAGTCGGCGCCGATCAGCTCCACGCCGTAGCGCTGCAGCACGCCCTGCTCGTGCAGCGCGACCGCGGTGTTCAGCGCGGTCTGCCCACCCAGGGTGGCCAGGATCGCGTCCGGCCGCTCGGCGGCGATCACCTTGGCGACGAACTCGGGGGTGATGGGCTCGACGTAGGTGGCGTCCGCGAACTCGGGGTCGGTCATGATCGTCGCGGGGTTGGAGTTGACCAGGCTGACCCGGATGCCCTCCTCGGCCAGCACCCGGCAGGCCTGGGTGCCGGAGTAGTCGAACTCGCAGGCCTGGCCGATCACGATCGGCCCGGAGCCGATCACCATCACGTGCCGCAGATCCTCCCGGCGTGGCATCAGCGGGCTCCCGTCAGGTTGGTCATGAGATCCGCACTCGTGCTCATCGGGCACCTCGCATGAGCTCGGTGAACTGGTCGAACAGGCCCGCCGCGTCATGTGGACCGGCCGCCGCCTCGGGGTGGTACTGCACACTGAACGCGGGGACCTCCAGCGCCCGGACCCCCTCGACGGTGCCGTCGTTCGGGCAGCTGTGGCTCACCTCGGCGCGGCCGAACGGGGTGTCGAACTTCTCCCCCGGCTCGCCTTCCAGCGCGAACCCGTGGTTCTGCGCGGTGATGGCCACCGTGCCGTCCCTGTGGTCGATGACCGGGATGTTGATGCCCCGGTGGCCGTAGCGCATCTTGTAGGTGCCCCGGCCCAGCGCCCGGCCGAGCAACTGGTTGCCGAAGCAGATGCCGAACAGCGGGAGCCGCCGGTCCAGCACCTCGCGGGTGAGCGCCACGACGGCGTCGGCGGTGGCCGGGTCGCCGGGGCCGTTGGACAGGAACACCCCGTCCGCGCCGAGCTCCAGGATCTCCGCCAGCGTCGTAGC
>DASYLM010000361.1:0-5579 GCA_036009565.1 Pseudonocardia sp. | reverse complement strand
CAGCGGCGGCTTGCCCTTGAACTCCACCGGCTTGAACATCATCTCGATGGCGACCAGCTTGGTGACGTACCCGATCACCGAGGCCAGGATCGGCATGGACAGGTAGGTCACCCAGTGATCGGCCAGGTCCTGACCCAGCTCAGCGAGCGTCACCGTTGGCCCCCGATCTCGGTGCCGGGACGACAGCGCGCCGACCGGCTGTCGCACGGCCCGCCCCGACCCCGCCACCGGCTCGGTGCAACGCGCTAGCAGTACCAGATGCCAGGCGGTACGACCACACTCCCGAGGTGGCGCGGCGGCGCCCGGGCGTGTCGCGCCGAGCTGGGGCCGTCAGCCGCCGGTGGTGAAGGGCAGTCGCTTGATGCCGTTCACGAAGAAGGAGAGCAGCCGCTCCGGCTCGCCCGCGGTGCGGATCTCCGGCAGCCGGGTGTACAGCTCGCGCAGCATCACGGTGATCTCCCGGCGGGCCAGGTTGGCGCCGAGGCAGTAGTGCGGCCCGGGTCCGCCGAAACCGAGGTGCGGGTTGGGCGAGCGGGTGATGTCGAAGCGGTCCGGGTCCGCGAAGACCGCCTCGTCGCGGTTCGCCGAGTTGTAGAACAGCAGCAGCTTGTCGCCCCGGTGGAACTCCCGGCCGCCCAGTTCGCAGTCGCGGGTGACCGTGCGGCGGAACTGGATGACGGGGGTGACGTAGCGGACGATCTCCTCGATGGCCGGCCCGATCCGCCCGTCGTAGTCCGCCACCAGCAGCGCCCGCTGGTCCGGGTGCTCGGTGAACAGCCTGACGGCGTGCGCGATCACGTTCCGGGTGGTCTCGTTGCCGGCCACCAGGAGCAGGATGAAGAACGTGCCGACGTCGCGCGGGGCCAACCGGTCACCGTCCGCGTTGGTGTTCACCAGCGCGGAGATCAGGTCGTCCTGCGGGTGGCGGGTGCGCTCCTCGCCGAGGCGCCGCACCAGCCGGATGAGGTCGAGGCCGGCCCTGAGCAGCCGCGCGCTGACCGGGATGATGTGCCGCCGCCCGGGTGCGCCGTGCCGGATCAGGTAGTCCCGGCTGATCCCGGTGTACTCCGGGTCGCTGAACCCGATGATGATGTTGGTGCGCTCCAGCACGTAGTCGTACTGGTGCTCCGGGATGCCCATCATGTCGCAGATGACCTGGATGGGCAGCCGCTGCGCGACCTGGGTGACCAGGTCGCCCCGACCGACCGTGACCACGTCGTCCACGATCCGGCCGGCCCGGCGTTGCAGGTCCACCTCGAGCTTGGTGAGCAGCCGTGGGCTGAACGCCCTGGCCACCACCTTGCGGATCCGGCTGTGCCTCGGGTCGTCCATATTGATCATGGAGTCGAAGAAGGGGGCGAGCCAGGGCGGCATGTCGAACACCGCGTTGGCGGTGGGCTCGCTGCTGAAGAGCTTCGGGTTGCGGCTGGCCTCCACCACGTCGGCGTGCCGGACCAGGGCGTAGACGCCGTCGTCCTTCTTCGCCAGCGGCAGGTTGTTGATGAACGGTACGAAGCGCGGTCCGTCCAGCTGGCGCAGCCGGGCGAACGCCGCCAGCCGGTCGGCCTCCGGGCGGGCCCAGAAGGCCAGGTGGCCCAGGTCGAACTCGCCCAGCCCGGTCGGCGCGCTCACCCCGGTCATCGGGTCGGCCGGCCGGCCCAGGCGAACGCCCGCCGGGCCCCGATCGCTCCGGCGGCGGCGTACTCGGCCTGCGAGTCGGGAGACATATGTCGACAATCGTCTCTCTGTTCCAGATTGGCAAGCGATCCGGTGAGCGAGTCGAGCGTGTCCCGTGGATCTATGCCGGGCAGCGCGGTGATCCCAGGTGGAGGCGTCGCAAGGCTTGTGTCGTCCTCGTAGTGGCCGATACCGGGGTTGTATCGGCCGCGACGACAACGCCGCGAGGCGCCGCCTGGGCGCCGCGCGGTCGGCTGGATGATCCGCGGGGCACGCTCTAGGCTGATGCGCACCATGCAGCCGCACGTCGACATCGAGGGCCAGGACGCCGCGGGCGAGGTCCCCGGGGATGACGCCGAGCGGCTGACCGCCCGGCTGCTGGACGCCGCGCTGGCCGAGTTCACCGCCTACGGGCTGAAGCGCACCAGCATGGAGAACGTGGCCGAGCGCGCCGGCCTGGCCCGCTCGACGCTGTACCGGCGGTTCAGCAGCAAGCAGGAGCTCGTCCGCGCAGTGGCACTGCGCCAGGTGCGCGCGCTGCTGGTTCACCTGGTGCACCAGGTCGAGCAGCTGCCCACGGTGGAGGAACGGCTGGTGGAGGCGTTCGTCGCCGGCGTGCAGCGGTCCCGCGCCGACGGTCTGCTCACCAGGCTGCTGACATCCGAGCCGGAGACCGTGCTGCCGTACTTCACCACGCACTCCGACGTGGGGCTGCAACTGGGCCGGACCTTTCTCGCCGAGCAACTGCGCCGCTCACCCGGGCCGAAGTCCGCCGGCGACCCGGAGGCCGCCGCCGAGATCATCTTCCGCATCACCTCGTCGATCATGTTGTCCCCTCGGGCGCACATCCCGCTGGACACCGACGAGGAACTGCGGGCGTTCGCCAGGGCCTACCTGGTCCCGCTGCTGCACCTGCCTGGCATCGACCCGGCCTGAGCCCCCGTGGTCGAGCCGCTGGTGCTGCGCCACCACGCGCGCGGCCTGGCGCTCACCGAGGCGGGTCGAAACTTCTACCAGGAGCTGCTCGGGTTCCCGAACCGCGCCGTGGTGGACACCGCGCCGCCCTACGTGCTGGTCTCCTCGACGCACCGGCGGGCCGCGCGTCACTTCGCCGAGGTCGAGCTGCGCGAGCTGGCCGGCGAGCCGATGGTGCTGCTCGACCTGCCGCACAGCAGCGCCTACCTGGGCGCGCGGCTGACGCGGCGGGCGCAGCCGTTCTCCGCCGCCTGCCGCGCGAGGTACGCCCGACCGGCGCCCGAGCCGGGCTCCTAGGCGCGGCACCCAGTCGGCGCTTCGCGGCGTTGTCGTCGCGGCCGATGCAACTGCGGTTCGGCCACATCCGACCGGGTCACCGCTCGCGACGAGCCGCCTACCAGGACTCTCCGGCGGTCACAGTCGGTGATCGGCCGATTGAATCAGGCTGCTGACGTGAGGGGGAGTCTGCGCCGAGGTCAACATGAGTCTGGTTCTCGGCGAGAGATTCCGGACTGACGTAGGTCTCGTGACGATGGACGCACCAGGGTCACCACCGCGCCGTCCGGTCGGTGACGGGGCGTTACCCCCGCGTGTACGGCGGTGGTTTGTGACCCGTCTCGCCACATGTCACGTCCATGTCCTGGGACCGCAGGATGTGCCGCTGCATCGCGCGGCGGGCCCCGGTGGGGCGACCGAGGGACATCTCCTCCAGGATGACGGCGTGTTCGTCAAGGTAGAGCCGGTTCAGCTCACCCTGCGCAGCTTCGACCTCGACGATGCGGTACCGACCGACTGCTCGGTCAGTCGGCCGGCAGCTTGGCCACCAGGGTGAGCACGTCGTAGCGGGCCACCGACTCACCGTCGCCCCGGGTGACGTCGGCATCCCAGCGGACCTCGCCGTAGGCCGCCGTGTCCCGGGGGGTGATCTGCTTGGCGGTGAGGGTGACGGTCAGCTCGTCGCCGAACTTGGTGGGGGCCAGGAAGCGCAGGCTGTCCACCCCGAAGTTGGCCAGCACCGGGCCCGGGGCGGGGTCGACGAACAGGCCGGCGGCGAGGGATACGACGAGGTAGCCGTGCGCGACGCGTTCGCCGAAGAACGGGTTGGCGGCGGCGGCCTCGGCGTCCATGTGGGCGTAGAAGGTGTCGCCGGTGAACTCGGCGAAGTGCTCGACGTCCTCCTGGGTGACGGTGCGGGGCCCGGCGATGATGGTGTCGCCGATGCACAGCTCCTCGAGGTGCTTGCGGAACGGGTGTACGTCGGTGACGGTGCGCGCCGAGCCGGTGACCCAGCGGCCGGTGATGGCGGTGAGGGTGTCCGGGTCGGCCTGGACGGCGGTGCGCCGCATGTGGTGCAGGACGCCGCGGATGCCGCCGAGCTCTTCGCCGCCGCCGGCGCGGCCCGGGCCGCCGTGTACCAGCGCGGGCAGCGGTGAGCCGTGCCCGGTGGACTCGCGGGCGTCGCGGGCGTTGAGTACGAGCAGCCGGCCGTGCCACGGCGCGACCCCGAGTACCACCTGGCGGGCGAAGTCGGCGTCGGCGGTGACCACCGAGCCGACCAGGCTGCCCAGCCCCCGCGCCGCGTAGTCGACCAGCTGCTCGGTGGAGGTGTAGGGCAGCACGGTGGCGACCGGCCCGAACGCCTCCACCTCGTGCGGCTCGGCGCGCTCCGGGTCGGCGGTGAGCAGGACCGGCGAGAGGAACGCGCCGCGCCGAGGGTCCGCGCCGAGCACGTCGACCTTGTCCGGATCGCCGAACACGATCCGCCCGGCGCCGGCCAGCGCCTTCACGCTGCGCCGGACCTCCTCACGCTGCTCCAGCGAGGCCAGTGCGCCCATCCGCACACCGTCGGAGCCCGGCGCGCCGATGACGACCTTCGCCAGCTTGGCGGCGACCGCCTCGACGACAGCGTCCACCCGCTCGGCGGGGACGAAGGCACGGCGGATCGCGGTGCACTTCTGGCCGGCCTTGGTGGTCATCTCGGTGACCAGCTGGTCGACGTAGAGCCCGAACTCGTCGGTGCCGGGGGCGGCGTCCGGGCCGAGGACGGACAGGTTGAGCGAGTCGGCCTCCGCGCTGAACCGCACCGCGCGGCGCACCACGTTGGGGTGGGCGCGCAGCTTGGCCGCGGTGGCCGCGGAGCCGGTGAACGAGACCATGTCCTGCTCGGTGAGATGGTCGAACAGGTCACCGAGGCCACCGGCGACGAACTGAAGCGTGCCCTCGGGCAGTACACCGGATGCCACGACGAGCTCCACCAGCCTGGCGGTCAGGAAGGCGGTGGGACTCGCCGGCTTGACCACCGACGGCACCCCGGCGAGGAAGGCCGGCGCGAACTTCTCCAGCGGGCCCCAGACCGGGAAGTTGAACGCGTTGACCTGCACGGCCACCCCGGGCGGTGAGGTGAACACGTGCTGGGCCACGAAGCTGCCGCCCTTGCTCAGCGGCTCGAGGTCGCCGTCGATGTAGAGCGTGTCGTTGGGCAGCTCGCGGCGGCCCTTGGAGGCGTAGGCCAACAGCGTCCCGATGCCGCCGTCCACGTCGAACTTCGAGTCACCCAGGGTGGCGCCGGTCTGCGCGGACACCGCGTAGAGCTCGTCGCGGTGCTCCCGCAGATACCCGGCGAGCGCCTTCAGCAGGCCGGCGCGCTGGTGGAAGGTCAGCTGCCGCAGTGCCGCCCCGCCGACCCGGCGGCCGTGGTCGAGCACCCCGGCGAAGTCCACCCCGGTCGAGGAGATCCTGGCGATCTCGTCGCCGCTGACCGCGTCGTAGAGCGGTCGGCCCTCGTCGGTCGGCGCGTGCCAACCGCCTTGGACGTAGCTGCGCAGGGGGGCGTCGGTCATGACGATCCTCTCGGGGTTCGCTGCTCTCGAGCGACGACGCATCCGCTGAGGTGCACCTAGAAGCGAACGATCGTTCGGTCGATTTGG
>DASYLM010000360.1:0-2781 GCA_036009565.1 Pseudonocardia sp. | reverse complement strand
GTCGGCCCGACACCACTGACGGTGTCGGGCCGACTTTTTTGTGCGTTGTTGACCGGTCGTTGGGGCTAATACATCCGGACCAACTCAATAGACCAATTGTCGTAATGCGCCGCGCAGTGCTGATCATTTCCGCGCATTGGTCGGGGGAGAACCCTACCTCGGTTACGGGGGAACGCTCCGCGCTCGCGGGGGAGCACACCATCGAATCGGCACCCCCGGAGTGACACCGTTTCCACTATCAGAGCTGGAGACCGCAGTCACCGAGGAGCACACCCCTGATGACCACCGACATGAACCCTCCGCCGCTACCTCGGCGTCCAGCCGGTGGCCCTGGAATCTCGGTCCGCACCACGATCGTCGTGCTGCTCGCGGCCTTCGCCGTGCTGGTGGGTGTCGGTGCACTGATCGCCGGCCCGGTCTCCACCCAGAACAAGGTCTCCACAACCCCGACCGTTGCGGCCGCCCAGGTCCAGCTCGAGCCGATCTCGTCGCCCGGGGAGAACCCGTTCATGGAGCCGGTGGGCCAGGACCAGACGGTGGCCACCCCGGTCACTGCCGGCGGCCAGTTCTCCAGCGACACCCCGGGTCTGTTCGGCGACTCCGGCAACCAGAACAGCTGTGACGCGAAAACCATGATCAGTAACTTGCAGGCCGACCCACAGCGGGCGACGGCCTGGGCGGGCGCGCTCGGCGTCACCTCCGACAAGATCCCGGACTTCGTGGGCACCCTGACCCCGGTTGTGCTGCGCTCGGACACCTCGGTCACCAGCTACGGCTACGCCGACGGTGCCTTCACCGGCTACCCGGCGGTGCTGCAGGCCGGCACGGCGGTGTTCGTGGACAGCTACGGCGCCCCCACGGTGAAGTGCTTCAGCGGTAATCCGCTCGCCGCGCCGACCGCGGTCCGCAACGTCGGCTACGCGGGCAACGCGTGGCGCAGCTTCCAGCCCGCCGCGGTCACGGTCATCCAGCCGGCAACCACGGTGGTCCACGACTACACCTTCATTGACATCCACCACGGTAGCCGGGTGCACTGCCCGGGCAAGGCCTGGTGGCCGCACCGGCGCCACCCCGACTGGAACAAGGACTGGGACCGCGACAAGGACCACGACAAGGACCACGACAAGGACCACCGCCCGAGCTGCCCCGACTACCAGGGCCCCGGCACCGACAAGTGCCGCCCCTCCGACACCGGTATCGACGGCAAGCCCCATCCCGGGAAGCCCGGGGACGGCAAGGACGGCGAGGGCAAGGACGGCGGCAAGGACAGCGAGGGCAAGGACGGCGGCAAGGACGGCGGCAAGGGTGGAGCCGGCCAGAACGGCGCGCCAGCAGGAGGCGTCCCGGGCGGCGCAGCGGGCGGCGGAGGCGGCACACCTGGTGGCCAGGGAGGCGGCAGTGGCCAGGTCGGTGGTGGCAATGTCGGTGGTGGCAATGTCGGTGGCGGTCATGGCCCGCTGAAGCAGGGCGAGGCCAGGCCGGTGCAGCAGCCCGCCCCGATCGTGGACCCCCAGGGCACCCGGCACCCGAAGTTCGACACCTCCGGGAAGCCGCCGGTGGACCGCGGCCAGGTCCTGGTCAGGAACCAGGAGAACAAGTCCGACAAGCACGAGTCCGACAAACACGAGTCCGACAAGCACGGGGCGGACTCCGGCTCCGGCTCCAAGAACGACGACTGACAGGCCAACCACCACCGGCGAGGACGACCACCGCCACCGGGAATCCCGGCCCTGGACCCACCGCCTCGTGGCGATGGGTCCAGGAGCATGTCGCGGCCGGCCCGTCGCGCCGGTCTCAGCCGGCGGAACCGGCCAGCAACTCCTCGCAGGTGCGGACCAGCACCTGGGCGGCGTCCCGGACGGCCGATGTGGTGGCCGGGTGGGAGGCCAGCCGTTGCCAGTGGGCGAGCTGCTCGCCGGCCGCGTCCCGGATGGCGGCCGGCGCGGCGTCGGTGGGCAGTCCCAGCCTGGCGCTCGGCTCCGGGCCGTCCGCGCCGAGTAGCTGCTCGGCCGCCTGCCGGTCGCCGGCGGGCAGCCGCAACGTCTCGGACCGCAGTGCGTCGGCGAGGTCGATCTCGACCAGCTCATGTGCCCCGGAGCGAACCCGTTCGAGCTGGTAGAGCAGGTCGTCGGCGTGTGGACCACGCCGTGGGGCGGCCCGCACGACCGCCTCCAGCTCGGCGAGCGTCGCGCGCACCCGCAGTGCCTGGGCCGGCCGGGCGAAGCGCCACGCCAGCAGCTCGCGCAGCTGTGGCAGGCCGCTGAGCCGGACCAGCTCCTCGCCGAGCTTGCCGCGGTTCGGTGCCCCGCCGGCGCGGATCAGCCGCAGGGCCTGTTCGATGCCGAACCAGCCGAGGCGCGCCAGCAACTCCGGGGTGGTGTGCTCGGACAGTTCGGCGGGCGCCCGGTTGCTCAGTCCGAGCAGCGACTGGAACTCCGGCTCCGTCAGGTCGGCGCCGGCGACCGCGAGCAGCGCGGCCACCGGGACCACGGTCTGGCAGTGCGGCGAGATCTCCGGGTCGTTCCGGTAGTCCGCCGCGATCTTCTTGGCGCGTTCCAACGCGTCCAGCCTGGAGCCGCCGAGCTCGTCGGCACGGGCCAGCACCCCGATCGTCGGTACCGGCTCCGCCGCGCTGTTCGTCGCGGCGGTGTCTGTTGCGGCGGTGCCTGTTGCCGCACTGTTTGTTGTCGCGGTGTCTGTTGGGGCGGTGTCTGTTGCGGCGCTGTCTGTTGCGGCGGTGTCTGTTGCGGCGGTGTCTGTAGCGGCGCTGCCTGTTGTCGC
>DASYLM010000359.1:0-7281 GCA_036009565.1 Pseudonocardia sp. | reverse complement strand
CCGCCTCGGCGCAGCGTCCGGTCGGCGTTGTCGAGGTAGTAGACCTCACCGACCCGGCCGGTGCCGCCGGCAAGTCCGAGCAGCTGAGCCACCTCGGCGGCCGACTGGTACTCGGGGTCGAGCTGAACCTTGAGCTCGACCCGGTGCACCGAACCTGTCCGCCGCAGCGTCGAGGGCAACGTGTCCCAGTACGCCGTGGTCCGACAGGTGCCGACGTGAGCGACGCGGCTCGGATGCCGGCGATCGATCACACCCCAACGGCCGCAGCCCGAGATGGGGGCTGACCGAGGGACCGACATCGTGCGCAAGCCAGCCTCCCCAGATGTGCGCCGACCGGTTGTCTACCCGCTGCCGGGACCCCGAAACCAACCTGGGCAGCGCAGCTCGCCGGGGTGAGCCGCCGATGTCGGTGAGCTTGAACTGCACCACCCGGTACGTGCCGATGGTGTGCCCGAACGCCGTCCGCTAGAGGACCGCGCAGCGGGGCCCCGCACGGCGACGATGGCCTGGGAGTCGACCAGTCGTCGAACCGCGCGCTCAGCGGGACGCTACTGCTCGGCGCGCTCGCGTGCCTCGTCCGCCGCGGCCTTGGCGCGCGCCTTCTCGGCGGCCGCCTCCTTGCTGGCCACCTCACGCTGCGACTCGGCCTTGTCCTGCTGAGCCTTGCCTTCGCGCTGGAGCGAGTCGTTGCCGGTCAGGGTGCCGGAGGCTTCCTTGACCTTGCCCTTGGCGTCCTCGACGACACCCTTCACACCGGACTCGGGACCGCTGTCCTTCTCGACCATGTCACTCCACCTTCTGATCATTGTGCGAGACCCGCGCACCGGTCGGGGCGCGGGCGAGTGATGCATTCCCCCTCGCCCGCGTTTCACACCCGGGTGATCGGACCGGGTGTCGGCCCCGCCCTACCGCGCCAGGCAGGCCTGGACCCCGCGCTGCCCGCCGAGATTGAACGACGCGATCCGCTGCGCTCCGTCGCCGTGATCGCGTTGGCTGGTCCACGGATAGGTGTCGGACAGCGAGGTGAGGGTCTCGCCCAGTTCCTGGTTGTCGCCCGGCTGCAGCCTGATCAGGCCGTCGCGCTGAGCGCCGGCCAACGTCGCGCCCGCCAGGCAGTCGGCCTGGAGCTCGGCGGCAACCGACACCAGGTAGCGGTTGAGTCGGAACTGGATCGCGTGCCCCCACTCGTGCGCGATGATCAGGTAGATCCAGGCGTCGCCGACCCGTTGGTAGCCCGCATCCATCAGGTTCTCGTCCCACGCCAGGAAGTCCTGGGCGGGGCAGTAGAACGCGTTGAACGGCAGCGCCGGTTGTCCGCCGCAGGTGGGGCCGCCGCTGCCGTGGTAGCCGCCGGCGACCCGGGGGCTGCGGTACGGCTTGCCGAACAGCTCGGTGAAATGCCGCCGCCAGAACCCGTCCACCGCCGCCACGGCGGCCTGCTCCGCCTTCGTCGCACCGCCGGCCCCGGGCGCATCCACGACCAGCCGCACGCGCGCCGGCACCGGTGATGATCCGGTGGGCCCGAACGCCGCCCACTGGGTGGGCAGCAGGAGGCACACCAGTACCGCAACTGTGATCGCGCCGGTCCGCACAAGGACCAGTCTGAGTCGATTCCGGCGAACTCAAACCCGGCAGACCCCATCGGCTGGACCGGACAACTCGTTGGTGTGGTGGCGGGCCCTACTGAGGGACAACCGCCGGTTCCGCTGGCCCTCAGCCCGCGCCGGACAACCACGAGCTGGAGACGTCCGCCTGGGGGTTGTCCAGGCAGAGGCACAGTTGCCCCGCTCATCGAGGCTGAGTCGGAAACGCCGCCCGATGCCCGGGACCGGGAGGACGGGTCTGTGAATGATCAAACAGCTCATCGGGAGTCACTCCGCGACGGGTCGTTCGCGCGCTGGCGCAATCGCGGCAACCGCTCCGTTCGGGGACTCATCGAGCGCGGGTTGCGTGCTCGGCCGTGCCACGGCACCGCTCGAGGTGTGGGTGGACAGGTCGGTCTGCTTCTCCCGGTGGACCATGTCCGCGAGCACCGCCCGGTCGTAGCGGGCCTCGACCTCATGGGCGCGCCGCTGGGCCTTCGCCGCGGCTTTGCGAGCCTTCTTGCGGGATTCCCGCAGCGGCCCGCGCTGTCTGGTCGACGCTTTGATCGCTCTCTCGAGAACGCTCTGCTGGTTCTTCGCCTCCCGCAACGCGGCCTTTTGCTGTCGACGCAGCCGGGTCAGGGACTCCAGCCGTCCCTCGAGGTCCGTGAGCTTTGCGCTGGCGGCGGCAGCGGTGGACCTGGCCACCTGCATCTTCTCCCGGCGGCGCGTGAGCTTGGCCGCCTCGGCTCTGGTCGACTCGTCGTGGGGCAGGGACTGGTCGCTCATGTCGCGCTCCCGGGTTGGCGCCGGTCGCATCCGGACCGGACGGCTGTTCCTGCACCGGGCTTACCCCTGTTCGGCCAGGTCATGCCGTGGTCCCCCGGACGGTCTAGCCGGCCCGTCCGGTGGGCGGTCGCATCGGACAGGACGCGCCGATGCGGCGCTCGGCGCCTACCCTCGCCGGATGCGCCATCACGACCTGGTCGTCATCGGCACCGGCTCCGGCAACAACGTCGTCGACGAGGCCTTCGCGGACCTGGACGTGGCGATCGTCGAGCACGGTCCGTTCGGCGGTACCTGTCTCAATGTCGGCTGCATTCCGAGCAAGATGTTCTCCTACCCGGCCGACCTCGCCGAGTCGATCTCCCGGGCCGCCACCTACGGCATCGACGCGAGCATCGACAAGGTCCGCTGGAGCGACATCCGCAACCGTGTCTTCGCCCGACTCGACCCGATCGCCGAGGACGGGCGGGACCACCGCATCAACAGCTGCCCGAACGTCGAGGTCTACCTCGGCCACGCCCAGTTCACCGGACCGAAACGGTTGCGGGTCGAGCGGAGCGACGGTTCCGGGTTCGACGACCTCTCCGCCGACCGGATGGTCCTCGCGGCGGGGGCCCGGCCGATGATCCCGGAGCCGGTGGCCACGGCCGGGGTGCCGTTCGAGACATCGGACACGATCATGCGCCGGCCCGAGCTGCCCCGCCGCCTCGCCATCCTCGGCGGCGGCTACGTCGCCGTCGAGTTCGCCCACCTGTTCGCCGCGCTGGGCAGCACCGTCACGATGATCGACATGGCTGATCGGCTGCTCGGTACCCAGGACGAGACGGTCGCCAAGAGGTTCACCGAGCTGGCCCGCCGGCGCTACGGTGTTCGGCTCGGCCAACAGGTCTCCGAGGTGACCGGCGAGGAGGGCGACATCCTGATCACCCTGGACGACGGCGCCGCACTCGAGGCGGACACGCTGCTGGTGGCGGCCGGCCGAGTACCCAACAGTGATCGGTTGAACGTTGATGCGGCCGGGATCGACGTGCACCCGGACGGCCGTGTCGCCGTCGACAGCCAGCAGCGCACGAGCGTGCCCGGCATCTACGCCCTCGGCGACCTGAGCACCGAGGTGCAGCTCAAGCATGTGGCCAACCGCGAAGCGCGGATCGTGGCGCACAACCTGCTGCATCCCGACGACCCCATCGAAGTCGACAACAGCGTCGTGCCCGCCGCGGTGTTCACCAACCCGCAGGTCGCCAGTGTCGGCCGGACCGAACAGGACTGCCGCGACGAGGAGCTCGACTACACCGTCAGTACGCAGCCCTACTCCGACGCCGCCTACGGGTGGGCGCTGGAGGACACCACCGGATTCTGCAAGATCCTCGCCGAGCGGGGCAGCGGACGGCTGCTCGGTGCCCACCTCATGGGTCACCAGGCGCCGACCCTGATCCAACCGCTCGTGATCGCCATGACCTTCGACATCGATGCGCGCGCACTCACCCGGCGGCCGTACTGGATCCACCCGGCGCTGTCGGAGGTGGTGGAGAACGCTCTGCTGAAGCTGACGCTGTAGCTGACGCTCCAGTGGGGTTTGAACGGGCTGGTTCTGCCCATCCTCTGTCGGGCCCCGAAAGGATCCGGTGCGGTGCCGAACTGATCGTGCCACGGGAGAGGACGTGCGCCGGTGCGAGCCTGTCACGCTGTCGAGGACGCTCTGCGGTCCCTGCTGAAGAACGGGGACCTGGCCCTCCCGCAGCCGAGGGGCGGAAGTACCGCGCGCCGGTGGGGTGCGCTGGCCCGCTGGGGCCGCTCCGACCTCGCGGTCGCCCGGCTGGCCGAGGGCCACACCGACGCATTGGCGATCCTGGCCGAGGCCGGCCTGACCCCGCAGCCCGATGCCCTCTACGGGGTGTGGGCCGCTCAACCCGGCGGGGTGGGGCCCCACCTGGTGGCCGGTCCGGACGAGCCGGCGCGGGTGGCCGGGTTGGCCAGGTTGTGCTCCGGGGCGCGGATGCTGGACCGGGCGCTGTTGGTCGCACGGCCGGAACAATCCGAGTCCGAGCCGCTGCTCGTCGAGGTCGAGCTGGATCGAACTCGGGTCTCCGCCGACCCGGACTCGTGGCGGGCGGACGGGATGGCCGGCTCGGACACCCTGGACGTGCTCTTCACCGACGCGGCGGTGGACCGGCTCGTCGGCGATGCGGGCTGGTACACCCGGCGCCCCGGTTTCGCCGCCGGTGGCGGCGGGGTGGCGGCGGTGTGGTGGGGCGGCGCGGCCGGCCTGCTGGACCGCGCATCGGCCCACGTCGCAGCGGCCGGCCCGGATCCGCACCAGCTGGCGCACCTGGGGGAGCTGCACGCGATGCTCGCCGCGTCGCACGCTCTGCTGCGGGCCACGGCGGACGAGCTCGATGCCCTGCCGCGCGCCGACCACGGGTTGGCCGTCGCAACGGTGCGCAGCGCGGTGGAACTGTGCTGCCGTGCGGTCGTGGACCGGGTGCCGCGCGTTCTCGGGCCGACCCCATGGAGCGGCGACGCCCAGCTCGCCGAGATGCTCGCCGACCTGCAGATGTACGTGCACCAGCACCACGGTGAGCGGGACAACGCCGCGCTGGCCGCCGCCCTGTTGCGGAAGCGTGACCGGTGAGCTCGACCGCGGCGCGGGACGCCCTGGGACGAGGCGACCACCGCCGCGCTGGTCCGTGCCCGGCCGGAGCTCGTCGACCTCGTCGAGCACCTCGACGAGGACTTCATGGTGCGGGTGCTCAGGCGGCGGTGACGCTGCCGACCTCCGGTGGTCAGGCGCCGCCGCCGGGGGGAGCCGGCGGCGTCACCCGGTCGAGCGGAACCGCCGCCGCACGGGCGATGGGCGTGTAGAGAGGTACTAGTGGACGGACTTGGTGTCATCGGGCTTGCTGTCGGTCTCTGGATCTCGCTGGCAACACCCACGCGCCGCGATGCGCTGCAGCGTGCGCTGCCGGCCGCGCTCGGCTGGCTACTAGTCGCAATGTGCGGGGTGCTGCTGCTCGCCGGCACTCTCTCGCCGCCCGTCACCATCCAGAGTCAGGCGTCCCAGTCCGGCGCCGCCGGATCGGCCGACCTGTCCGGGCAGACCGGCGCGCTCGGCCCGGCCATGCCGGCGTGGGTGTACACCCGGCCGGGCAACGACGGCGCCTGCGTACAGGGCGGATCCACGTCGTCGTCCGGTGGGCGGGTCGCGGGCACCCAGTGCGGCCAGGTCGGGAGCTACACCGCTCCGTAGGCGGCGCAGCGGGCGAACCCCGGGGGAAGCTCCCTGGCCGGCGCGCCAGGTCAGTACGACGATCTCCTTCTCCACCCGGCGCCTGATCGCGTCGATCCCGACGATCTCGCGGCGGTTGTCGTTCACGTGGGCGTCCTCGGCGGTCAGTTCGAGTGCCATGGTTCGTGGTGCGGGTTCTCCCCACCGCGGAAGTGGGGTTCCCGGTAGGGCTGGCTCCCTGGTCCCCGGCCGGCCGTCGGCGCAGTGTCTGGTCGGCAGAACAACGGTTCCGCGTCTTCGATCAGCTCTACGGGAGGACATCTCCATGCCGCGTTATCTAGTCGAGCGCACATTTCCGGGCGGCCTCGCCATCCCCACCGACGACCAGGGCGCCAAGGCGTGCCTGAACGTCGTGGACGGCAATGCCGTGCACGGCGTCAGCTGGGTGCACTCCTACGTCAGTCCGGACCGGACAGCGACCTACTGCATCTATGACGGTCCGAGCCCGGACGCCATCCGGGCCGCCGCGCAGACCAATGGGCTGCCGGTGGACCGGGTGACCGAGGTCCGTGTCCTGGACCCGTACTTCTACCACTGACCCGGCGGGTTTCCAGGTAGCTGAGTCCGCTGGTCGGCGCGGCACCGCCGATCCGCGGACCGGCCCAGGACAGCCGCCACTGCGGTCATGCCGGCGCGCAGAGGGAGCGGGTGGCGACGACGAGTGCGTCACGATGGAGCTGGTCCAGCGGCTTCCCCGCGTCGGTCACCGCCGCCGCGGACTGCGCCGCACACTGCGCCCCGCTGTGCCGTGCGGCCGTGGTGACCTGGAGCTGGCGCATGATCTCGGTGGTGAGTGCGTCCAACTCCGGGCGGACCGTCCTGGTCAGGTCCGGTTTGGTCGTCGGTCGCAGCTCGGTGTGCGCTGTCCACAACTGGTAGAGGCCGCGCTGCACGACCTTGCTGGCTTCGATCTGGTCGCGGAAGAACTGGGCGCTCTCAGCGGGGTTGATTCCCAGACCAGGCGACTGGGCCGCCACCGCATCGAGTTCCTGCTTCTCGCGTGCCGGGTCGTCGATCTCCGTCGGGGTGCCGAACTTGGCGGCCGCGACCACATCGCCGGTACCGATCCGCCGCGCCGCGAGCGCCACCAGATCGCTCAGCGGGTCCGCCCCCGCCGCGCCGCTCGGCCGCTGTCCCGGTGCCGGTGCCGGTGCCGGGCCGGTCGGCCGCCCCGCGCACGACCCGAGCAACAGCATGGCGCCGAGTGCCAGCACGGCGACCCCCTGGCGCTTCGAACCACGGCTCACAGCGGTGCCTTCTTTCCGGATGCTCGATCGGCGGTGACGAGAAACTGTACGACTTCGATTCCGCGAGCGTGTAGCTGCCATTAGCGGCCGGTGCCGGCGCATTACCCGCTCAGTCACCTAGCCTGATAGGCGTTCAGGTTGCGGCGCAACTCCGGTTATTCTGCCGTATCCCCATCCGGCAGACCGGCCGAATGAGTCGTCGCGCGGTCTCGACCGAGCGAGTCGGAGCTCGTCGAGTTTCAGCCGCGGCAATGGAGCGGATCAGCGTGGGGCCGAGGTGATTCTTCGCTCGGCGAAACGGCGGGTCTTCGTCGCAAATCCCGCGGTACCCGCATATCCGACGGCGATTTCTTGGCGCTCGGCACGGCTGAGTACCGCG
>DASYLM010000358.1:0-3726 GCA_036009565.1 Pseudonocardia sp. | reverse complement strand
GCCCGCGAACCAGCCTCGCGGGGCCGCACCCCATGGCTCGCGGGGCACGCCCCGCGGGGCCCGCGGGGCCACGCCCCGCGGGGCCCGCGAACCAGCCTCGCGGGGCCGCACCCCATGGCTCGCGGGGCACGCCCCGCGGGGCCGCACCGCAGGGCTCGCGGGGCCGCACCGCAGGGCTCGCGGGGCCGCACCGCGCGGCTCACTGGGCTCAGAAGGTGAAAAGGATCTTGCCCGCCCGGCGGAACTTCGCGGAGCGCTCGATGGCCTCCGCGTACTGCTCCAGCGGGTAGCTGGCCTCCACCGGCGCGCTCAGGGTGCCGTCGGCGACGAGACCGGCGAGGTAGCGGTAGGCGCTGTCGATCTCGGCCTGTGGTGCGCCGGTCAGCCAGGTGTGCAGCCAGAACCCGCGCAGCCCGATATCCCGGAAGATCAGCTGCTGGAACGGCACCGCGTGCGGCCGACCGGTCAGCGCGGAGTAGGCGACGATGCTCGAGCCGGGCCGCAGCAGGCCGCTGAGCTCGCCGGCCTGGCTGCCGGCCAGTGAGTCCACGAACAGCGCCAGCTGCTCGCCGCCCAGGAGCGCGGTGACCTGTTCGACCAGGTCAGGGCCGGACACCAGGACGTTCGGCACCCCGTCGGCGCGCAGCGCCTCGGCGGCCTCGTCGCGGCGCACGATGTTGATGGTGCGCAGCCCGGAGAGCCTGGCCAGGTCGACGACGTAGCGACCGACGGCGGAGTTGGACGCGTTCTGCGCCACCCACTCGTCAGCCTTGAGCTCGGCGTACTTGGTCAGCAGCAGGTGCGCGGTCATCGGGTTGATCCCGATCATCGCGAGCTGCAGCGGGTCGGCGCCGTCGTCGACGGTCACCAGGTCCCGCTCGGCGGCCACGGTCCGTTCCGCCCAGGTGGTCTGGCGCTGGGTGGGCAGCACGAGCACCCGCTCGCCGACCCGCGCCGGATCGACACCGTCGCCGACCCCGACCACCCGGCCGACCCCTTCCGCACCCAGGCGCGCGGGCAGGTCCGGGCGGATCCCGTAGACGCCCTGGATCAGCAGCAGGTCGGACGGGTTGACCGGCGCGGCCTCCAGCGCGACGACCAGCTGACCGGGCGCCGGGGTCGGCTCGTCCACCTCGACCAGCCGCACCACGTCGGCCGGTGGGCCGAAGCTGTCGATCCGCAGTTCCTTCATCGGGGCTCTCCTGGTTCGGGTGGTGGCGACACCGGGCTCTAGCACAGTTGTACTTCGAAACCCAGCATCTGTAAAGTGAACCCGCCCGGGAGCGCCTGGGTCAGGGAGTGCTGGCCGGGGTGCTGAGCACGGTGGCATCGACCAGCGCGCGCAGCCGGAAGCGCTGGATCTTCCCGGTGCCCGTCTTCGGCAGCTCGGCGACCTCCAGCACCGCTCGGGGGCGCTTGAATGCGGCCAGGCCGGCGCGGCAGAAGGTGATGACCTCGTCGGACCGGAGCTGGGCGCCGGGCCGGGGGACCACGAACGCGACCGGCTTGTCCAGGCCGTCGGCGTCCGGCACCCCGATGACGGCGGCCTCCAGGACGTCCGGGTGCTCGAGCAGCCGGGCCTCGACCTCGGCCGGGCTGACCCAGATCCCACCGACCTTGAGCACGTCGTCGGCGCGGCCGAGACAGGTGTAGCTGCCGTCGGCGTTGCGCACGTACTGGTCACCGGTGCGCATCCACTCGCCCTGGAACACCGCCCGGTTCACCGCCGTGCGGCACCAGTACCCCGCGCACAGCGACTCGCCGGCCACGTAGAGCATGCCCGGCTCGCCGACCTGCTCGATCACGGTGCCGTCCGCCCGGCGCAGCTCTATCCGGTAACCCGGCACCGGGATCCCGGAGCTGCCCGGCACGACGTGGCCGGGGCGGTTGGAGATGTAGATGTGCAGGACCTCGGTGGAGCCGATGCCGTCCAGGATCTCCATCCCGTAGCGGTCCCGGATGCCGTGGAAGATCCGGGGCGGCAGGGTCTCACCGGCCGACACGCCGTGGCGCACGGTGGCCAGCGCATCGTCGGCCACCTCCGTCGGCGAAGCGGCCAGCAGCGGTCCCCAGAAACTGGGCACCCCGAAGAACAGGGTGACCCCGTGCTCGGCGACCCGGCCGGCGAACAGGGCCGGACTGGGGCGCGCCGGCTCGAGCACCGTCGTGGCGCACACCGAGAGCGGGAAGAACATCGAGTTGCCGATGCCGTAGGCGAAGAACAGCTTCGCGGCGGACAGGCACACGTCGCCCGGCCCGATGCCCAGCACCTGTTGGCCGTAGTGGCGCGCGACGTAGCGGATGTCGGTGTGCCGGTGCATCGCGGCCTTCGGCGTGCCGGTGGTTCCGGAGGTGTAGAGCCACAGCGCGGAGGAGTCCGCCCAGCTCGGGTAGGGCTCGGGGGCCGGCCGGCCGGTGGCCCGGTTCAGCAGCTCGTCCCAGTTCAGGCCGGTGACCCCGGCGGGCAGCTCGTGCGCGGGCGGGGCGTCGGGTCCGGTGAACACCACGGACCGCACCTCGGTCCGCGTCTCGCCCGGGCGCATCGAGGTCAGCACGGCGGCGCGGTACTCCGGGGACCCGATCACCACCCGGGCCCGCGAGTCGGCCACCAGCTTGGCCAGCTCCGGACCGGTGAGCATGGTGGAGCTGGGCACCGCGACCGCGCCGATGTACATCGTGGCCAGGATCGCGGTGAACAGCTCGACGTCGTCGACCATGCAGCACAGCACCCGCTCCTCGGGCCGCACGCCGAGGTCCAGCAACGCGGCGGCCACCCGCCGCACCTCCTCGGCGAGCTGCCGGTAGGTCAGTTCGCCGCGGGGGTGGCACACCGCAACCCGGTCGGCGTGCTGGCCGCCCGCTCCGGCGAGCAGGTATTCGGCGGCGTTGAACAGCTCGGGACCGGGCAACGGCGCCCGGTCCCGAAGGGGCCGCTGGTCCATGGTGGTGACTCCTGTCGTGCCCGTGGTGGTGGGGTGGCAGTTCGGAGTGCTGCGTGCAGTGCTGCGTGAGGTGCTGCTCTAGAGCTTGCGGCCGCCCTCGTAGCAGTCGACGGGGCACTCGTCCATACAGGCCTTGTCCATACAGGCCTTGTCCATCACGTCGATGCAGGGCTCGGCGATGACGTACGGCATGGGATCTCCAGCGGGGTGTCGGTCGGCACGTCGAGTCTCCCCGGGCGATCATCCGCACAGGTGATGACCAAATTCTACGTTAGTATCGCATCTCGTCAAGATACTGTAGAACGTGACTGTAAAACTGCGTTCCCGCCCTTCCACGAGCGACGCGAGCGGATGCTCGACGGCAGCGCGGCGATCATCAACTATCCGGAGGTCGCCATCCTGGGCCTCGGCGGGATCATCGCGCGCCCGTGGGTGGTGGGCGGCGAGGTGGTCCCTCGGCAGATCGGTCAGCTCTCGCTCGTGTTCGATCACCGCAGCGGAGCAGTGATGGCCTGCGCCGCACTCGTTGACCTTGTCGCTCGTTGTGCAGGTAGCTCGGTTTCAACGGCGGTCCACCAGATCGCGTGGAGCGCCGGTGCGCGGCGCCACCTCGTCGCCCGACCCTGGAGAATCTGATGGCTCGCGCCACCTGTGCGCTGGTCGCCGTGCTGGCCGCGCTGCTGCTCGCCGGCTGTCAGGCGGCGCCGAGAGCCCCCCAGACTCCCGTCCCCACCCAGGTTGCACCGCCCAGCTCCACCCCGGCCGCCGCACCGCCGAGCACCCC
>DASYLM010000357.1:0-5487 GCA_036009565.1 Pseudonocardia sp. | reverse complement strand
ATGGACATGGTGACCGCGTGGTGAGCCCCGCCCTGCCTCGGCGCCGATCGGCCTATCGGGTCCTGCCGGCGAGGCCGTTCGTGGCCGCGATGATGATGCTGCTGTTCACCTTCCTGCTCTATGTGATCGAGGCGTACGACGCAAGCACCGGCCAGTCGCTGGACGCGGAGGGCGGCATCATCGCCCGCGATCCGAGCCACCTCGACGGAGTGCTGTTCGCCCCGTTGCTGCACGGCAGCTGGGCGCACCTGGAGTCGAACACGCTGCCCTTCCTGATCTTCGGGTTCCTGGCGATGGCCGGTGGCTTCGGCCAGTTCGTCGGGGTCACCGCGCTGGTCTGGCTGGTCAGCGGCCTCGGCGTCTGGGTGTTCTCCCCGCCGGGCACCGATACCGTCGGCGCCTCCGGGGTGATCTTCGGCTGGCTGGTGTTCCTGCTGTTCCGCGGCTTCTTCGCGGGCAGCGCCAAGCAGATCCTGCTGGCCGTGGTGCTGCTCTTCCTCTGGGGCGGGGTGCTGTTCGGGCTGTTGCCCGGCCAGCCGGGGATCTCCTGGCAGGCGCACCTCTTCGGTGCACTCGGCGGCGTGCTGGCGGCGCGCATCGTGGCCGGTGCGGACCGGCGCCGGCGCGGCGGCGAGACCGTGGCGATGCCCCGATGAGCCGGCTGCCTGGCTCCCGCCCCGGCAACTACCGGGAGCTGCCGGTGGACGCGCCGATCGGCATGTTCGACTCCGGCGTCGGCGGGCTCACCGTGGCCCGCTCGGTGCTCGACCAGTTGCCGGCCGAGCGGTTGGTCTACATCGGCGACACGCTGAACGGACCGTACGGGCCGCTGCCCGTCGCGCAGGTCCGCCGGCACGCGCTGGCGCTGGGCGACGAGCTGGTCGACCGCGGGGTGAAGCTGCTGGTCATCGCCTGCAACTCGGCGTCCTCGGCGTGCCTGGTGGACGCCCGTGAGCGCTATCCGGTGCCGGTTGTGGAGGTGATCCGGCCGGCGGTGCGGCGTGCGGTGGCGGCCACCCGCAACGGCCGGATCGGGGTGCTCGGCACCGAGGTCACCATCCGCTCCGGCGCGTACACCGACACGTTCGCCGCCGCCACCGACGTCACCGTCGTCCCGGTGGCCTGCCCGCGCTTCGTGGACTTCGTCGAGCGTGGCATGACCAGCGGCCGGCAGGTGCTCGGGCTGGCGCAGAGCTACCTGGAACCCCTGCAGCGCGCGGAGGTCGACACCGTCGTGCTCGGCTGCACGCACTACCCACTGCTGTCCGGCGTGCTGCAGCTGGCGCTCGGGCCGGATGTGACGTTGGTCTCCAGCGCCGAGGAGACGGCCAAGGACGTACTGCGAGTGCTCTCCGAGCTGGACCTGCTGCGCGAGCCGGCTGCCACGCCGATGACCGGGCACGAGTTCCTCGCCACCGGCGACCCGGAGCCGTTCCGGCGTCTCGGCCGGCGGTTCCTCGGCCCGGAGATCGGTGCGGTGAGCTCCTTGCCGACCGCCGCGCCGACCGCCGCGCCGACCGCCGCGCCGACCGCCGCGCCGACCGCCGCCCTGACCGGGCGGCCCTCGCGCTGACCGGGCGGCCCTCGCGCTGACCGGGCGGCCCTCGCGCTGACCGGGCGGCCCCGAGCCGGATCCGCCGCCGGGCAGTCGGCTGGGCACTCGGCCGTGACCGGCCGGGGGCCGGGTATCGTCCGCCGCATGATCCACCCCCTGGCGGTCGCGCTGGTGTGGCTGACCGGTGCGCTCGCGGTGTTCGGGGTCGTCAGCACGGTGCTGGGTAGGCCGGCGGAGCGCCCGCACGTGCTCGCGGTCGGTGTGGTCGAGGCGCTGCTGGTGGTGCAGGCGCTCATCGCGGCTGCCCGGGTGTTCGGCGGCACCCGCCCCGCTGAGACGTCCACCTTCCTGATCTATCTGCTGGTCTCGGTGTGCGTGCTGCCGTTCTCACTGCAGTTCGCCCGCGCGGAGCCGACCCGCTGGGGTGGCGCGGTGATCGCGGTGGCCGCCGTGGCGATGGGCGTGGTGGTGCTGCGGCTGCTCACGCTGTGGGCGGGCGCGGATGTCTGAGCCGGTACCCGAGCGGATGTCTGAGCCGGTACCCGAGCGGCGGGCCACCGCGACCGGGCCCGGCCGGGTGCTGATCGCGGTCTACGCGGTGTTCGCGCTGTCCGCGACCGCCCGGGCCGGGGTGCAGCTGGCCACCAAGTTCCACGAGGCGCCGCTGGCCTACCTGCTGTCCGCGTTCTCCGGTGTGGTGTACATCCTGGCCACTGTCGGGCTGGCCCGGAACGGTCCGGGTGCGCGCCGGTTGGCCTGGACGGCGGTGACGATCGAACTGGTCGGGGTACTGGTGGTCGGCTCGCTGAGTGTGTTCGACCGGGCGGCGTTCCCGAGCGCCACCGTGTGGTCCGGTTACGGCGCCGGTTACGGCTGGATACCGCTGGTGCTGCCGCTACTCGGGTTGTTTTGGCTCTACATGACCGGCCGAAACGGTGGGTTAAAGGCAAGATAACCCGCATGGAGCTCACCGTGCTGGGTTGCTCGGGCAGCGGACCGGGGCCGCGGTCGCCGTCGTCGGGATATCTCGTGCGGGCCGGCGACAGCACCGTGGCGCTCGACCTCGGCAACGGCACGCTCGGCGCGCTGCACCGCTACCTGGATCCGTTCCAGCTCGACGCGCTGGTGCTCTCGCACCTGCACCCGGACCACTGCGCGGACGTGGCATCCCTGGTGGTCTACCGGCGCTACCACCCGGCACCGCCGTATCCGCCGGCCGGTCGGCGGTTGCCGGTCTACGGCCCCGGCGAGGCGGCGGACCGGCTGGCCGCGCAGTACTGCGCATCCACCGCCGAGCGGTGCGTCGAGGACCTTACCGACGTGCTCGACTTCCAGGTGATCACCGATGCGCTGACCCTCGAGATCGCCGGCTGCCAGGTGCGCGCCCGGCTCGGGGTGCACCCGTGCGAGTCCTACGCGACCCGGCTGGAGCATGCGGGCAGGAGCCTGGTCTACAGCGGCGACACCGGGGCCTGCGAATCGCTGATCGAGCTGGCGCGCGGAGCCGACGTGCTGCTCTGCGAGGCGACCTGGCCGCAGGTGGGGCCGCACGGCGAGGCACAGCCGGAAGGCGTGCACCTGTCCGGGCGGGAGGCGGGGGAGCACGCGGCGGCGGCCGGGGTCGGACGGTTGCTGCTCACCCACATCCCGGTCTGGTACGACGCCGCCATCCTGCTCGCCGAGGCCAAGTCCGCCTACGACGGCCCGGTCGAACTGGTCAGCGCGGGCGCCAGCTACGAGATCTGAGCTGGCACCGGTGGCGAGCGGCACGGCCCGGACGATCTCTTACCGGGACTCCAGCGTGCGTGCCGCGGCGCCCCCCTTAGGGTGTCCAGGTGACACGAGGAGACGGCAGGGCGGACGACGAACTCCGCCCGGTGCAGATCGTTCGAGGGTTCCAGCGGCATCCAGCGGGCTCGGTGCTTGTGTCGTTCGGGGAAACCAAGGTGTTGTGCGCGGCCAGCGTGTCGAACGGGGTGCCGCGCTGGCGCAAGGGCTCCGGGCTGGGCTGGGTGACCGCCGAGTACGCGATGCTGCCCTCGGCCACGCACACCCGCAGCGACCGTGAGTCGGTGAAGGGCCGCATCGGTGGCCGCACCCACGAGATCAGCCGGCTGATCGGCCGCTCACTGCGGGCCTGCATCGACCTCGCCGCGATCGGCGAGAACACCATCGCGATCGACTGCGACGTGCTGCAGGCCGACGGCGGCACCCGGACCGCCGCGATCACCGGTGCCTATGTGGCACTGGCCGATGCGGTGACCTGGCTGGGCGCCGCCGGCCGGCTCAACGACCCGAAGCCGTTGTCCTGCCAGATCGCGGCGGTCAGCGTCGGCGTGGTGGACGGCCGGGTCCGGCTGGACCTGCCCTACGACGAGGACTCCCGCGCCGAGGTGGACATGAACGTGGTGGCCACCGACATGGGCACCCTGGTGGAGGTGCAGGGCACCGCGGAGGGCGCCACCTTCACCCGGTCCACGCTGGACTCGATGCTGGACATGGCGCTGGCCGGCTGCGTCCAGCTCGCCGCCGCCCAGGCCGCCGCGCTGGCTGAGCCCTACCCCAAGGAGCTGCCGTCGGACGGGACCTCGGCGTGACGGAGCCGGCGTGAAGCTGCTGCTGGCCACCCGGAACCCGGGCAAGCTGGCCGAGCTGGAACGGATCCTGCGCGAGGAGCTCGGGTCGGCGTCCGGGATCGAGGTGATCGGGCTGGCTGACGTCCCCGAGTACCCGGAGGCGCCGGAGACCGGGGCCACGTTCGCGGAGAACGCGCTGGCCAAGGCGCGCGACGCGGTGGCGGCCACCGGGCTGCCCGCCGTCGCCGACGACTCAGGGTTGGCGGTGGACGCGCTCAACGGAATGCCCGGTGTGCTGTCCGCGCGGTGGGTGGGCCGCCACGGTGACGATCAGGGCAACCTGGACCTGGTGCTCGGGCAGCTGGCGGACACCCCAGACGAGCGCCGCGGCGCCGCCTTCGTGTGTGCCGCGGTGCTGGTGGTTCCGGGTGGCAAGGAGACCGTGGCGCGCGGGGAGTGGCGCGGTCAGCTGATCCGCGAGCCCCGGGGAACCAACGGCTTCGGCTACGACCCGATCTTCGTGCCGGACGGCGGGCAACGGACCTCCGCCGAGTTGTCCGCCGAGGAGAAGGACGCCGCTTCGCACCGTGGCCGTGCTTTCCGCGCGCTACTGCCCGCGCTCCGTGGGCTGGCCGGCCGCTGAGTTGCGCCGCTGACTGGTCGGGTTGGGTTGGATTGGGTCGGGCCCTCCCCCCTCCCCCAAGGTTGGCCCCGTGCCGGGGTGCGGGTGCGGGGCCCCGGCCCGCGCCCATGGGGCCGGGAGCCGCGCAACCGATCCCTCCACCGGCCGTGCCCGCCGATGGAGGCTGTGACCGATCGGGCCGCTGGACGCGGCATCTGGTCGGTTATCTAGTAGGACGCAGCGGGTGTCCGACCGGTTCCCCCGAGTTCGCGACGAGCAGCGCGAACCCGCCGAGATCGACCGCAGGGTCGTCTCTTCGCAGCGGGATCAGCCCTGGTGTCGATCTCGGCGCAAGGCCGCCTCCCGACCCGACCCGCCCGGTCGGATCCGAGCCGGACCGGCCGGAGCCGGACTGGAACGGACCCGGACTGGAGCCGGCCCGGGGGCCGGACTGAGTGGGCTCGGAACGGACTCCCTCTGGAGCCGGCCCGGGGGCCGGACTGAGTGGGCCCGGAACGGACTCAGACTGGAGCCGGCCCGGGGCCGGACCGGAGCCGGCCCGGGGGATTGGACTGGAGCCGGCACGGGGGCCGGATCCGAGCCGGACCGGCCGGAGCCGGACCGGAGCCGGTCCGGCCTAGAGCCGGCCCGGAACGGACCCGAACCGGCTCCGCTACTCAGCCGGCCGCTTCCTCGGCGATGACGTCCTTGGCCACCCGGAACGCCGCGTTGGC
>DASYLM010000356.1:0-9847 GCA_036009565.1 Pseudonocardia sp. | reverse complement strand
CCAACCGGTCATAGATCGAACTCAGTGCTCGATTTCACACCTAGCTGGCCTGGCTGACCGAGGACATGTTGAAGTCCGGGACCAACATCGCCGGCATCAGGGTCCGGGTGAACCAGTCCTTGAACTCCCGGGGCAGCGTGCGCTCGGGGGAGCCGACCGAACTCGCCCGGCGCAGCAGGTCCAGCGGCGACTCGTTGAACCGGAAGTTGTTCACCTCGCCGACCACCTCACCGCCCTCGACCAGATAGACCCCGTCCCGGGTCAACCCGGTGAGCAGCAGGGTGCCCGGGTCCACGACCCGGATGTACCACAGGCAGGTCAGCAGCAGCCCGCGCTCGGTACGCCCGACGAGGTCGGCGAGCGAGCCGCCGGTGCCGCCGGTGAGCGCCAGGTTGTCGCCGGGCGCGGCGAACTCGGCACCGAACTCCGCGGCCGCCGCCCTGGGGTAGGTCAGCGCGTTGACCGTCCCGTCCGCGATCCAGTCCACCCGGCCGAGCGGTGCGCCGTTGTCGAACACGCTGACGTCGTCACTGGAGTACGCGGTGGCCAGGAACGGCACCGTGCCGAGACCGCCCGACTGGGCCGAGCCCATGGCCGGGTCGCTGGTCAGGGTCAGTGGCAGCGTCGTCAGCCGCTCGCCGACCCGGGTGGCCGCGGTGGACCCGGCCGGGGCGGAGAACGGGCTGCGACCCTCCTGCGCGGTCCGCCCGGACATGCCCCAGCACAGGTAGGTCAGCAGGTCGGCGACCGCGGAGGGCGGCAGGATCGTCGGGTACCGCCCGGCCGGCGCCTCGACCCGCCGGGTACCCCAGGACAGCCTGGTGGCCAGCTCGGCGTCCAGCTCGAGCAGGTCGACGTCGGTGAAGTCGGTGGTGGAGCGGCCGCCCCAGGCCGAACGGGTCAGGTCGGCGGTCTTGGCGTTCAGCTCGACCGACCCGGTCGGCTGGGTCCACCGCCGGCGCACCCCGGTGGAGGTCCCCAGCCAGGTGGTGGCGACCTCGTGGCTGGCGAACCCGTAGAGCGTGCGCTTGCCGTCAGCGGCTCCGTCCCGACCTCGGGCGAACGCTTCGGCCAGCTGCTCGGCCAGTGCCCCGTACACCCCGATCGACGTCTCGCCGGCCGGGTCCGCCCAGCCGGCGGAGTCGGCGGCGCCACCGGGGAGCGGCAGCTCGGCGACATCACGCGCGGGGCCGGACTGGCGCGCCGCCAGCTCGCTGGCCCGCACCATCGACTCGATCTCACTCGCGTCGGTGACCTGCGCGGACGAGCTGACCACACCGGCAGCCACCCCACCGGCACCGTTGCCCGCACCGGCCAGCTTGACCAGGGAGATCACCGACCAGCTCAGCGCGGTGCTGTGCCCGTTCGTGGTCATCGTGCTGTTCGCCCAGCGCAGCACCGCCTCGCTGGACTCGGTGACCAGCACGACGCGGCCGACGACGTCCGTCCCCCGGACCGCAAGGGCCCGCTCGACCAGCTCCTGCGCGCGCATCTAACGCCCCGCCTCCCGCGCCGCGTTGAGTACGTTGACCTGCTCGAAGAGCCCGGGCGGGCAACCGTGGCTGACCGCGGCGACCTGCCCGGGCTGGGCCTTGCCGCAGTTCAGCGCGCCGGACAACAGCCAACTGGACGGCCCGCCCAACGCGCGCAGCGAGCCCCAGAAGTCGGTGGTGGTCGCCTGGTAGGCCACATCGCGCAGCTGCCCGGCGAGGCGGCCGTTCTCGATCCGGTAGAACCGCTGCCCGGTGAACTGGAAGTTGTACCGCTGCATGTCGATCGACCAGGACTTGTCGCCCACCACGTAGATGCCCCGGTCCACACCGGCGATCAGCTCGTCGGTGGTGGTGTCCCGCGCCGGGTCCGGTTGCAGCGAGACATTGGCCATCCGCTGGATCGGCACATGGTGCGGCGAGTCCGCGAAAGCACAGCCGTTGGACCGCTCCAGGCCGAGCCGGGGGGCGAACGTGCGGTCCAGCTGGTAGCCGACCAGCACGCCGTCGCGCACCAGGTCCCACTCGCCGGTGGCCACCCCGTCGTCGTCGTAGCCGACCGTGGCAAGCCCGTGCGGCACGGTGCGGTCCCCGGTCACGTGCATCAGCTCGGAGCCGTAGCGCAGCGTGCCGAGCAGGTCGGGGGTGGCGAAGCTGGTCCCCGCGTAGGCCGCCTCGTAGCCGATCGCCCTGTCGTACTCGGTGGCATGGCCGACCGACTCGTGGATGGTCAACCACAGGTTGGTCGGGTCGATGACCAGGTCGTACCGGCCGGGATCGACCGACGGCGCCTTCATCTTCTCGGCCAGCAGCTCGGGTACCTGGGCCAGCTCGGCGTCGAAGTCCCAGCCGCCGGCGGTGCCCAGGGCGTACTCCCAGCCCCGCCCGACCGGCGGCGCCAGCGTGCGCATGGTCTCGAACTGCCCGGCCGCCCGGTCCACGGCGGTCGCGGTGAACCGGGGCTCGATCCAGACCCGCTGCTGCATGGTGGTGGTGCCGGCCAGGTCGGCGTAGAACTTGTTCTCCTTGACCTGCGGGCAGGCGGCGTCCGCGTGGTCCACCCCGTCGGCCGCCAGCAACCGCTCCGACCAGTCGCCGAGCAGCGCGATCTTGTCCTGGGTGGGCACGGTGAACGGGTCGATGTCGTAGTCGGACACCCAGCTGACCCCGGCGTACACCGGCTCGTCGGCGCGCACCACCGGTTCGGTGTTCACCGCGCGCAGGGTGCGGGCGACCTCGACGGCCCTGGCGGCGATCGCGGCCGCGGCGGTGGGGGTCAGCTCGACGGTGGAGGCGAAACCCCAGGTCCCGTCGACGATCACCCGCACCGCCAACCCGACGGTGATCGCGTCCATCGCCGAGGAGACCGCGCCGTCGCGCAGCGCGAGCGACTGGCTGAGGATGCGCTCCACCCGCACGTCCGCATGGCTGGCACCGAGCTGGCGGGCCCGGCTCAGCGCGGCGTCCGCGAGCACGCCCAACGGCAGCGCCCGGAACTCTGGATCAATCCGCTCGGAACCCTCCACGAGCGGTGAACCTACCCGCCGCCTCCCGCGCGGCCGGCCCGAGACCACCGTCGTCGGGCGAGTCCGTGGCGAGCAGCGCGGTCAGGCTGACCACCGGCACCGCACCACCGTTGAACTTCGGGTGCTCGGGATGCACCACCCGGATTGCCGGCCGGACCGGCCCGGAGCGCAGCACCGCACGCGCCCCGCCAATTCCGAGCGCCCACACCGGATCCGAGTCCGGGTCGGCGCCGAGCACCAGGTTGGCGCCCTGCCAGCGCGCGGTGGCCAGCTGCTTCAACCGGTTCCGGTGCTCCTCCCGCAGGTGGATGACCAGGTGCCTGGTACGCAGCGGCACGCCCTGCAGCACCGCGGCGACCTCCCCGCCGACCACCACGTCGAGGCCCTCGGCGGCGGCGGCGCAGACCGTGGCCAGCAGGTCGAGCACCTGCCGACCGAGCAGCTCGTCCAGGTCGACCGGTCGGCCGAGCTGCTCGTCGAGCACCGCGTCGGTCGGTTCCAGCGTGATCACCGGTGACCACCCCAGTGGGGCCAGCGCGGCGCGCAGGGTGGCCAACGTCGGGGTCACCGTGCCGGACGACCAGCGGGACACCGTTTCGCGGCGCAGACCGCAGCGGTCGGCCAGGTCCGCCTGGGAGATCCGCAGGTGGTCCTGCAGATACCCGATCAGCTCCGGAACGGCGCGGAACCGCACGCCGTCCGGCTCGACCCGGTCGACGCCCAGGCCGACCCGGCGCAACCGACCGTCCCGGTCGCGCATGCCGTCGCGCCGACGGGCGGCCCGCGTCATCGGGGCTCTGGCGGGGAGGTGTTTTGGGGTGTGACCCGTCGCTCACATTTTGGTTCGAAATGTGAGCCATCGCGCACACCGTCGCACATCACCTCCCGCCCTCGCCGCGATCCCACCGGTGTCACGGTCGGTCCGTCCAGAACGGGTCGTAACAGGCATCGGCCGCCGGGTCGGTGGGCCACCAGGGCACCGGGTCGACGCGGAGATCGGTGGTGCTGGCGACCGCGTCCGTGCCGATCCGGATGAACAGATCCGCCAGCCCGTCCCTATCCACGTCCACCAGCAGCGCAAGGTCCAGTGGGTCCGGCAGCACCGCGGTGTCCGGATGGCCGTCGAGGTCGGTGTCCACACCGGTGCTGATCTCGATCCGATCGTGATCGTCAGGGCGGATCATCCGGCCAGCTCCGACCCCGCGAGCGGCACGGCGAGCGGCACGGCGACAGGCAGGGCGACAGGCACGGCGACAGGCACGGCCATGGACGCCGGGGCGGGCACGGTGAGCAACCGGACCAGCTCGGCGCCCGCGGCCCTGAGCTCGTCGACGCTCCGGCTGTCCGCGCTGCGCAACTCGGCGCGCCGGACCGCCGCCCGCCGAGCCAGCCGGTCATTCTCCCGCAGCCGCGCCGACACCAGGGCAACACGTTCGTCGACCGCGCGACTCAACGCCGTGCCCAACCAGCGCTCCGCGTCCAACGCACGTTCGGTCACCGTCGCCTCCAGGTTGATCCGCAGCTGCTCGAGCACGTCGCCGACCCACTGGGCGAGCCTGGCGCGCTCCGCCACCGCCCGGCGGGCACGCGCGAGCCACCACGCGGCGCCGACGCCGAGCCCGACCGCGACCGGCATCGCCGAGGCGCCGAGCACCGACGTCACCTCGACCAGCGACGACATCGCCAACCGCCCCAGCCCGAGCCCGCCGGATGCGCCGACCACCAACATCAGCCGGTCCTCGAACACCGATCGGCTGGACCGGACCGGTGGCGCGATACTCGGTACCGGCGGTCGCGTCCCCGCCGCGTGCTCGCCCGGCGGGGCCCCGTCCGCCGGCTGCCCGGTGATCTCGTACAGGTTCTCGATCTGTTCGGACACCCGCCGGGCGAGCTCGCCGGCGGCCGAGCCGAACTGCTCGGGGAACCGCGCGCGAGCGGCTCGGTCAGCGTGATTGAGCTGCTCACGCGCGTCGTCCCGCAGTATCCGCAGCGCACCGGTCAGCTCCAGCGAGGTGCGCCCACGGAGCTCCGCCAGGTCGGTGCGGAACCGCCTCGGCCACTCGCCGATCGCCTCCCGGTGAAGGCCGGCCAGCTCGTCGCGGTTCCTGCCCAGGGCTTCCCCGGTGGCGATCTCGCGGCGGGCGGCGTTGCGCTGCCGGGTCAGCCGCCGACCCAGGGCGTCGACCAACCCGGTCTCCAGGACGCGCAGTGCATTGCGGTACCCGGGGTAGTCGGCGGGCTGGACGAGCGCGGCCACCAACCGCCCCGGTCCCTCGGCGAGCAGGTGGACCGGCGCGGCGGCCAGCCTGGGCAGCACCTCCACCAGCCCGGCGCGGACGGCGGCGAGCGCGGCACCACCGCCCCGGCCCGGTTCGGTGCCGGCCAGCGCGAGGTGCACCTCGTCCACCTGCCCGGCCAGTGCCGCCAACCGCGCCCAGTGCGCCTCGCGAGCTGACGCGGCCGCGTCGAACACCCACACCACGGCGCGCGTCTCGGCGATTTTGGCGTGTCGATCCGATACCTCGACCGGGGCGCAGCGGAGCCGGGCGGGCACCCGGGCGGCGAGCGCGGCGGCCAGCTGGCCGACCGTCTGCTCGGCCGGGCCCAGGACCAGCACCGCGTCCGGTGGCGGCTCGTCGCGCAGCCGATGGACCTGGTCGGCGCGCGCCGGGTCGTGCCGGGCGAGCAGCTCGATCAACGAGACCGGAACGAAGGGCGGGGCCGGCACGCCGGCTGCCACGGTGAGGTGATCCACACCAGTGATGGTCAGCGACGGCCCGGCCCCCCGGGGCGGTTCGGGGGAAATCGTTCACTCCTGCGAACGCGCGACCAGCCCGGTAGCGGGTACCGGCGGCCAGTATCAGCAGCCCGGCGCCGACGAACGCGGCGACCCGGGCCAGACCGAGTACGACACGGGCCAGGCCGAGTACGGGGATCCCGGTCACGAGGCGGTCTCGGTCGCGGCCGACGTATCGTTCCGGGCGTGTCAGAAGCCCCGCCGCGGACCGCGTCCAGCTCGCGGGCCGCGGAACGCGTGCCCGCCGGCGGCCGGGAGGTCGTCAGCTTCGTGCACCGGGGTGGCCGGATGACCGACGGCCAGGAACACGCCTGGCGCCAGAGCTGGTCGACCTACGGGCGTGAGCTGCCGCTGAACGAGCCGCTCACGAGCCCGCCCGGCGAGCCGCTGGACCTGGCCCGCTGGTTCGGCCGAACCGCACCGGTGATCATGGAGATCGGCTCCGGGATGGGCGAGTCCACCGCGGCGCTGGCCGCCGCCGCACCGGATCGCGACCACCTCGCGGTCGAGGTCTACCAACCCGGCCTCGGCCAACTGCTGATGCGGATCCGGGAGCAGGGGCTGACCAACCTGCGGCTGCTGCGCGGCGACGCGGTGCGGGTGCTCACCGCCTACCTCGAACCGGGCACGCTCGCCGGTATCCGGGTGTACTTCCCGGACCCGTGGCCCAAGCGCAAGCACCACAAGCGGCGGCTGATCCAGCCCGAGTTCGTCGCGCTGGCCGCCTCCCGGCTGCACCCCGGCGGCACCCTGCACCTGGCCACCGACTGGGCGCACTACGCCGCCCAGATGTACGAGGTCTGTGAGGGCGAGCCGACGCTGCGCAACACCGCCGCCGACGGCGGCTGGAGCCCCCGCCCGGACTGGCGGCCGCTCACCAAGTTCGAGCAGCGCGCCCGGATCGAGGGCCGGGAGGTCCGCGACCTCATCTATCGGCGGGTGGATCCGGAATGAACCCGGGCGGGTGCGCCAACGTCGGCACCGCCCTGCTGCGTCCCCGGAACTCGGCGACCACCTCGGCGCCGGCGCGCACCGTCACGTCGTAGAGCCCGGAGCGGCCCACCTCGGAACGCAGCCGGGCCTCGGCGACCAGCTCCTCACCGAGCCCGCCGGGGCGCAGGAACACGATGTCCGCGCCGGCCGCCAGGGTGGGCACCCCGAAGCTGTTGCAGGCGTAGGCGAACGCCGCGTCGGCGAGCAGGAACAGGTAACCACCGTGGCACACCCCATGGCCGTTCACGTGCCGCTCGGTCACCGTCAGCCGAGCCACCGCCCGTCCCGGGCCGACGTCGACCAGCTCCACGCCGGCCCCGGCCTGTGCCGCATCCGAGGCGCGCATCGCATCCGCGATCCGTCGAGCCAGTGCTTCCGCGCGTTGATCAGCCGCCATGGGATGACAGTGTGCAGGCCAGCTAGGGTCCTCCCATGACCGACGTCGAAGTACCACAGTCGCCCGGGAGCCGGGTGCTGCTGGTCTGGGACGCGCCGAACATGGACATGAGCCTCGGCTCGCTGCTCGGTGCCCGCCCGACATCGGCGTACCGGCCCCGTTTCGACGCGGTGGGGCGCTGGCTGCTCGAGCTGGCCGGTGACGGCGTCGCCGAGGCGTGCGTGTTCACCAACGTCACCCCGGGCAGCACCGAGGTGGTGCGGCCGTGGGTCGAGGCGCTGCGCAACGTCGGCTTCGCGGTGTTCGCCAAGCCGAAGGTCACCGACGACAGCGACATCGACTCGGACATGCTCGATCACATCGAGCTGCGCCGCAAAGAGGGCGACCTCGCCCAGGTCGTGGTGGCCTCCGGCGACGGCCGCGCGTTCCGGTCCCCGCTGGAAGCGCTGGTGCGTGACGGGATCGACGTCACGGTCATCGGCTTCCGGGAGTACGCCACCTTCGCGCAGTCCTCGGAGGTGATCGGTTTCCGCGACCTGGAGGAGATCGACGGCGTGTTCCGCGAGCCGCTGCCTCGGATGACGCTGGACTCGCTGCCCGACGAGGGAGCGTGGTTGCAGCCGTTCCGTTCACTGCGATCGCTGTTGGAGAAGCGTTGAGCGCTGGTCACGACGGCACCGACGTGGTCAGCCGCCTCGCGGCGCCCGTGCTGCTGCCGTGCGACCTGAGCTGCTCGGTGGTCCGCGACGGGGTGCTGGACATCGCGGCGGACGGCCGGATCACCTGGTGCGGGCCGCGGTCGGCGGCGCCGGCACTGCCGGCCTCGGCGACGGTCCGCGAGCTCGATGGGCTGCTGCTGCCCGGGCTGGTCAACGCGCACTGTCACACCCCGATGACGGTGCTGCGCGGCATGGGCGGCGACCTGCCGCTGATGCGCTGGCTGACCGAGGTGATGTGGCCGGCCGAGGCGAAGCTGGACGCGTCCGACGTGTACGCCGGGATGGTGCTGGGCTGCGTGGAGATGCTCCGCGCCGGGGTCACGACCAGCGTGGAGATGTACTTCTTCACCGACGCGGTGACCGACGCCGTGCTGGCCGCCGGCAGCCGGGTGCTGCTCACCCCGGGGATCATCGCGGCGCCCGGCTGGGACCGCCTCGGCACCTGGCAGCAGATGTTGGCCGAGGTGTCCGCCCGGATCGACTCCGACGGGCTGCGGTACGGACCGGGGGAACGGATCGAGCTGGGTTACGGCCCGCACGCGGCGTACACGCTGCCTGCCGAGGCCCTGCCCGCGGTGGCCCAGGCAGCCCGCGAACGCGGCGCGCTGATGCACATCCACCTGGCCGAGACCACCGGCGAGGACACCGCACAGCGCGCCGAGTACGGCTCGGTGCCCCGGATGCTGGCCGCCCTCGGGGCGCTCCGGGCTGATTCACCCGGCCGGGTGCTCGCGGCGCACGCCGTACACCTCGACGCCGAGGACATCGCGCTGCTCGCCCGACACCGGGTCGCCGTGGCGCACTGCCCGGGGTCGAACGCCAAGCTGGCCGCCGGCACCGCGCCGGTGGTGGCGCTGCGCCGGGCTGACGTGCCGCTCGCACTGGGCACCGACGGCCCGGCGTCCTCGGACGACCTGGACCTGTGGGCGCACGCCCGGCTCGCCGGCCGGTTGGCGCGCCTGGCCAGCGGAAACGCCGCCGAGCTGACCGCCGCCGACCTGCTGCTGCTGTCCACCCGGCTCGGCGCGGCGGCCATCGGGCGGGACGACCTGGGCGCACTCGAGCCCGGTCGCTGGGCCGACGTGGTGCACGTCAGCACCGACGACCCCGCCTTCCTGAACCTCGACGACGACGCCGGCCTCGTCTCCAACCTCGTGTGGGCCGGCGGCGGGCGGCTGGTCCGCGACGTCTGGGTGGCCGGTGACCAGGTGCTGGCCGACGGCGAGCCGACCCGGGTGGATCGCGGCCGGGCACAGGCGGACGCCCGCGCGGTGGCCGCGAGGCTCCGCGCGTCCTGACTACCCGGTCACTACCCCGTGACTACCCGAGCAACGCGGCCAGGTGCGGGTTGCTGAACACCCGTTCGGGGTCGTAGCGGTCCCGCACGGCCAGGAAGTCGGGCAGCTTCGGGTAGGCGTCCGCGACCTGCGCGTACGTCCACGGGTGCCGCTTGCCCCAGTGCGGGCGGCCACCGTGTGCGCCCAGTACCTCGGCGGTCAGCGTGAACAGCGGCTCCGGGTCGGTACCGGTCGCGGTGTGTACCGCCACCCACCCGGTCTCGCGGCCGTACGCCGGGTGCAGCCACCCGCTCTCCGCCGGCCCCACCCGGACCTCGAGCGGGAAGCCGACGTCCAGCTCCCGGTCCTTGATCGCGGCGAGCAGCTCACACACCCCGTCGGCCAGCGCCTCCCTGGGCAGCGCCCACTCGCTCTCCTCCCACCGCACCACCGGCTGGGCCACCAGCACCCGGTGCGCCAGGTCGGTGACCGAGCCGGAGCCGGTGAGCACGGTGGCCACCCGGTTGATGGTCGGCACCAGGCGGGGCACCGTCCGCCCGAGCGCCACCCCGCCACCCACCGCGGCCGCCCGGACCAGCCGGCGCTCGACGAAGGTGCGCACGGTGTTCGCCCTGGACTGCGGGTCGG
>DASYLM010000355.1:0-5100 GCA_036009565.1 Pseudonocardia sp. | reverse complement strand
CGGCACATCTCGGTCACCTGCGACGACTACCGGGGCGGTCAGCTGGCCGCCGAGCACCTGCTCGGTCGCGGCCACCGCTCGGTCGCGGTGATCGCCGGCGAGCCGTACGCCAGCACCGGCATCGACCGCACGGCGGGCTTCGTGGACACGTTCCGGGAGGCGGGGCTGCACATCCCGCCGGAGCGCATCCTGCACTCCCGCTTCGACGCCCGCGGCGGGCGACTCGCGGCGGAGCAACTGCTCAGCGTGGGCCGCCGCCCGTCGGCGATCTTCGCGGTGAACGACTTCGCGGCGATCGGCGCACTCGGCGCGGCCCGCGACCAGGGCCTGCTGGCCGGCACCGACATCGCCGTGGTCGGCTTCAACGACACCCCACTGGCCGCCGAGCTGCCGATCGCGCTGACCACGGTCCGCTCCCCCATGCACAAGATGGGCCGGCGCGGTCTGGAACTCCTGACCCGACTGATGCGCGGCGAAGAGGTGGCCTCCGAGCGGCTGCGCCCCGAACTGATGGTGCGCGCCTCCAGCGGCACCGAGGCGGCGCACCCGACACCGGCCGCCGGCTGCTAGAACCTGACCAGCTCGGCATCGGCTCAGTACGGTTTCGGTGGCGTTCACCGACAGTGCGGGCTGCGTTCACCACCGGCGATGAAGATCCGGTGCCATGGGATCCGACACCGACCTTCCGTCCGGGCCACGGTTCAACCGCCGCGGCGTGCTCGGCGCCGCCGCCGGGCTGGGCGGCGCGGTCGCCCTCGGGGTGCCGGGCCTGACCGCCTGCGCCACCAGCGGGCCGGCCTGGCAGCGGCCGGACCGGTCGGCGGCACCGCCGGTCGCCGGGTTGCACCTGCAGTTCGGCGCCGACGCGGGCACCGAGGCCGTGGTTTCCTGGCACAGCACAAGCTCGGTCGGCCGGCCCCGGGTCATGCTGGGCACGCCCCATGCCGGCTTCGGCCAGGAGGTGGCCGCCGAAACCCGGACCTACCGGGACAGCGCCTCCGGCACCGAGGTGCAGATCCACCACACCAGGCTGACCGGCCTCACCCCGGACACCGACTACATCTACGCCGCGGTGCACGACGGAGCCAGCCCCGAACTGGGCACGCTGCGCACCGCGCCCCGGGGCCGGGCGGCATTCACCTTCACCAGCTTCGGCGACCAGTCGACCCCCGCGCTGGACCTGGTCACCGGCGTAAGCCCCGGCAGCGCCAACGGCACCGGCAGCAGCTACGGCGCGGACAACTACGGCTCCCCCGCCGCCGGTGACCTGACCGCCGCCGTGGAACGCATCGCGCCACTGTTCCACCTGGTCAACGGGGATCTGTGCTACGCGAACCTGAGCCACGACCGGGTGCGCACCTGGTCGAACTGGTTCGCCAACAACGGGCGCTCGACGCGACACCGGCCGTGGATGCCGGCGGCGGGCAACCACGAGAACGAGCTGCGCAACGGCCCGATCGGCTACCAGGCCTACCAGGCCTACTTCGCGCTGCCGGACGCCGGCGCGGAGCCGACGTTCTCGGGCCTCTGGTACGCCTTCACCGCCGGCGCGGTACGGGTGATCAGCCTGAACAACGACGACATCGCGCTGCAGGACGGCGGCAGCTCCTACGTCAGCGGCTACTCCGGGGGCGCGCAGCGGCGGTGGCTGGAGAACGAGCTGCGCACCAGCCGGGCCAACCCGGACATCGACTGGATCGTGGTCTGCATGCACCAGGTGGTGATCTCCACCGCGGACCAGTTCAACGGCGCCGACCTGGGCGTCCGCGAGCAGTGGGTGCCGCTGTTCGACCAGTACGGCGTGGACCTCGTGGTGTGCGGGCACGAGCACCACTACGAGCGGTCGCACCCGATCCGCGGCCAGCAACCCACCGACACCCGGACGCCGATCCCCACCCAGACCAGCACCGACGTGCTGGACACCAGCAAGGGCACGGTGCACATGGTGATCGGCGGCGGGGGCACCTCCATCCCGTCCAACAAGCTGCTCTTCGCCCCGGCCAGGTGCCGGGTGATCACCGCTGTGGGCGCCCCGGACCCGGCCACCGGGAAGCGCAAGGCGAACTACGTGCTGGAGGACGCCCCGTGGTCGGCGGTGCGCGACGCTGAGCACGCCTACGGCTTCGCCGCGTTCGACGTCGACCCCGGCGGCACCGGGCCGACCACCGCCATCCACGTCACCTACTACGCGGTGACCGGCCCGTACGGCGAGATCACGCCGGTGGACCGGTTCACCCTGACCCGCCCCCGGCGCAGCTGAGCGGACCGGGCGCCGGGGCCCGCCCGGCCAGGGCGCGGGTCATGACCCGGCCGCGGAGTACTCGCTGGCGTCACCCTGGCGGGCGACGCTGCGCCGGCCGTCCACGCTGACCGGCACGTCGCCGGCGACGGTCACCCGGTGCAGCCGCCGCGGCAGGTCGCCGTAGTCGGCCACCGCGTAGTGCTGGGTGCTCCGGTTGTCCCAGATCGCGAGGTCGCCCGGCTGCCACTGCCAGCGCACGGTGTTCTCCAGCCGCGTGACGTGCTCCTGGAACAGCGCCAGCAGGTACTTCGAGTCGGCCCCGTTGACGCCGACGAAGCGCTGCGCGAACTGGCCCAGCAGCAGCGCCTTCTCGCCGGTTTCCGGGTGCACCTGCACCGCCGGGTGCTCCGTCCGGTAGGTCGTCGAGGTGAACACCTCGCGGTACGCGGCCTGCTCCTCGGTCAGCTCGACCACCGCGTGGCTGGTCGCGTAGTCGTAGTCGTTGGTGTGCTCGGCCCACAGCTGCTCGGCCAGTGCGCGCAGCGGCGCCGCCAGACTCTGGTACGCGGTCACGGTGTTGGCCCAGCTGGTGTCGCCGCCGTAGGGCGGCAGCACGATCGCACGCAGCAGCGAGAACGCCGGCGGGCGGTCCACGAAGGTCACGTCGGAGTGCCAGCTGTTCGCCCGGCTACCGGTCTGCGAGTCGACGGCGAGCACATTGGGGGCGTAGCCCCCGACCGTCGGGTGCGCGGTGGTGAGCGCGCCGAGCCGGCGGGCGAACGCCGCCTGGGTGTCGTCGTCCAGGTGCTCCTGGCCGCGGACGAACACCACCCGGTGCTCCAGGACCGCGGCCCGCACCGCGGCGACCACAGCGGCGTCCAGATCTCCGGACAGCCGCACCCCGGTCACCTCGGCGCCGATCACGCCGGCCACCTTCCGGGCGTCCAGGATTTGTTCCACGGTACTCATTGCCTGCTCCATTCCGAGCGATTCTCGATTTCGTTGTCCGGGCATGGCGAGAGAGCGCATCAGCCGCTGGGGAGCGCCGGCCGATGCGTTGTGCACAGGGGTGGCGAACACTCCTCGCCGAGGAGTTGACACGGTGCCGAACTCGACCGCCCGGCGGTCAGAGCGGCCGAAATGTCAGGGTCGACAGATCGCGCTGGACAGCCGCTGCAGATCGACATGCAGCCGCGCGACCAACCGGACCGGCACGAGCTGGAGTCGCCGCCGAGCCACCGGAGAGAGGTTCGCGTGGGCCGGGTCGGAGCTCGCCGGGGAGTTCTCCAGGATGGGCACCGGGACACCTCCCACCGAATCGACCGTCATTTATCGGGCCGCCCTCGACCCGCTCAGGAGTACAACACAATTCCTACCGATTGAGTAGAGATTGTCCCAATAAATGAGACGGGCCCGGTCTGCCGCATGCCGCTGAGCGCAGCGGAGCGGCTTGTTATCGAAGTGACTTGTGTGAACAGAGTGAAGCAAGTTGTATGTGTGCGTTATGCGACTAGTGTGCTGCCAACGAACCAGGCAGGCACAGGTTGATGCACTGGTACGGAGGTACAGCCATGACAAGATCCCAGCGACCGCGATTACCGCGATCCGGCGCACGTTCGACAGCCCGGCCCGCAGCCGCCCTTGTGGCCCTGCTCGGCCTCGGTGCGGCACTGCTCGGCGCGGCACTGCTCGGCGCGGCACCGGTCAGCGCGGCACCGGTCAGCGCCGCCCCCCCGACCGGGCCGGCCCCCACCGACGCTCCGGTGCTGGTCAGCTTCGTGACCAGCACAGCCGCGGCACCCGCCCCGGCGCCGCCGACACCGCCGATGCCGCAGACCGCACCGCTGCCCGCGCCGCCCAACGCATCCCCCGGCGCCGGTCCACTCGCCGCCGCCCCACTCGGCGCGAACCTGCCCGGCGCGAACCCGTCCGGCGCTGACCCGGCCGGCGCTGACTCCACCAGCGCTGACTCGGTGAGCACCGACCCGGCGAGCCCGGCGACGACCGCCCTCAGCCGAGGCCCGGCGCGGCAGCTGCACATCTTCCTGACCGGTTACTCCTTCCACGACAACACACCGCCACTGTCCGCGATCGTCAGCCACCCGATCCTGCACAAGGCGGCCGGCGGTCAGGGCACCTACCGAGACCCGATCACCGTCGCGGTGCCGGGCGGCCCGACGACCATGAAGTGGAAACCGGGCACCCGGTTCTACCTGCCCTCCGTGCGGCGCTACGTGATCGTCGAGGACTCCGGGGCCAGCCCGGCACCGGACGGCGTGGACACCCACCTGGACATGTGGATCGGCGGCCAGGGCGGCACCCGTTTCGCGACCGATGACTGCATGAGCCGGCTCACCGGCCGGGTCCCCGCGATCCTCAACCCGAGGCCGGGCCTGCCGGTGCTGCGCGGGCCGATCTTCGCCAACCGCGCCTGCCACCTCCCGGCACTGGGTGCGGCACAGGACCCCGTACTGGGCCCGGCGCTGGGCAGAGCTACGACCGGACCGAGGGCCAGGCCACCGGCCGGACCGAGGGCCAGACCACCGGTCAGGCCGCACGCCAGGCCACACGCCAGGCCACACGCCAGGCCACGGATCCTGGCGAAACCCCGGGCCCGCCGGTAGCGCGCCGGGTGCTCAGCCGAGGGTGAACGGGTCGCGGGTGCCGCCGGAGAGCTCCACCCAGATGGCCTTCTCCTCCAGGTACTCGTCCACCGCGTGCAGGCCGTTCTCCCGGCCCAGCCCCGAGGCCTTGAAGCCGCCGAACGGCACGCTGGGCGCCACCACCCGGTAGGCGTTGATCCACACCGAGCCCGCCTTGATCTTGGCCGCGACCCGGTGCGCACGGTGCACATCCTT
>DASYLM010000354.1:0-8070 GCA_036009565.1 Pseudonocardia sp. | reverse complement strand
GGCTGAACCGGCTGCGCCCGCTGGTCGCCGAACACGCCCCGCTGCAGCTGCTGCGGATCGGGCCGCTGTACCTGGTCGGGGTGCCCGCCGAGGTCAGCATCGTGGCCGGGCTGCGGCTGCGCCGGCTGGTGGCCGGCATCGTCGGCGCCGAGCTGGACCGGGTGCTGGTAGCCGGCTACAGCAACGGCTACCTGCACTACCTGACCACCCCGGAGGAGTACGACAGCCAGCAGTACGAGGGCGGCAGCACGCTGTTCGGCCGGTGGGAGCTACCCGCGGTGGCCCAGGCCGTGGCGGAGCTGGCCGGCGCACTGGTCGCCGGCAACCCGGTGCCACCCGGCGAGCCGCCACCGCGGCTCACTCCCCGGCCGCCCCGGCGGACACCGCACCCAGCCACCGAGGGCGACGTGCGGCTCGGCGACGTGTGGCGCCAACCCCGGCCGAGCTACCGGGCCGGCGAGCGGGCCAGCGCGGTGTTCGTGGCGGGCGACCCGAACGCCGACCTGCGCCGGGGTGCGAGCTATCTCGAGGTCCAGCGCGCCGAGCCGGACGGCGGCTGGCGGTCGGTGGCCGACGACGGGGACTGGGACACCCGGTTCCGCTGGACGCGGGGCCAGCGGGTCCCGACAGCCACAGACCCGACAGCCAGGGTCTCGACAGCCAGGGTCTCGACAGCCACGGTCACCTGGGACATCCCGGCCGGCACCAGCGGTACGTTCCGCATCCGTTACCTGGGCGGCAGCGCCGGGACCGGCACCAGCGACCCGTTCGAGGTGCGCTGAGCCCCGGCCGCGCGCCCGGGGGCACGGCGCTACGAGTCAGCCGCGCCCGGCGGCGGCCGACGGCTCGGCAAGCAGGAAACTGGGCTCGGTAAGGCCGCGCCGGGCCGCCTCCGCGCACACCTCGGTCACCACCTGACCGACCGCCGCCGCGCCGACCAGCGCGATCGCCGAGCCGCCGAACCCGCCACCGACCAGCCGCGCGCCCAGCGCACCGGCTGCCCGGGCCGCGTCCACCGCGCTCTCCAGCTCCGGGCAGCTCAGCGCGTAGTCGTCGCGCAGCGAGGTGTGCGAAGCGTCCAGCAAGGGCCCGAGCTCGGCCACCCGGCCGGCTTCGAGCAGGTCGGCCGCCGCCCGGGCGCGCGCCGACTCGGTGATCACGTGCCGCACCCGGCGCAACAGCACCGGGTCCTCCTCGCCGACGGCGGCCAACCCGGACCGCGCCTCGGCCACCGACTCGAGCCGGCCCAGCGCCGGCACCCCGAGCAGCGCGGCCGCCCGGTCCACCGCCGCCCGCCGGTTCTGGTACTGGCTGTCCACCAGCCGGTGCGGGGCGTTCGTATTGACCACCAGGACGGCCAGGCCGTGGCCGGCCGGGGCGAGTGGCAGCTGACGGCTCTCGAAGGTCGCACAGTCCAGCCGCAGGCAGTACCCGGCACGGGCGTGCACCGCCGTCGCCTGGTCCATGCCGCCGGTGGAGGCCAGCGCGATCTCGTTCTCCGCGCGCACCCCGGCCCGCACCAGACCGGAGCGGGCCGGCGAGTCCGGGGCCCCGGCGCCGCCGGCGAACAGGTCCAGCAGCGCAACCCCGAGGGAACACTCCAGCGCCGCGGAGCTGGACAGCCCGGCCCCGACCGGCACGTCGGAGTGCACCGCGGCGTCGATCCCGCCGAAATCCCGGCTCAGCAGACCCGCCTCGCCGAGCGCCCAGGCGGTGCCCGCCAGGTACGCCGCCCAGCCGGCCGGGTGTCCCGGCGCGACATCGGCGAGTGCACCGGTCCAGGGCTCGTCAAGCTGGCCGGACACCAGCCGCAGCTGACCGTCCGAGCGGGGCCGCACCGCCGCCCAGGTCCGGTGCCCGAGCGCGAACGGCAGGCAGACACCGCCGGCGTAGTCCACGTGCTCGCCGATCACGTTGACCCGCCCGGGCGCGGACCACACACCGGCCGGATCGCCGCCGAACGCGGCGGTGAACAGCGCGGCCGCCGTCTTCGCCGACGCGGCGGTCGACGGCGGGTGCCACGTCGGCCCGCTCACGAGCTCGCTCCCGACCCGGCCACCTCGCGCAGCCGGCGGGCGATCCGCTCCGGGGTGGTGTCGTTGATCCAAGCACCCAGCGCGGACTCCGAGCCGGCCAGGAACTTCAGCCGCCCCGGCGCCCGCATCACGGAGAACAGCTGCAGGTGCAGCCGGCCCAGCTCGCGGTCCTCGCCCACCGGCGCCTGGTGCCAGGCCGAGATGTACGGCGTCCGGTCCACCCCGGGGAAGAACCGGTCCACCCGGCGCAGCAGGTCCAGGTAGACCACGGCCAGCTCGGCGCGCTCGTCCCCGGTCAGCCCGGCGAGGTCGCGCACGTCCCGGTGCGGCGCCAGGATCAGCTCGAGCGGCCACTTCGCGGCCATCGGCACGTAGGCACTCCACTGCTCGCCGCGCAGCACCATCCGCACGTCGGCGCGCTGTTCGTCGGCCAGCACGTCGGCCAGCAGCGATCCCCCGGTGGCCGCCCGGTGGGCGCCGGCCTGGCGCAGCAGTGCCTGGGTGCGCGCCGGCAGGTACGGGTAGGCGTAGATCTGACCGTGCGGGTGGGTCAGCGTCACGCCGATCTCCTCGCCCCGGTTCTCGAAGCACACCACCTGGCGGGTGCCCGGCAGCGCGGACAGTGCCTCGGTGCGGTCCGCCCAGGCCTCGATCACGGTGCGGGCCCGCCGCTCGCTGAGGGTGGCGAAGCTGGCGCTCGGGTCGGAGGTGAAGCAGACGACCTCGCAGCGCCCGGTGCCGCCGGAGAAGGCCGGGAACCGGTTCTCGAACACGACCACGTCGTAGTCCGGCGCCGGGATCTCGGTCGGTGGCTCGCCGGGGCGGGTCGGGGCCAGCGGGTTCTCGTTGGCCGGCGGCAGGTAGGTGCGGTCCATCCGGTGCGCGGCCATCGCCACGTACTCGCCGGTCAGCACATCGAGGCGGATCTCCGAGTGGGTGTCCGGGCGGTCGAGGCCGCGGTTGTCGGTTTCTGTTCGGCTGGGGTACGGCTCGCGGTCGTCGAAGTAGATCAGCTCACGGCCGTCGGAGAGCCGAATCGGCAACTTCCGGACCTGGACGGAGGAACTCTCGGCGGCGCCCCTCCGGCCGGCACCGGGCGTCGACCCCACGCTCACCTCACTCACGAGTCCTCCTCGCTGGCGCTCGTCGGCCGCGTTCGCGGCCACTGCTGTGTCTAATGGTGAGCTCGCAAGCTCGCTCACGACTCAGCGACGATCAGTTCGCCGACCAGCCCGGCCAACTCGTCACGCGCGGCGTCGTCGATCCCGTCATCGGTCACCAACACGTCCACCTCGGTCAGTCGGGCCGTGGTCTGCAACCCGATGACACCCCACTTGGTGTGGTCGGCAACCACCAGGATCCGGCGGGACGCCTCGATGAGCGCCCGGTTGGTCTGGGTCTCCAGCAGGTTCGGGCAGGTGAGACCGGCACGGGCGTCGATGCCGTGCACGCCCAGGATGAGCAGGTCCAGGTGGATGCCCTGCAGCGCGGCCACCGCGAGCGGCCCGACCAGCCCGTCCGACGGGGTGCGCATGCCGCCCGTGAGCAGCACGGTCTGCTCGACCTGGCGGAACCGGTGCAGCTCGTCGGCCACCGGCAGCGAGTTGGTGATCACGGTCAGGTCCGGGACGCCGAGCAGCTCGGTGGCGACCGCGTGGGTCGTGGTGCCCGCCGAGATGCCCAGCGAGATGCCCGGTGTGACCAGCGCGGCGGCGGCCTGGGCGATCGCCATCTTGGCCGCGACCTGCTGGGTGGCCTTGGTGGCGAAGGCCGGTTCGTGGACGCTGGCCATCCGCGGCTGCGCGGCGCCGCCGTGCACCCGGTCCACCAGGCCCTGGCCGGCCAGCTCGCTGATGTCGCGGCGGACCGTCATGTCGGACACGCCGAGCTCGGCCACCAGGTCGGCGACCTTGACCGCACCGCTGCGGGCCACCTCGTCCAGGATCAGCTGCTGACGCTGCCGAGCCAGCATCAGCGCACCCGCGGGGCGGGGTCGCGAGGTGTGCGCCTGGACGTCGTCATGGGGACATGATGGCCATGAGCAAGTCACAAAGTCAACAAGATCGAACATTTCAGACCGAAAATACCGGTGATGGCCGGGCTTCTTTGTTGAGAAATGTTGACTTTACCCATGGTCATCGGTGATGCTGCTCGGCAACACTCACCCGTGAGCACGCGCTTGTTCGGTGCGCTCGGTGCAAAGGAGCACTCCATGAGACCGTCCCGGATCCCCGCCATCGCGTGCGCCCTCGGCGCCTCGACCTTGCTGATCGCCGGGTGCTCCAGCGGTCAGCAGGCCAGCTCAGGTGCACAGAGCGCCGGACCGGTCAGCGGCAACATCACCATCGCCCTGCTGCAGAAGCAAGGCGACCAGCAGTACTTCATCGACGAGGCCGCCGGTGCCCAGGCCGCCGCCAAGGAACTCTCCACGCCCGAGTCGACGGTCAGCCTGAAGGTCGTCAACCTCGGGCAGGACGCGAACAAGGCGGTCACCGAGACGGACTCGGCGATTGCCCAGAAGGTCAACGGCATCGCCATCGTGGTGCCCGACCAGAAGATCGGCCCTCAGGTGGCCGGCGCGGCGACGACCGCCGGCATCCCGCTGGTCTCCGCCGACGACTCGATCTCCGACAGCGCCGGCGCGGCCGTGCCGTTCGTCGGCTTCGACGGCTTCGACATGGGTTCCAAGGTCGGCACCGAGGCGGCGAAGGAGGCTGCCCCCAAGGGGTGGACCGCCGCCGACACCGCCGTGATCTACGCGTCCAAGCAGGACCTCACGGTCTGCCAGGACCGGGTTCGCGGTGAGAAGGAGCAGTTCACCAAGGGCGGCGGCGCCGGCAAGGTCATCGACGTCGGCACCGACAACAGCGTGAACGGGGCGCAGAGCACCGCCTCCGGCATCATCACCGGCAATCCCTCGGTCAAGAACTGGGTCGTGATGGGCTGCAACGACGAGAACGTCTCCGGCGTGCTGCAGGCACTGTCCAACGCCAAGGTGCCGGCCGCCAACGTGGTCGGCGTCGGGCTCGGGGCCTACATCGCCTGCAAGTCGTGGCAGCCGGGCGCGGCGGCGGACGGTTTCCACTCCGCGCTGTACATCGACGGGCACGACGTGGGCGGCGACGCGGTCCGCACCCTGGTCGCCAAGATCCGCAACGGCACCCCGCTGCCGCCGAAGACGATCGCCAAGACGCAGATCGTAGACGCCGCCAACGCCGCCTCCACCAGCCTGAAGTGCACCTGAGCGGGCTGTCGGGATACCAGTGACAGGCCCAGGGACAGACCCTGTGAAGCCCGTGGCGCCGGAGCCGGCCGCGACGCCCGGGACCGGGCCGGCCCTGCGCATGATCGGGGTGAGCAAGCAGTTCGGCCCGGTGCACGCGCTGCGTGAGGTGAGCGTCGACTTCCGGGCCGGCGAGGTCACCGCGCTGATGGGCGAGAACGGCGCCGGCAAGTCGACGCTGCTCAAGGTGCTCATCGGGGCGTTGTCGATCGACGGCGGCACCATCGAGCTGGACGGGCGGCCCGTCACCTTCGCCGACCCGACCGCCTCCCGCGCCGCCGGCGTCCGGGTCGTCGCACAGGAGCCGGAGATCATCCCGCACGTCAGCGTCGCGGAGAACATCTACGTCGGCGCGCTGCCGGCGCGGCGGCGGCTGTTCCGCAGGGGCGAACTGGTGGCCAAGGCCGCCGAGCTGATCGTGCGCTACGGCTTCGGCCAGGTGCTGCACCCGGAGACGCTCGGCTCCCGGCTCACCCCGGCGCAGCGCCAGCTGGTGGAGATCCTGCGCGCGCTCACCGACCGGCCCCGCGTGATCGCGTTCGACGAGCCGACGTCGTCGCTGGCCGACTTCGAGGTGGAGCTGCTGTTCACGCTGATCCGGCAGCTCCGCGAGCAGGGCGTTGCGGTGATCTACGTCAGCCACCGCCTCAAGGAGGTCTTCGCCCTCGGCGACCGGATCGCGGTGCTGCGCGACGGCGCGCACGTGGGCACCCGCCCGGTCCGGGGAACTTCCGAGAGCAGCGCCAGCGGAACGAGCATCGTCACCGAGGCCGAGCTGATCCGGATGATGGTCGGCCGCGACCTGTCCAGCCTGTACCACGACGAGGTGCCCCGACCCACGCCCGGCGACGTGGTGCTGGAGGTGGCGGGGGTGTCCTCGGCGGACGTGGCCGACATCAGTTTCCAGGTGCGCGCCGGTGAGATCGTCGGGCTGGCCGGGCTGATCGGCGCCGGGCGCTCCGAGCTGGTGCGCGCGCTGATCGGCGCCGAGCCGGTCACCGCCGGCACGGTGACGTTCCAGGGCAGACAGCGCCGGTTCCACTCGCCGCGGGACGCGGTCCGCGCCGGTATCGGGCTGGCCCCCGAGGAGCGCAAGGCCGAGGCGCTGTTCCTGCAGCGCAGCGTCCGGGAGAACACCGCGGCGGCCATCTACGACCAGATCCGTAGGGGCCGGGTGGTCAACCGCAAGAAGGAGCGGGCCACCGTCGCGCACTTCCTGGCCCGGTTGCGGGTGCGGACACCGGGGATGGAGTACCCGGTGGCCAACCTCTCCGGGGGCAACCAGCAGAAGGTGGTGCTGGCCAGGTGGCTGGCCCGCAACCCCGCACTGCTGATCCTGGACGAACCGACCCGCGGCGTCGACGTCGGCGCCAAGTCCGAGATCTACGCGATCATCCACGAGCTGGCCGCCGCCGGCATCGCGATCCTGATGGTGTCCTCCGAGCTGCCCGAGGTCCTCGGGCTGGCCGACCGGATCATCGTCATGCAGAACGGCCGGATCACCGGTGAGCTCCCGCGCGCCGGCGCCACCGAGGAAGGCATCCTCGCGCTGGCGATGGCCGACGACCTGTCCGACCTCGTCGTCGGACTGCAGACCGAGACCTCCGGAGCGACCACGTGACCGATCCTGACACCGTGACCGCCGCCAACTCAGCCGCAAACTCCCCCGCCGAGAACTCCCCGGCCGGGCCGGCGACCCCGAGCTCAGCCATCGAGGAGACCGAGGCCCCGGCGGGCACCCCCGCCGGGGACCGTCGACCACTGGCCCGGGTACTGGGCCTGCTCACCAACGCCGACCGGGTGCAGAACCTCATCCTGCTCGCGGTGATCGTGATCATCGCCGTGTTCGTGACGTCACGCCAGCCGGCGTTCCTGACCTGGGGCAACCTGAGTATCGCGGTCACCGGGACGATCATCCTGTTCGGACTGACCGGCCTGGTCGAGCTGCTGGTGATCATCGTCGGCGGGCTGGACATCTCGGTCGGCTCCATCGTCGGCCTCAGCTCGGTGGTCGGCGCACTGGTCTGGACGCACACCGGCCAGAACGGCGCACTCGCGGTACTCAGCGCGCTGCTGATCGGCCTGCTCTGCGGGCTGGCCAACGGGCTACTGATCATCTACGGCCGGGTCAACCCGTTCATCGCCACGCTCGCCACCCTGGCCGCGTTCAAGGGCATCGGGCAGGTGCTCTCCGACGGTGGCGCAATCGGCAGCGGCTTCGCGTCCAACGCGATCTTCGTCTTCATCCAGCGGGGCAGCGTGGCCGGGTTGCCGACCCAGCTGTTCATCCTGGTCATCGTCGGGCTGGCGCTCGCGTTCCTGCTGCTCTACACCGATATCGGCCGCAACGTGTACGCGATCGGCGGCAACCCGACGGCGGCCCGGCTGGCCGGCGTCAACATCAACCGGTACGTGCTCGCGGTGTACCTCGTGGTGGGGTTCGTGGCCGCGATCGCCGGCGTGATCCTGATGGCCCGCCAGGGCTTCGGGCAGCAGACCGGATCGGTCGACGGGCTGGAGCTCAAGGCGGTCACCGTGGCCGCACTGGGCGGGGCCTCGCTGCGCGGCGGCCGAGGCGGCGTGCTCGGGGCCGCGCTGGCGATCGTGCTGCTCGGCTTCCTGGAGAACGGCATGAACGTGCTGAACATCAACACGTTCTGGCAGAACGTCGCCCAGGGCAGCCTGCTGCTCATCGCGGTGATCGCCCAGCAGCGCCGCCGCAAGGAACGCGCGATCGGCATCCCGGACTAG
>DASYLM010000353.1:0-15290 GCA_036009565.1 Pseudonocardia sp. | reverse complement strand
CCAGTCCAGCCCGGGTTCGCCGACCGCCAGCAGCGCCGCGACCAGCCCGGCGACCAGGGTCATCGGCAGGACGGCGGCGCGGCTGACCACGATCCACCTGGTCACCGGGTCGAGTGCGTCGATCGGGCCGGGCGGCGGGTTGGTGGTGCGCAGTGCGTACGCCCACGAGGACGCCAGGGTGGCCAGCCGGGACGGGGCCCGTTCGGTGGCGTCTCCGGTGGCGTCGCTCACCCGGCGCAGCCTACGCCGGACGGACGACCAACGGCCCCTGTGACCTGATCGGTATCTGGCCGCCGACCCGGGCGATGCGCACGGGTCAATCCATTGACCTGAACGATCTCGGGGACGCTCTCGCCGACCTACGCCAGGACCGCCGAGATCGTCCTCCGTACACTCACCCGAGTGTCCCTGCTGCGGAAGATCCACGGCCCAGCCGACCTGAAGCGCCTCGGTACCACCGAGCTGCAGACTCTCGCCGGGGAGATCCGGACTTTCCTGGTGGACACCGTGTCGCGCACCGGTGGACACCTGGGTCCGAACCTGGGTGTGGTGGAGCTCACCATGGCGCTGCACCGGGTGTTCGACTCGCCGCACGACGCGCTGATCTTCGACACCGGCCACCAGTCGTACGTGCACAAGCTGCTGACCGGCCGGCACGACGGCTTCGCCAAGCTCAAGGCCACCGGCGGCTACTCCGGCTACCCGTGCCGCGCGGAGAGCGAGCACGACCTGGTGGAGAACAGCCACGCGTCCACCGCGCTGTCCTACGCGGACGGGATGGCCAACGCGTTCGCGCTCACCGGGGCGCGCCGGCACGTCGTCGCGGTGGTCGGGGACGGCGCGCTGACCGGCGGGATGTGCTGGGAGGCGCTGAACAACATCGCGGCGCGCAAGGACCGCAACCTGGTCATCGTGGTCAACGACAACGGCCGCTCCTACCTGCCCACCATCGGCGGGCTGGCCGACCACCTCGCCTCGCTGCGGCTGCGGCCGAGCTACGAGCGGATGCTGGACGTCGGCAAGCGCGCGCTGTCGCAGACCCCGGTGGTCGGCCGCGCGGTCTACAGCGGGCTGCACGCGTTCAAGGTCGGGGTGAAGGACGCGTTGGCCCCCCAGGCGCTGTTCTCCGACCTCGGGCTGAAGTACGTCGGCCCGGTGGACGGGCATGACCTGGTTGCCATGGAAGCCGCACTGCGGCGGGCCCGGGACTTCGGCGGCACCGCGATCGTGCACGCGGTCACCCGCAAGGGCTACGGCTACCTGCCGGCCGAGAACGACGACGTCGAGCAGATGCACGGACCGGGGGCGTTCGACCCGGCGACGGGGGAGCCGCTCGGTGCCCCGAAGGCCGGCTGGACGAACGTGTTCGCCGACGAGATGGTGGCTCTCGGGGCCGAGCGGCCGGACCTGGTGGCCATCACGGCGGCGATGCTGCACCCGGTCGGGCTGGCTCCGTTCGCCGCGGCCTACCCGGAGCGCTGCTTCGACGTCGGCATCGCCGAGCAGCACGCGCTGACCTCGGCGGCCGGGTTGGCGATGGCCGGCATGCACCCGGTGGTCGCGCTCTACGCCACGTTCCTCAACCGGGCGTTCGACCAGCTGCTGCTCGACGTCGCGCTGCACCGCCAGCCGGTCACCGTGGTGCTGGACCGGGCCGGTGTCACCGGGACGGACGGCCCGAGCCACAACGGCATGTGGGACCTGTCCCTCCTCGGCGTGGTGCCCGGGATCCGGGTGGCCGCCCCGCGCGACGCGGTCAACCTGCGTGAGCAGCTGCGCGAGGCGGTCGCGGTGGACGACGGCCCGACCGTCCTGCGCTACCCGAAGGGCGCGGTGATCCCGGAGATCCCGGCCCTGCGTCGGGAGCACGGGCTGGACGTGCTGCGCGAGCCGGCGGGCGCGCCGGTGCAGGGCAGCACCGAGGTGCTGCTGGTGTGCGTCGGGTCGTTCGCCGAGCTGGGTCTGACCGCCGCCGACCGGCTCGCCGACCAGGGCATCGGCGTCACCGTGGTCGACCCGAGGTGGGTGCTGCCGGTGTCCGGGGCGCTGGTCCAGATGGCCGCCCGGCACCGGCTGGTGGTGACCGTCGAGGACGGCGGCGGCCACGGTGGGATCGGGTCGGCGGTGGCCGCCGCGCTGCGCGCCGCCGAGGTGGACGTGCCGCTGCGCGACGTGGCGCTGCCGCAGCGGTTCTTCGAGCACGGCAGCCGCGGCGAAGTGCTGAGCTCGGCCGGGCTGACCGCGCAGGACGTCGCCCGCCGGGTCACCGAGTGGGCCGCCGCGCTGCCCGCCGAGTTCGGCCGCGCCGCCACCGCGGCCGCGGACGGTACCGCCGCCGCCGGTACCGCCGCCGCCGCAGACACCGACCAGCCATTCCGCCGCCGCACCTGACCGCCCCTTCCCGCGGCCGCACAGACCCAGCACGGTCCGCACAGACAGTGCGGGGGCTGTGCGGGAGGTACTGGGTCTGTGCGGCCGGAGGAGGCGGGCACCCACGTCACCGTTGGGGTGAACGCCTAGGGTGGTCGGCGTGCGGGTACTGATCGTGGAGGACGAACAGCCGCTGGCCGATGCGCTGGCCAGGGGACTGCGGCGCGAGGGCATGGCGGTCGACGTCGCCTATGACGGGGACGTGGGCCACGAGAAGGCCGCGGTGACCCGCTACGACGTGGTGGTGCTGGACCGGGACCTGCCGGGGATGTCCGGTGACGACCTGTGCGCCCAGTTGACCCAGGACGGCGGCACCACCCGGGTGATCATGCTGACCGCGAGCGGCACGCTGGCGGACAAGGTCGAGGGGCTGACCCTGGGCGCCGACGACTACCTGGCGAAGCCGTTCGACTTCCCGGAGCTGGTCGCCCGGATGCGCGCGCTGGCCCGGCGGGCGACTCCCGCGACGCCGCCGGTGCTCGCCGCCGGCGACGTGGTGCTGGACCCGGCCCGCCGCACGGTGCGCAGGTCCACCGATCTCGTCGAGCTGACCCGCAAGGAGTTCGGCGTGCTCGAGGTACTGCTCGGTGCCGGCGGGGCGGTGGTGAGCAGCGAGGAACTGCTGGAACGGGTGTGGGACGAGCACGCCGACCCGTTCACCACCACGGTGCGGGTGACCGTGATGACCCTGCGCAAGAAGCTCGGCGAGCCCGGGATCATCGAGACCGTGGTCGGCTCCGGCTACCGGGTTCCGTCGGCCGGCTAGGTGCCTGCGGTGGGACTGCCCCAGCTCACACGACGCCCCGGTAACCGGGCGCCGAGGCTGCGGTGGGAGCGCCCCGGACCGGCCGCCCCGGCCGCCCCCCGGCGGCGCGGGCCCGGCCTGCGGCTGCGCCTGACCATGCTGTGCACCGCGCTGGCCGCGCTGGTCAGCGCGCTGCTGCTGTGGCTGGGCTGGCTGCTGGTCGGCGGCGTGGTGAGCGCGGTGCCTGCGCTGCCGCCGGGCACCACGGTGCGGGTGCACGACCAGGCGGTGCCGGCCGAGGCGCTCGGCAGGGCGCTCGCCGACGCCGCCCGGGCGGACGTGCTGCGCACCGGGCTGGTGGCATTCCCGCTGATGGTGGCCGCCGCCGCGGTGGTGTCCTTCCTGGCGGTCGGCCGGGTGCTGCGGCCGCTGCGCCAGGTCACCGGGACCGCCCGGCGGCTGTCCGCCGAGTCTCTCGACGAGCGGATCGCGCTGCCCGGCTCGCACGGCGAGGTGACCGAGCTGGCGGACAGCTTCGACGCCATGCTGGACCGGTTGCACGCCGCGTTCGAGATGCAGCGCCGGTTCGTGGCGAACGCCAGCCACGAGCTGCGCACCCCGCTCGCGGTGATGCGCACCGAGGTGGACGTGACGCTCGCCGACCCGGGCGCCGACGTCGCCGAGCTGCGCCGGATGGCGGAGGTGGTCCGCGGCGCCACCTACCGGGCCGACGCGCTGGTGCAGGGCCTGCTGCTGCTGGCCCGTACCGAGGCCGGGGTCGCCGGCCCGGAGCGGCGGGTCGACCTGGGCGAGCTGGTCCGCCCGGCGCTCGCGGCGGTGCGCGGGGAGGCCGACGAGCGGCGGCTGCGGGTCCGGCTGCGGAACCAGCCCGCGCCGACCGTCGGCGACCCCGCGCTGCTGGAACGGGTGGTGGGCAACCTGGTGGAGAACGCGGTGCGGCACAACGTCGAGGGCGGTTGGCTGGAGGTCGCCACCGGGGTCGGTGTGGCGGGCCAGCCCGAGCTGCGGGTCACCTCTAGTGGCGCGGTGGTCACCGACGCCCGACTGAACGAGCTGTTCGAGCCGTTCCGCCGCGGCGCGTCCCGGGCCTCCGGTACCGGGTCGGGCCTAGGCCTGTCCATCGTCCGGGCGGTGGTGTCGGCGCACCACGGGACGGTGAGCGCCGCCCCGGTGGACGGCGGCGGGCTCGCGGTCACCGTCCGGCTCCGGCCGGCCGGTCCGGAGCCGGACAGTTTCGCCCGCGACAGCTCGTAGCCCGCGACAGCCGGTAGCAGGGCCCTGGGACCCTGGAACATTGACGCTTGAGCAGCGTTTGCGGGATGCCTACGGTCGATCAGCGAGGGTTCCGACGCCCCAGTGGCCTCCGAGGAGGACACAAAGACCGGCGTAACGCTCTTGGTGACGCCGCGTCACCGACAGGGCGGCCCGGTGTCGACCCTGGCGCGTCGATCGTCACCGAGACCAACCTCAGTCCGGAAAATTCTCGATGAGAACCGGACTCACGTCGATGTCGACGCAGGGTCGCCCCAGGTCAGCGGTCTGATTTCAATCGACCGGTCACCAACTGTGACCGGCGCAGTCCCATCCCGACCACAAACCGAGCCCAACCCAGGTACCGACGCCACGCCACCCGACGATCAGCGGAATGCCCAGCTCAGAGCGCACCTCGGCGCTGATGTATCGGCTCCGACGACGACACCGCGAGGCGCTGACCGGGCGCCTCGCGGCAGAGCATGCACTAAGCAGGGCCCTCAGGGGCGCCGCCGGGCGCGGAGGACGGCGTCGTGGAGGGTGACCGGCTGGCCGGCCGGGTCGGTGGCCGGGCGTGGCCTCGCCTCGGCAACAAAAATGTCCCACCGGTCTGGGTCCAGGGAGTCAGCGAGCTGCTCGGCCTTGTAGAACAGGTCGGGCGCGTGCGGGCGGTGCACCGTGGTCAGCAGGTCGGCGGGGTGGTGGCCGACGATCAGGAGCGTGCCGGCGGGCGCGACCGACGCGGCGAGGCCGGCGAACAGGGGGTCGCGCAGCGCCGGTGGGAAATGCACGAACTGGGCGCTGACCAGGTCGTACGTCCGGCTGTCCGGTGTCCAGCCGATGAGGTCGACCGGTTCCCAGGTGATCCGGTCGGCGGCGTCGGGTTCGGCCCGGGCGGCGGCGCGGTCCAGGGCGACGGTGGAGATGTCCATGGCGGTGACCCGCCAGCCCCGGTGCGCGAGCCAGAGGGTGTCGGCGCCTTCGCCGCAGCCGGCGTCCAGCGCGGTGCCGGGCGTCAGGTCAGCGGCCTCGACCACCAGTTGCGGGTTGGGGTTGCCGCTCCAGATCTGGGTGCTCGAGCTGTAGCGCTCGTCCCAGAACCGCGCGGTGAACTGCTCGTCCATCGGTGCTCCCGTCCTCGGTGCGGTCGGTCGGTTCATGGTGTGATCCCGTGCCGGCGGTCGCCGAGGACGAGCACGCAGTTGCGGGCTTCGGCGGCCGCGCTGAACGGGTCGCGGGCGGCGAGCTCCTCCCACTGCTCGTCGGTGGGCTCGGGTGCGGTGTGCAGGAACAGGGTCACCTCGGCGCTCCACTGGCGGAACAGCAGGGAGCCGTGACAGTGCGGGCAGTGCAGCACATGGTCAGCGCTGCGCTCAGGCCGGCGGCGCCGCCGGTCACGATGACGTCGAAGCTGAGGTCGTCCATGGCGCCACTGTGCGCCCGAATCTGCGAACTTGACAAACAAAGTTGCTGTACTGGCAAATAGCGGGATGACTGACGACGCGCCCGCCCTGGATGACGTGCTGCACGCTGTCGGGCCCCGGCTGCGGTCCCTGCGGCGCCAACGCGGTACCACGCTGGCCCAGCTCGCCTCGGTCACCGGGATCTCGGTGAGCACCCTGTCCCGGCTGGAGTCCGGTCAGCGCCGCCCCACCCTGGAGCTGCTGCTCCCGCTGGCCCGGGCCCACCAGGTCCAGCTGGACGAGCTGGTCGGCGCGCCCGCCACCGGCGACCCGCGCATCCATGCCCGCCCGTTCAAGCGCCACGGTTCGACGTTCATCCCGCTGACCCGGCGCCCCGGCGGGGTTCAGGCCTTCAAGCAGATCATCCCGCCGCACTGGCCGAAGGGTGATCCGGACCTGCAGGTGCACGAGGGCTACGACTGGTTCTACGTGCTGTCCGGCCGGCTGCGCCTGCTGCTCGGCGAGCACGACCTGATCCTGACCGCGGGGGAGGTGGCGGAGTTCGACACACACATCCCGCACTGGTTCAGCAACCCCGGCCCCGAGCCGGTCGAGATTCTCAGCCTCTTCGGACCGCAGGGCGAACGGATGCACGTCCGCGCCCGCCCCGCCGGCGGCTGAGCCGGGTTCAGTCCCGGCTGACGGCCAGGGCCTGCTTCAGCGGGTCCGCGGTCAGCTCGACCTGCCAGTCCCTGGCGCCGCCGGCCCGCAGCGCCTCCTCGACCGACGGCGGCGGTTGCCAGCACACCCGCCGGAGCAGGTCGGGCTGCAGCAAATTCTCCACCGGCAGTTGGTAGGTCTTGCCGATCTCCGCGATGGCGGCGCGGGCGGCGGCCAGCCGGGCGGCGGCCTCGGGGTCGCGGTCGGCCCAGCGGCTGACCGGGGGAGGGCCGTCCGAGGTCAGGGTGGTCGGCGGCAGCTCGGCGTTCGGGAGGGTGGCCGCGCGGTGCAGCGCCGACCACCAGTAGCTGGCCAGCCTGCGCTGCGCCCTGCCGCGGAACACCGGGAGCTTGGACAGGTCGTCGGCCGAGGTCGGCGCGGTGACCGAGGCTTCCACGATCGCGGAGTCGGGCAGTACCCGGCCGGGGGCGATGTCGCGCTGCTCGGCGAGTTCGTCGCGCGCGCGCCACAGCTCCCGCACGGCGGCCAACTGGCGCGGCCGGCGGACCCGGTGGATGCCCGAGGTACGCCGCCACGGGTCGGTCCTCGGCGGTGGCGGTGGCGCGGTGCGTACCGCCTCGAACTCCTGGGCCGCCCAGTCCCGCTTGCCCTGCCGGGTGAGCAGGTCGTCCAGGACGTTGCGCAGCTCGATGAGTACCTCGACATCGAGCGCGGCGTAGACCAGCCAGTCCTCCGGCAGCGGTCGGTTGGACCAGTCGGCGGCGCCGTGGCCCTTCTCCAGCCGCAGCCCGAGCAACTGCTCGACCATCGGTCCGAGGCCGACCCTGGGCAGCCCGGCCAACCGGCCGGCCAACTCGGTGTCGAAGAGCCGGGTCGGGTGCAGGCCCAGCTCGGCAAGGCACGGGAGATCCTGGGAAGCCGCGTGCAGCACCCACTCCGGCCCGGTCAGTGCCTCGGCCAGCGGTGCGAAACGGCCGGCGATCGGGATCGGGTCGATGAGGGAGCTGCCGGCACCCTCGCGCCGCAGCTGGATCAGGTATGCCCTGGCCGAGTAGCGGAACCCGGAGGCGCGCTCGGCGTCCACCGCGATCGGGCCCTGGCCCGCCGCGATGCTGACCGCCAGGTCCCGCAACGCGGCCCCGGAACGCACCACGTCGGGAAGCCCGTCGGCCGGGGTGAGCAGCGGGATCGGCTCGGCCACCTCGACCGGGCCGTCCCGCGACTCCGACGGACCGTCGCGTGCGTCCACCTGTCCGTCGCGGGCGGGCGTCAGCCCGTCCCGCGCGTCTACCAGCGGGCCCGAGGTACCCGAGGGCTCGTCCTGAGGACCGGCGGGCAGCCGCCCGCCATCGCTTCCGACCTGTCCCGAGGGACGGATGTCCCCCGAGAAGGTCGCGTCGACGGCGCGGCTGGCCGGGCCAAGCGAGCTCAGCGGATGACTCCTGCGCGCATCGCGAGCGCCACCATCTGGGCCCGGTCACCCGTCCCGAGCTTGCGCCCGATCCTGGACAGGTGGCTCTTGACGGTCAGAGCGGAGAGGTTCAGGGCCTCGCCGATCTCCTTGTTGGACTGACCGTCGGCGACCAGTTGGAGCACCTCCACCTCGCGCGCGGACAACTCGCGCGGGGTGTTGTCGGTGCCTGGCACCCGGGTACCGGTGGCGAGCAGCGGCGCCACTGTCGGGTCGGCATAGACGCCGCCGTCCAGGACGCGCTTCACGCCGTCGGTGACGATCGCAGCCGATGCCGATTTCAGCAGATACGCCTGCGCACCGGCCTGGAAGGCCGAGCGCACCGCATACGGATCGTCGGACGAAGCCAGCACCACCAGTCGGTTCCATCCCATGGACCGCAACTCGGTGACCAGATCCAGACCACTGCCATCAGGCAGCCCCAGATCCAGCACCGCGAGGTCACAGGGACCACTGGCCTGGGCTCTGGCGCGGGCCTCGGCCACCGAAGCGGCCTCGTGCACCGTGCCAGCACCCATGGTGCGCAGCCGCGCCGCGATTGCCTCGCGCAGCAGCGGGTGGTCGTCAACCACCAGCACCGAAAACAGTTCTTCCCGCGGATGCGGGACCATGGCGGGCGGCAACACGGCATTCACACCGGCGGTGCGAATAGGCGTGCCTTGGCCGACTACAGCCACGTCACTACCTCCCTGGAGTCGGTCGTGCCCCCCGACCGGCACCGGGACCTCGTCCGTTCGGCTGTGCAGGCCGCGCGTCCGAGGAGGTGTCGTGGACGCAGGGTAGCCCCCAAGCGGCCTAACCGCGCGGATTCATCGAAAGTTTTTCCTTCGAGATCTACGACGTTGGTCGAACTAGGTCACTCTTTCAGGCGATTGAGCTGACTTCGGAGAGTGACCTGCAGCTTGGTTTGACCCTGATTGATCTCGAGGGGAGCACTGATGCCGAGATCAATTGTGACGTTCCGTCATTAAAGATACGCCGACTTCTGGTAACCCGATCGCGTGGGTCACCAATCGGTAGAACGCCTCGGCGTGTCGACCGAACTCCTCGTCGGTCGGAGTCCACGACGCGCGCAGCTCGACGTCGTCGGCCCTGGTCGGTCCGGGGATGTCCCCGAAGCGGGCCGAGCACGTCCGGGTGACGGTGCCGCCGAGCGCGGCGTAACCGGCCCGGCAGGTCTCCAGGGCATCGGTCAGCCAGGACCAGCCCACCGCGAGCAGCATTGGGTCATCGGCCTGCTCCACGTCCAGCGGGGCGCGTAGATAACAGACCATCCGGAAGGTTCCGGCCCAGGCGTCGCGTGCCTCCGGGTCGTGCAGCAGCACCAACCGGCCGGTCACGTCGACCTCGGCGTCGGCCGGCCCGGCTTGATCGGCTTGATCGGCATAGTCCGCGGCCAGCTCCACCCCGAGGGCGAAGCTGTGCGGCGCGAGTCGGCGCGGCGGGTCGATGTCGACCAGCTGGAGCTCCGACCGCGGCTGGACGGCTTGCAGCGCGTCCACTGCCTGGCGGAATATCGGCGGGCTCACGTCGATCGAGAGTAGGTGGCGTGGCGCACCGCGGCAGGCAGGCGCGCCGCCGGCCGTGCGAGGATGGCTGGGACATGTCGAATCCCGTCGCACCCGAGACTCGGTCCGACGCCACCGTGGCGACATCCGGCGGGTACCCCGCCGCGCCTGGTGTGGCGCCGGACACAATACCCGCACCGACGTCGAACGCGCCGCATCCCGGCACCGCCGCCGCCGGGCCGCGCCGCGACCTGACCGGCGCGCCGTTCCTGGCCGCCGTCCGGCGCGAGCGCCCGTCCCGGACGCCGGTCTGGTTCATGCGCCAGGCCGGGCGTTCGCTGCCCGAGTACCGGGAGCTGCGCAAGGGCACCGAGATGCTCGCTGCCTGCCTGACCCCCGACCTGGCCTGTGAGATCACCCTGCAGCCGGTGCGCCGCTACGGCGTGGACGCGGCGATCCTGTTCAGCGACATCGTGGTGCCGCTGAAGGTGGCCGGTATCGGTGTGGAGATCGTCGCCGGCACCGGCCCGGTGGTGGCCGAGCCGGTCCGCACCGCCGCCGACGTGGCCGCGCTGCCGACGCTCGAGCCCGAGGCGGTGGCCCCGGTCGCCGAGGCGGTCCGGCTGCTGACCGCCGAGCTGGGCACCGGCCCGTCCGGCACCCCGCTGATCGGCTTCGCCGGAGCGCCCTTCACGGTGGCCTCCTACCTGGTGGAGGGCGGGCCGAGCCGCAACCACGAGCGCACCAAGGCGCTGATGCACTCCGACCCGGACACCTGGCACGCGCTGCTCGGGCACCTCGCCGGGATCACGCTGAGCTTCCTACGCGCCCAGATCGCGGCCGGGGTGGACGCGGTGCAGCTGTTCGACTCCTGGGCCGGCGCGCTGTCCGAGCGGGAGTACCGGCGGTTCGTGATGCCGCACTCGGCCGCCGTGCTCGCCGGCCTGGCCGACGCCGGGGTGCCCCGGATCCACTTCGGGGTCGGCACCGGTGAGCTGCTCACCGCGATGGGCGAGGCCGGCGCGGACGTGGTCGGGGTGGACTGGCGGATTCCGCTCGACGTGGCCACCCGGCGGATCGGGCCGGACAAGGCGGTACAGGGCAACCTCGACCCGTCGGTGCTGTTCGCCGGTGCGGACGTGGTGGACGCCGAGGTACGCCGGATCGTGGCCGAGGGCAAGGCCGCGCCCGGGCACGTGTTCAACCTCGGGCACGGCGTGCTGCCGGAGACCGACCCGGACATGCTGGCCAGGGTTGTGGAGCTGGTGCATTCGCTGTGACCGGAGCGCGTTCGGGGCCGGAGCGGTGACTCGGCCGGTGACTGAGGCCGGCGTGCTCGGGGCCGGCGCGCTCGAGGCCGGCGCGCTCGGGGCCGGCGCGCTGGCCCGGCCGGTGCACGTGGCCGTGGTCGGCGGTGGGATCTCCGGACTGGCCGCCGCGCACCGGTTGCGCACCCTGCTCGGGCCCGGCGCCCGCATCACCCTGGTGGACCGGGCCGAGCGGCTCGGCGGCGTGCTGCGCACCGTGGACCTGGCCGGGGTACCGATGGACGTGGGTGCCGAGGCGTTCCTGGCCCGGCGCCCCGAGGTCCCCGCGCTGGCCGCCGAGCTGGGGCTGACCGACCGGTTGGCGCGGCCGTCCGGGGCGTCGGCCACCGTCCGGGCCGGCGGGCGCACCATCGGGCTGCCGGGCCGGACCGTGCTCGGCGTGCCCGGCAGCACCGCCCGGCTGGACGACCTGCTCTCCCCGCGCGCGCTCGCCAGGGCCGTGGCGGAGCGGGAGCTGGCGCTGGACTGGGACGGCGCGGACCGCTCGGTGGGCGGGTTGCTGCGGGCCCGGTTCGGCGACGAGCTGACCGATCGACTGGTGGATCCGCTGGTCAGCGGGGTGTACGCGGGCCGGGTGGACGGTCTGGGACTGCGCGCCACGATGCCCGCGCTCGCCGCGCGGCTGGACGCCGGCGCCACCTCACTCACCGCCGCCGCCGACACCCTGCTCCCGCCACTCCCACCACAAGGACCTCCCGGCGAGTCGGGGATTTCGTCCGGGCGAGTCGGGGATTCCGTCAGCGCGGCGGAACCGGCGAAGCCCGCCCCGGTGTTCGGCGCGGTGCGCGGCGGCTACCGGGTGCTGCTCGACGCGCTGCGCGAGGCCGCCGGCGCCGAGATCCGGCTCGGGTTGCCGGTCCGTGAGCTGACCCGGCGGCCGTCCGGTTGGCGTCTCGAGGTGGGCACCGCCATCGCCCCGGAGGCACTGGACGTCGACGCGGTGCTGCTCGCGGTGCCGGCCCCCTCGGTGCGCCGGCTGCTGGACACGCTCGCGCCGAGGGCCGCCAGGGCAGCCGCCGCGGTGGAGCTGGCCTCGCCGGTGGTGGTTGCGCTGGCCTACCGGGCCGACGACGCCGCCCTGCTGCCGGCCAGCTCCGGGCTGCTGATCGCCGCCGACGAGCCGTTGTCGGCCAAGGCGTTCACCCACACCGCGCGCAAGTGGCCGCACCTGGCGCCGGCCGCCACCGACGGCCTGGTGCGGCTGCGGGCGTCGCTGGGCCGGGCCGGTGCCGACCTCGACACGGCGGCGGAGCTGCGGGTGCCCGACGACGAGCTCGTCGCCCGGGTGCGCGCCGACCTGGCCACCCTCACCGGGATCACCGCCGCGCCGGTCGCGGTGCACGTGCAGCGCTGGGGTGGCGGGTTGCCGCAGTACGGCGTCGGGCACGGCGACCTGGTCGGCGCGCTGGAAGCGGCGGTCGCCGAGCTGCCCGGACTGGCGGTGGCCGGCGCGATGCTGCACGGCGTCGGGGTGCCCGCCTGCCTGGCCACCGCGCAGGCCGCCGCGACCCGGATCGTGGCGGACCTGACGCGCCGCGCGGCCGCCCCGGGTGGCAGCATGGCGGTATGACCCGCACGGATTCGAAGCTCGACTTCAAGGCACTGAACGACACCGTCCGCTACACCATGTGGTCGGTGTTCCGGGTCGAACCCGGGCGGCTGGGCGAGGACCGCACGGCGGCCGCCCAGCAGGCCGGCGAGTTCGTCGCCGCGCTGGAGGGCAAGGGCGTCGCGGTGCGCGGCGTCTACGACCTGTCCGGGCTGCGGGCGGACGCCGACTACATGATCTGGTGGCACGCCGAGCGCATCGAGGACGTCCAGGCCGCCTACCGCGCCCTGCTGCGCACCTCGTTCGGACAGCTGCTCGAGCCCACGTGGTCAGCCGCGGCCCTGCACCGGCCGGCGGAGTTCAACAAGAGCCACATCCCGGCGTTCCTGGCCGGCGAGGAGCCCAAGCGGTACCTCTGCGTGTACCCCTTCGTGCGGTCCTACGAGTGGTACCTGCTGCCGGACGAGGAGCGCCGGGGCATGCTCGCCGAGCACGGTAAGAAGGCCCGGGAACACCCGGACGTGCGGGCGAACACGGTGGCCAGCTTCGGTCTCGGCGACTACGAGTGGATCCTCGCCTTCGAGGCCGACGAGCTGCACCGCATCGTCGACCTGATGCGGATCATGCGGGAGACCGGCGCCCGCCGGCACGTCCGCGAGGAGATCCCGTTCTACACCGGGCCCCGACTGGATATCGCCGACCTCGTCGCCGTGCTCCCGTAGCGCGACGGCATGCGCACCCTGGTGGCGATCGTGATCGGCCTGGTCACCCTCGGGCTGTTCCTGACCGTCGGGGTCCCGCACGGGTACGGGTTCGGCGAGGAGTTCGCGATCCACCTGCTGATCTTCGCGGTACCGGCCGCGGCGGCCCTGGTGTTGGCCAGGACCGCCGCCCGCGGCTGAGAGTCAGCTCTCGACAGGCTCCAGCTTGAGCGACACGCTGTTGATGCAGTACCGCAGGTCGGTCGGGGTGTCGTAGCCCTCGCCGGCGAAGACGTGGCCCAGGTGGCTGTGGCAGTTGCCGCAGATCACCTCGGTACGGGCCATCCCCATGCTCCGGTCGACACGCTCGATCACCGCGCCCCCGGCCAGCGGGGTGAAGAACGACGGCCACCCGCAGTGCGACTCGAACTTGGTGTCGCTGCGGAACAGCTCGGCGCCGCACGCCCGGCAGGAGTACACCCCTACCGTCTTGGTGTCGGTGTACTCACCGGTGAACGGCCGCTCGGTGCCTGCCTCCCGGAGCACGTGGTACTCCTCCGGGCTGAGCTGCTCGCGCCACTCCCGCTCGGACTTGACGACCTTCGCATCGTCACTGGTGACTGGTTTCATGCCTCCACGCTAATACCGGCGGCCGGCTGCGTGTCGAACGAGTTGGTGACATGTGCGCTCTGGGCCGTCGGCGCGGCCGAAAACCAGGTGGAAACGACGAAACCCAGCGCGTCCATGATCAGGTAGACGGCCACGAGGAGTAACAGCAGCACCAGCACGACCGCGCCGAGACGACGTCCGCCCTGCGCCCGGTTCGCCGAGTCCGCGAAGTCCGAGACCCCGTGCAGGTAACCCTCAATGGTGAAGCTGGGGCGGTCGTTGCGCATCCGGCCCAGGTGCTCGGCGAAGGCCCGCGTCTCCGGGTCGTCCGGGTCCAGCCCGATCAGCTCGTCCTCGATCGGGTCGATCGGGTCACTGGAGCGACCGGGGTCAACGGGATCGCGGCTGGACATGTCCCCACGGTAGCGTCTGGCCGAACCGATCGAGGAAAGATCCCCGGTCCCCTCAGGGAGGCGTGTCCGATGAGCCCGTCCCGATCGCCGGCCGTGGAGCTGACCGTGCCTGGACCGGACGGCGACCGCGCGGTACGGGTCTCCAACCCGGACAAGGTGTACTTCCCGGCGCTGGGCATCACCAAGCGCGAGGTGGTGGAGTACTACCTGACCGTCGCGGAGCCGCTGCTGCGCGCGATCGGGGACCGGCCGACCACGCTGAAGCGCTTCGTGGACGGGGTGGACGGCGAGCCGTTCTACCAGAAACGGGTGCCCAAGGGCGCCCCGGACTGGGTACGCACCGCCCAGATCACCTTCCCCAGCGGCCGTACCGCCGACGAGGTCTGCCCGAGCGAGCCCGCCGTGCTGGCCTGGGCGGCGAACCTGGGCACCCTGGACTTCCACCCGTGGCCGGTGCGCAGCGCGAACCCGGACCACCCGGACGAGCTGCGCATCGACCTGGACCCGCAACCGGGTACCGACTTCTCCGACGCGGTCGCGGTGGCCGCCGTGCTGCGGACGGTGCTCACCGACGCCGGGCTGGTGGGTTGGCCGAAGACCTCCGGCGGCAGGGGCGTGCATGTCACCGTCCGGATCCGGCCGGAGTGGACCTTCACCGAGGTGCGCCGCGCGGTGATCACGATCGGCCGCCGGGTGGTCGCGGAGCTGCCGGAGCGGGCCACCCTCGAGTGGTGGAAGGAGAGCCGGGGCGAGCGGGTCTTCCTGGACTACAACCAAGCCTGCCGGGACCGCACGGTGGCCAGCGCCTGGTCGGTGCGCGGCCGTCCGAAGGCCACCGTGTCCATGCCGGTGACCTGGGACGAGCTGCCCGAGGTCGACCCGGACCAGTTCGACCTGCGCACCGTGCCCGAGCTGTTGGCGCGGCGCGGCGACCCGCACGCCGAGCTGGACGCGCACACCGGCGGCCTGGAGGAGGTGCTGGGCTGGGCGGAGAAGGACACCGCCGAGGGCCTCGGTGACCTGCCCTACCCGCCGGACTACCCGAAGATGCCCGGCGAGCCCAAGCGCGTGCAGCCGTCCCGGGCCAGGAAAGAGCCGTAGCGGGCTGGGAAGAGCAGTAGCGGGCCGGACGAGCAGTAGCGGGCTCGAAAGAGCAGTAGCCGGCTGGAGAAAGAGCCGT
>DASYLM010000352.1:0-10368 GCA_036009565.1 Pseudonocardia sp. | reverse complement strand
GCCGCCGGTGGCGTCCACCTTCAGCGTCACCGACTCCGGCATCGAGGTGACCGGCGCCCCGGGCTCGTCGAACCAGAACCAGAACTCCGTCGCGGAGAACACGCTGCGCTCCTGCGCGCAGATCACCCCGACGCCGACGTGGCGTCCCTCCTCCTGCAGGAGCCGGCGCTGCTCGCCGCGCCAGTGGTCGTAGTCCCCCAGTTTGAGTGTCTTGTCCAGCACCGCGTCGTAGTCGCCGGAGTCGTAGACGTTCCCGGTCGGGATGAAGTGCGGGAAGCTCCGGATGAAGTTGCGCCGGCGCACCTCGACCGGGTCCAGCCCCAGCTCCCGCGCGGCCTTGTCCACCATCTGCTCGAGCATCCAGTTGTTGACCTCGGAGCCGAAGCCCCGGTAGGCGCCCTGCTGGTTCTTGTTGGTCAGCGCCGCGCGGACCCGGTAGCGCACGCTGGTCATCTGGTAAGGACCGACGACCTGGGCCAGCGCGTTGCCGTGGTGGCCGACGCCGAACTGGATATAGGCCCCGTAGTCGTCCACCGTGTCGATCTTGATGCCGCGCATGGTGCCGTCGCGCATCATCGCCAGCTCGACCTCGTAGACCCGGTCCGAGCCGTGATGGTCACAGTTGGAGATGTTGTCCACCCGGTCCTCGAGGTAGACGACCGGCCGCCCGACCTCCCGGGAGCACATCGCGGCGAGCACGGCGGGCTTGGTGGCGAACAGCTTGGAGCCGAAGCTGCCGCCCGCCGGCACCGGCCGGATGTCCAGCCGGTTCGCCGGGATCTTGAGCGTGCCGGCGACCATGAACAGGTAGCTGGTGAAGCTCAGCGAGTTGGTGTCCACGGTGAGCTGGCCGGTGGCGTGGTCGTAGTCGGCGATGGCTCCGACGGTCTCCAGCGGCTGGCCGCCGGACCGCCGCCAGCGCAGCCGGTCGGTGACGACCACGTCGGCCTCGGCGAAGTCCCGCTCGACCTCGCCGAAGTCGAAGGTCCGCTCGTAGGCCAGGTTGCTGCCCAGTGACTCGTGCACCAGGGGGGCACCCTCGGCCAGCGCGGCTTCCGGGTCGACGACCGCGGGCAGCGGCTCGTACTCGACCTCGATCAGCGGGAGCGCGTCCTCGGCCAGGTAGCGGCTGTCCGCGACGACGATTGCGACGCCCTCCCCGACGTAGCGGACCTTCTCCGCCGCGAGGCAGCGCCAGGTGTGGTTGGCCGGGTCGGGGCCGAAGTCGGGCAGCGGGTCGCACAGCTCGGCGGCCCGCGCACCGGTGATCACAGCGTGCACCCCGGGAGCGGCCAGCGCCGCGGTGATGTCGGTGCTCAGGATGCGGGCGTGCGGGTGCGGGCTGCGCAGCACCGCCGCGTGCAGCGTCCCCGGGGTGACCAGGTCCGCGATGTAGCCACCCCGGCCGCGGAGGAACTTCGGGTCCTCGACCCGGCGGATCGACTTGCCCACCCATTTGCGGGGGGCGGAGTGGTCCCGCACCGGCGGCGCCGGCGGCCGGCCGACGGTGGTCATGACCTCACCTCGGTGTTCTCCCGAGCGCCCGCCGCGGTGCCGTCCCGCAGCCGGTCCGCCGCGGCCAGCACCGCCTCGACGATGAACTGGTAGCCGGTGCAGCGGCACAGGTTGCTCGAGATGCCCTCGCGTACCTGCTCGGGGGTGGGGTCCGGGTTCGCCGCGAGGATCTCCTGGGCGCGCATCAGCATCCCCGGGGTGCAGTAGCCGCACTGCAGGCCCTGCTTGTCCCAGAACTCGTCCTGCAGGGGGTGCAGCTCCGCGCCGCGGGCGAGCCCTTCGACGGTGCTCACCTCGGCGCCGTCGGCCTGCACCGCGAATGTGATGCAGGACCGGATGCTGGCCCCGTCGAGCAGCACCGTGCAGGTGCCGCAGACGCCGTGCTCGCAACCGACGTGGGTGCCGGGCAGCCCCAGCTCTTCGCGCAGGAAGTCGACCAGCAGCAGCCTCGGCTCCACCTCGGTGCTGTGCCGGCGGCCGTTGACGGTCACGTCGATGGGGTGCTTCTGGGGCTTCACCGGGTTCACCTCTCGTCCCTGGCCCGGGAGATCGCCAGGTCCAGCGCACGCCGCACATACGTCCGGGCCAGGACGGTGCGGGTGATGGCGCCGGCGTGCACGTCGCCGGACGGGCTGGTGCCGGCCACCGCTGCCTCGGCGGCCGCCGCGACGGCGGCCGGGTCCGGTGCCGCGCCGGTGAGGGCCCGTTCGGCCGCGTGCGCCCGGATCGCCGTCGGGGCCACGCCGGTGAGGGCGAGGGCCGCGCGACGGATCCGGTCGCCGTCCAGCTCGACGAGCGCGGCCACGCCGACGATCGCGAAGTTGCCGTGGACCCGGGAGAACTCGACGAAGGCGTACCCGCCGCGCACGCCGGCCAGGTCGCGGCGGGGCAGCCGTATCTCGGTGAGCAGCTCGTCGGCGGCCAGCGCGGTGCTGAACGGCCCGCGCAGGAAGTCGGCGGCCGCGATGGTGCGGGGGCCGTCCGGGCCGACCGCGACGAGCTCGCCGTCCAGTGCCAGTACCGCGGCCGGGAGCTCGGCGGCCGGGTCGGCGTGCGCGATGTTGCCGCCGACGGTGCCGAGGTTGCGGATCGGTGGGTGCGCGGCCAGGCCGATCGCCTCGGCGAGCAGCGGTGCTGCCAGCGCCACCTCGGGTGAGCGTTCCACCTCGCTCTGCCGGGTCATCGCGCCGATGACCAGTGCATCGCCGTCCAGCCGGATGGAACTCAGCTCGGCGATGTTACGCAGGTCGACCAGGTGGCCGGGCTGGGCCAGCCGGAAGTTCATCAGCGGGATGAGGCTCTGCCCGCCGGCGAGCACCCTCGGCTCGGCGTCGGCGTGCGCCGCGAGCAGCTCGACGGCCTCCGCGACGGTCGCCGGCACGGAATAGGCGAACGGTGGTGGTTTCACGTCGGGCTCCGGTGCACAGCGACCTCCTCGGCTCCCCTGGCGGACGACCTGATCGACGCGGAGTGGTGGTCGGCGCGCCGGTGTGACCCACGCCACCCGCAGGCTCGATCCTGCTGTCCAACGGCGCGCTACGGCCATGTGGCCCAGCCCAGGAAACCGGTCCCGACACTGGGCTGGGGCACAACAGCCTGGAACCCGACCCGGACGCGCCGTGCGCGGGTGGGACCGCCGGCGGGTTCAGCCGGTCTGGTCCAGCCGGACGATCTCGCGGACGGTGAGGGCGAGCTGCAGCTCCAGCCGCACCTCGGCGTCCCGCAGGCTGCGCCCGACGAGCTGCTCGACCCGGCCCAGCCGGTAGCTCACCGTGTTCGGGTGCACCACCAGCCGCTCCGCGGCGGCGGCCGTCGAGCAGCCCGTCGCGAGCCAGGTCCGCAATGTCACCAGCAGGTCGCCCCCGCGCCGCTCCTCGTGCGCCACCACCGTGCGCAGCAGGTTCCTGGCGAAGCGGCGCAGTGCGTCCGGCGCGCCGGTCTCCAGCAGCAGCGCGGACAACCCCAGCTCGCGCACGTCCACCAGACCGCCGGGGTGGCTCGCCCCGCGCAGCGCCGCCGCCCCGCGCGCGACCCGGTAGGCGCGGGCGTAGTCGGCGAGGTCAGCGGCCACCGGTCCGGCGACCAACGTCGGTGTGGTGTGCGGGGACACCGCCTGCGCGACCTGGGCGAGCACCCGGCGCAACGCCTCGCCGGGGTCGGGCTCGGCCGGCAGGAGCAGCACGTAACCGCCGTCGTACAGCCCGGAGAGAGGGCGCGGACCCGGTTCGGCGGCGGCGCGGATCAGCTCCGGCAACGGGGGCGCGGGCGGGACCGGCCCGTCCAACGTCAACAGTGCCACGACGTGCGGGCGGGTCAGGTCGTGGCCGAGCGCCGAGGCCCGGTCGAGCAGAGCCCGGGGGCGCGCCGGGCCGTCGGCCCGCAACAGGTCGCCGAGCAGGTCACCGGACAGCTGCCGGTGCACGTCGACGAGGTGGCGCTGCTGCAGCAGTTCCAGTGCGACCACCAGCGCGAACCGCTCCACCACCCGCAGCTGCACGGGCTCGGGCGCGGCGGGCGGCGCACTGACCCACAACCGGCCGACCAGCTCCCCGCCCAGCACCACCGGCGCGGCCCAGGCCACCTCGGCGGGGCCGGCACCCGGCACCCCGGCCACGACCGGCCCGGCCGCGGCCACGACCGGGACGAGCGCCACCGAGTACCGCCGGCCCGGCGCCTCCTGGGCTCCCAACGCGTCGCGGGCCGGGCGCCGGCGCCGGGCAGCGGCGTCCGGCGGCGGGCAGTACCCCTGCTCGGGGGCGAACGCGAGGACCCGGCCGGCGGCGTCCTCCACCGTGACGGATGCGCCCAGTGCGGCGGCCAGGGCGGTCACCAGACCGGCCAGCCCGACCTCCTCGAGCACCAGCCGCATCAGCTCGTGGTGCTGGCGCTCGGCCCACTCCAGCACCGCCCGCCCGCGCTGCAGCTCGTCGTTGACCAGGGACAGCTCGCTGATCACGTTCTGTTGGGCGGTACGCAGCCGGGCCGTCTCCGTCGCCAGCGCGACCTGCTCGGCGAGGAGCTCGATGAGCTCGGTTTCCGCCGCCTCGAACTCCCGCGCCGACACCGAGTACCCGACGATCACACCGACGATCTCGTCGGACCCGCGCAGCGGCGCGGCCAGCAGCGCCTGGTAGCCCTGCGCCGGCGCGAGCCGGCGCAACCGCCCGAAGCTCGGCGCCACCCCCACGTCGGCGACCGCGACGGTGCGGCCCTCGCGGAACGCCCGCGCGGCCGGTGTGTCCAGGTCTGGGCCCGACGGGTCGATCAGCAGCGATCCCCCGTCACTGACCAGGGCCACGTACTCGGCGCTGAGCCCGTACCAGCCGGCCACCCGCAGGTGTTCCCGCGCGCGGTCGGCGAGCATCACCGCGCAGAACTCGAACCCGACCAACCCGCACGCCTGCTGGGCGACCCGGGTGAGCACCGCCTCGAACGGCTCCGCCGCATTGACCGCCCGCGCGATCTCGCTCACCGCGGACATCCACGACCGCAGCGAGGTCGGCACCCGCGACACGCTCATCGAGCCTCCTCCCACCCGTGCTGACGCCGTGCGGACGCCGTGCTGACGCCGTGCTGACGGGACACCGGGACAGCACCCAGCACACTCGCCTCCCGGTGGCCCGGAAGCAAGAGTGGGCCGGCACCGGTCCTTGTGCCCAAAGCCAAGGCATCGGAACAATCCCTGTGCCCGCCGACATGGCCCCGGCTGCCCGGCGTGAGGATCGTGGCCTTGTTTCCACACCGGGCTGACGAGGGCCGGTCCGCCGAGCTGGACCAGACAGAAGGAAAGGGGCGGACGGTGTCAAAGAAGATCACCGATACGCTGCTGCCGACCACCATGATCGGCTCGTACCCGAAGCCGAAGTGGTACACCCGCTACAACCTCGCGGGGGCCGACCTGCTCGAGTGGTGGAAGCTCGAGGAGAACTGGCATGCCTGGTGGGACGCCACCACCGCGTGCATCAAGGACCAGGAGCTCGCCGGACTGGACATCGTCACCGACGGCCAGATGCATTTCGACGACTACGGCGGCGGCATCGGCTCGTTCGTCTGGTACTGGTACGAGCGGTTGGACGGGTTCACCAAGGCGAAGCTGCCCAACCCGCTCGCCCGCGCGATCGAGGAGAGCCCCGACGGTGACCTGAGCCAGGCCGCGTGGATGCACAACTGGGGCGGCACGGCGGTGACCGGCCCGGTCGGGCGCGGCATCCCGGGTCGGCTCGGCGAGATGCACCAGGCCGCGCGCCAACTCACCGACAAGCCGCTGAAGGTCTCCGTGGGGGCGGGGCCGCCGAACCTGACCTACCACGTCGACTTCAACCACCCCGACTCCCAGTACACCGAGGCGCGGCGGCTGGCCGAGGATCTGGTCCCCATCTTCAACCAGGACCTGAAGGACCTGGTCGCGCACGGCGCCGAGTTCATCCAGATCGAGGACCTGGGCGCCTGGATGCTCGCGCTCGACGGGAAGAACGACTGGGTGCTCGACGTGCTGAACGGCTGGATCGACGGCGTCGACGCGAAGATTGCCTGGCACTGCTGCCTCGGCGCCGGCTACGGCAACACGTTCCGGGCCGTGGAGGACGCACTGCCCCGCGTGCTCGAGCGCTGGATGGCGGTCGACGTCGACCAGTTCGCCCTGGACTTCGCACTGCGCGACATGGCCGACGTGAAGGCGCTCGAGATGGTGCCGAAGGACCGGGAGGTGCAGGTCGGCGTCATCGACATCCGCACCCTGTACATCGAGTCCGACGACGAGATCGTCGACCGCATCCACAAGGCTCTCGAGTACATCGACCCCGAGCGCGTCTACCTGTCGACCGACTGCGGCCTCAAGGCACTGCCCCGGTTCTGCGCGTACGAGAAGCTCAAGGCACTGTCCCGGGCCGCCGCCCGGGTACGCAGCGAGATCAGCACCTCGGCGCCCACCCCGGCCCCGTAGCGACGCCGGCACCGCGACGGCCGGTTGTCCCGCCCGACCAGCAGGTCTATGTTGAAATGTGACGGCCGACACACTTGGGAGCTCGGCCGTGGCGGTCCGGGCTCGTTGTGCTGCTGACAGCACCCCCGAGTCGATCGCCGGTCCAGCCGAAGAACACGATCTTCATCCGATTGGCCCTGGCCGACGCCCGCCGGCTCGAGCCGCAGCGTCAGGAGTTCGCCGTGGGAAACTATTACTCTGAAGAGCTGCACGGACCACACCAATACTTCGAACTGGGCAACTTCGAGCTGGAAAGCGGGATCACCCTCCCTGACGCGCGACTTGCGTACAAGACACAAGGAACCCTGAACGAGGCACGGAACAACGCGATCTTGTTTCCACACATGTGGTCCGGAACATCGAAATCGATGGAGATCTTCATCGGCGAAGGGCGACCACTGGATCCCGGGAAATACTTCATCATTCTGCCCGGGCAGTTCGCTAACGGTTTCTCGTCCTCACCCAGCAACACCCCGCCACCCTTCAACGGCGGCGGCTTCCCCCATGTCACCATCGGCGACGACGTCCGAGCCCAGCACCGCCTGGTGACCGAAATGTTCGGCCTCGAGCGTCTCGAGCTCGTGCTCGGCTGGTCGATGGGTGCCGAGCAGACCTACGAGTGGGCGGTGCGCTTCCCGGACATGGTCAAGCGCGCACTGCCCTTCGCCGGGACAGCCCGGACGACGGCCCACGACTACCTCTTCGTCCGCTCGCACGAAGACGCGCTGAAGTCGGATCCAGCCTGGGACAACGGCTACTACCGAGATCAACAGGATGTCCACGTCGGGCTCCGCCGGCACGCGCAGACCTGGTCGGTGATGGGGCTGTGCCCGGAGTTCTACAACTCCGAGACGTGGCGATCAGTGGGTTTCACCTCGCTGGATGACTTCCTGCACCGGTTCTGGGAGAACTACTTCGCCCCCATGGATCCGAACAATTTGATCTGGATGGGTTGGAAATGGCGGCACGGTGACGTGAGCGCCCACACCGGCGGGGACCTTGCCGCGGCACTGGGCCGAATCAAGGCCAAGACATACGTCGTCCCCTTCTCCCGCGATATGTTCTTCCCACCGCAGGATTGCGAGGCGGAGCAGCGGCTCATCCCGAACAGCGAGTTCCGGGTGATCGACAGCCTGTGGGCACACTTCGCCATGTTCTGCATGTCCACCTCGGACCGGGAACAGATCGACGCCTGCATCACTGACCTGCTGAAGGAAGAGGTCGCCTGAACCCACTCCCGGGCGCTCCTGGGTGTCCGCCCCGCGACACCCAGGAAAGTCCTGAGAGTTACGCGGGGCCACTCATGTTTCTGCGCGCATTGCAGCGCTCACAGGATCGAAACACTCCCGCCACGGCAGCTTCGTAAGGTCGGCGAGCCGGGCTCCTCGAACCGCAGCGGAGCCAACTGCCTGGTCGAGAGGCACGTACATGAGTGGAAACACCGTCCGTCTGCAGGCGATCAAGGGTGTCGAGGCGTACGTGCCGCCCGCGGTCAGCTTCACCGATACCGAGGCGCCCGGTGAGATCTTCGGCGAGAACGTGTTCAGCAAGGTCGTGATGCAGAAGCGCCTGCCAAAGTCGGTCTACAAGTCGGTCACCGCGACCATCGAGCGCGGCGCACCCCTCGATCCCCTGGTCGCCGACGCCGTGGCGGCCGCCATGAAGGACTGGGCGCTGGAGAAGGGCGCGACCCACTACGCGCACGTCTTCTACCCGCTCACCGGTCTGACAGCGGAGAAGCACGACAGCTTCCTCGAGCCGGTGTCCGACGGTTCGGCGCTCGCCGAGTTCGCCGGCAAGACGCTGATCCAGGGCGAGCCGGACGCGTCCAGCTTCCCGAACGGCGGACTGCGCAACACGTTCGAGGCCCGCGGCTACACCGGTTGGGACGTGACGAGCCCGGCGTACGTGCTGGAGAACCCGAACGGCAACACGCTGTGCATCCCCACCGTCTTCGTGTCCATGACCGGCGAGGCACTCGACCACAAGACACCGCTGCTGCGTTCACAGCAGGCGATGGGCGTACAGGCCGAGCGCATCCTGACGCTGTTCGGGCACGACGACGCCGGCCACATCGTGTCGTTCTGCGGTCCCGAGCAGGAGTACTTCCTGGTCGACCGGCACTTCTTCCTCGCCCGCCCGGACCTGCTCAACTCCGGGCGCACCCTGTTCGGCGCCAAGCCGCCGAAGGGGCAGGAGTTCGACGACCACTACTTCGGCGCCATCCCCGAGCGGGTGCTCGGATTCATGATGGACACCGAGCGCGAGCTGTTCAAGCTGGGCATCCCGGCCAAGACCCGGCACAACGAGGTCGCGCCGGGACAGTTCGAGGTCGCGCCGATGTTCGAGCGCGGCAACGTCGCGGCCGACCACCAGCAGCTGCTGATGACCACGTTCAAGACCATCGCCAAGAAGCACGGGATGGAGTGCCTGTTCCACGAGAAGCCGTTCGACGGCGTCAACGGCTCGGGCAAGCACGTCAACTTCTCACTCGGCAACGCCGACCTGGGCAGTCTGCTCGTGCCCGGCGACACCCCACACGACAACGCGCAGTTCCTGGTGTTCTGCGCGGCGGTCATCCGGGCGGTGCACAAGTACTCCGGCCTGCTGCGGGCGTCGGTGGCGTCCGCGACCAACGACCACCGCCTCGGCGCGAACGAGGCGCCCCCGGCCATCATCTCGATCTTCCTCGGCGACCAGCTCGCCGACGTCTTCGAGCAGATCGCCAAGGGTGCGGCGACCTCGTCCAAGGGCAAGGGCGTGATGCATATCGGAGTCGACACGCTGCCCGTGCTGCCGACCGACCCGGGCGACCGCAACCGGACCAGCCCCTTCGCGTTCACCGGCAACCGGTTCGAGTTCCGCGCGCCGGGTTCGATGCAGACGGTCGCCGGCCCGATGGTAATGATCAACACCATCATGGCCGAAGCGCTCGACTACTGCGCCACGGAGCTCGAGACCGCGGTGGCGGCGGGCACCGAATTCGACACCGCGGTGCAGAATCTGCTCACCGAGATCATCACGACCCACGGTGCGGTCGTGTTCAACGGTGACGGCTACTCCGAGAAGTGGCAGCTCGAAGCGGCGGAGCGAGGCCTGCCGAACCTGCGCACCACGCTCGACGCCCTGCCAGAGCTCATCACCGAGTCGGCGATGGAGCTGTTCGAGAAGTACAAGGTGTTCAACCACCGCGAGATGCACAGCCGCTTCGAGATCGGCGTGGAGCAGTACGCGCTCACCGTGGGGGTCGAAGCCCGGCTGACCCTCGAGATCGGCTCCACCCTGATCCTGCCGGCCGCGGTTCGCTACCAGACCGAGGTGGCGGGCAACCTCGGCGCACTCAGGGCGGCCGGCGTCGAGGCCGACATCTCGACGCTGGCGGAGGTGACCGCCCCGCTCACCGATCTGCGGGCGGCACTCGCCGACCTCAGGGCCGCGCTCGCGGCGGACGCGGGCGAGACCGCGCTCGCGGAGGCCGAGCACGCCCGCGACGCGCTGCTCCCGGCGATGGCCGCGGTGCGATCGGCCGCGGACCTGCTCGAAGGGATCGTCGCCGACGACCTGTGGCCGCTGCCGACCTATCAGGAGATGCTCTTCATCCTCTGACCAGGGCGAACAGGTAGCGCGGTCCAGCCGGGGACCGGTACCGGCTGGCCGCCCGCTACGAGTAGAGATCGTTGCCCCTGGAGAACTCGACGAAGACGCAGGGCTCGTCGCCGACGGTCCAGGCGTCGTGGCCGGGTGGCAGGAGCATGACCTCGTTGCGGCCGAACTCCTCCTCGCTGCCGTCGCTCATCACCACGTGCAGGCGCCCGGAGAGCACGAGGGCGACGTGCGGCAGCTCGCAGCTCTCGGTCCCGGCGTAAACCTTC
>DASYLM010000351.1:0-7753 GCA_036009565.1 Pseudonocardia sp. | reverse complement strand
GTGACCGCCACGAAGCCCGGCTCGGCGATGCGCCCGCTGCCCGGCATCTCCGCGACGATCGTGAACGACGAAGGCACCCCGGTCGGCAACGGGCAGGGCGGCTTCCTGGTGCTGGACCAGCCGTGGCCCTCGATGCTGCGCGGTGTCTGGGGTGACGAGGAGCGCTTCCGGGAGACCTACTGGAAGCGGTTCGCCAAGCAGGGCTACTACTTCGCCGGCGACGGCGCCAAGTACGACGACGACGACGGCGCGATCTGGCTGCTCGGGCGGATCGACGACATCATGCTCGTGTCCGGGCACAACATCTCCACGACGGAGGTCGAATCGGCGCTGGTGTCGCATCCGACCGTCGCCGAGGCCGCCGTGGTCGGCGCGTCCGACCCCACCACCGGGCAGGGCATCGTCGCGTTCGTGATCCTGCGCGGCAACGTGGCCAAGTCCGCAAGCGACTCGACCGAGGGCAAGGAAGCCATCAAGGCGCTGCGCGACCACGTCTCCAAGGAGATCGGCCCGATCGCCAAGCCGCGCCAGATCATGGTCGTCGACGAGCTGCCCAAGACCCGGTCCGGGAAGATCATGCGCCGGCTCCTCAAGGACGTCGCGGAGAACCGGGAGATCGGGGACGTCACCACACTGGCCGACTCCAGCGTGATGGACCTGATCTCGACCGGGCTCGCCGAGGGCAAGGGCGAGGACTGACCGGCCCGACCACCGACGGCGGGGCCGGGCGCGGCGGTATTGCCGTACCCGGCCCCGAGCCGTTCGTACTCGCCGAGGGCGAGCTGAGCTGGCGGTTCTCCCGCTCATCGGGGCCCGGTGGACAGGGCGTCAACACCACCGACTCGCGGGTCGAGCTGTCAGTGGACCTGGCGCGCTCGCCGTCGGTGCCCGAGCGGCTGCGGGAGCGGCTGTTGCGCCGCCTTGGCGGCCGACTGACCGACGGCGTGCTCACCGTGGTCGCCTCGGAGCACCGCTCGCAGCTGCGCAACCGGGAGGCCGCCCGGGACCGGCTGGCGGCGATGCTCACCAGGGCGATCGCACCGGACCCGCCGCCGCGCCGGCCCACCCGCCCGTCGAAACGGGCCAAACAGCGCCGGATGGACGAGAAGACCCGCCGGGGCCGGGTCAAACGGCTGCGCGGGCGGCCGGAGGACTGACCCCGTGTCCGGTCCGGCCGCGCGGCGGGCGCGGACAGCGGCCCGGCCCGGGGGTGTCGCCGGACCCGTAGCATGGCCGATGGTGCGCCGGGAAGTCTGGTCGGCAGATTCCGTAGCCGACCGCTGCCCGTCCCGGAGTTGCCCATGCCGCGCCCGTCCGACCTCCCCCGCCGCGTCGTCCGTGCCACCCGCCGCGCGGTCCCGGGCGCGGTCACCGCGCCGGCGGCCGAGTTCGCCCGCTACCTGCGCACCGAGACCGTCGGTGGCCTGGTGCTGCTGGGCGCCACCGCGATCGCGCTGCTCTGGGCCAACTCCCCGGCCGCCGACAGCTACCGAGCACTGCGCGGGCTGACCGTCGGCCCGGCCGCCCTGCACCTCGATCTCACACTCGCCCAGTGGGCCACCGACGGCCTGCTCGCGGTGTTCTTCTTCGTGGCCGGCCTCGAGCTCAATCGCGAGCTGGTGACCGGGGAGTTGGCCGGCGCGCGCCGCGCGGTGCTGCCGGTGGCCGCGGCGCTGGGCGGCATGGTCGTGCCGGCGGTGATCGCGCTGGCGGTCGCGCACGGCTCGCCGGGCGCATCGCGCGCCTGGACGATCCCGGTGGCCACCGACATCGCGTTCGCGCTCGGCGTGCTGGCGCTGGCCGGTGCGGCGCTGCCGGCCAGCGCCAGGGTGTTCCTGCTCGGGCTGGCGGTGGTGGACGACCTGGGCGCGATCGTGCTGATCGCGGTGCTGTTCACCGACCACATGCGGTGGCTGTCCCTGGCGGCGGCGGTACTTCTCTGCGTCGGGTACTGGTGGCTGCAGCGCCGCCGGGTGACCTCGCCGCTGCTCTACCTGCCTCTCGCGCTGGGCATCTGGGTCGCGACGCACGACGCCGGCATCCACGCCACGGTGGCCGGGGTGGCCCTCGGGCTGCTGACCCGGGTGCGGGCCGATCCCGGTGAGGCGGAGGCCCCGGTGCTGCGCCTGGAGCACCGGCTGCAGCCGTGGTCGGCGGGGCTGTGCGTCCCGCTGTTCGCCCTACTGGCCGCCGGGGTGCCGGTCGGCGCCGACGCCCTGCGCGCGGTGGTCACCGACCCGGTCGCGGTCGCCGTGCTGGCCGGGTTGCTGCTCGGCAAGCCGATCGGCATCTTCGGCGCGTCCTGGCTCACTGTGCGGCTGACCCCGGCGGTTCGCCCGGGTGGGCTTGGTTGGCGGGACCTGCTGGCCGTCTCGATGCTGGGCGGCGTCGGGTTCACCGTCAGCCTGCTACTGGCCGAGCTCTCACTGGCCAGCACCGACGCCGGGTTGGTGGACCGGGCGAAGGCCGCCGTGCTGCTCGCCTCGGCGGTCGCCTCGCTGCTGGGCGCCGCGCTGCTCGTGCTGCGCGGGCGGGCTCACCGGGCGCACACCGGGCCGGTCCCGGCCGGCTAGCGGCGGGCCGGCCGGACGCGTCCCGCGCGCGGCCGAGCTCGACTGTCCGGCGCGCGCCACGCCCGGACGCACACACCGCGGCGCCGATCGCTCGATCGTGTGCCGACCGGACTTCTTGCCGAACACGGGGCACTGCCCTGCGCACCCCACCGGCCGCCGTGGCACGATATCGACCACGATCTTCCGCTGGGAGCCGCGCCGAGTGCGGTGACCCAGATGACGTACCGGCAGGAGGCAACGAGGTGGCCAACCCGACTCCCGGTGGCCGGGGAACCGAAGTCCCGACCCCGCTGCGCTCCATCCCCTTGTCCGCGGAGCCGTCGGTGAACGGTGACGCGTCCATCGGCGGCCTGGTCCGCGAGGCGTCCTCGCACGTCTCCACGTTGCTGCGCGCCGAGCTGGAACTGGCGAAGCAAGAGGTGACCGCCGAGGTCAAGAAGGGCGTCCAGGGCAGCGTCTTCTTCCTGGTCGCGCTGACCATCGTGCTGTTCAGCCTGTTCTTCTTCTTCATCGCGGTGGCCGAGCTGCTCACCATCTGGCTGATGCCGTGGGCGGCCTACCTGGTCGTGTTCGGCATCATGCTGGTCGTGGCCGGGTTGGCCGGGCTCATCGGCTTCCTACGGGTCCGCAAGATCCACGCGCCGGAGCGCACCATCAGCAGCGTGAAGGACACCGCGGCCGCGCTGGGCAGGCGCGGCGGCCGAGACGGCGCGCCGGCCCTGGAGCGGTGAGCACCGCCGGACCGGGAGTGCGACCGCGGTGAGCTCCGAGGCCGCGTGGCCGTGAAGACCGGTCCGGACCCGTCTTCGGTGCGTATCGCCGGCCCCTGGCGCCATCGTGACGTGTCCGCCAACGGCATCCGGCAGCACCTCGCGGAGTGCGGCCAGGGCCCACTGGTGGTCCTCGCGCACGGCTTCCCGGAGTTCTGGTGGTCCTGGCGACACCAGCTGGTGGGCCTCGCCGACGCCGGGTTCCGGGTGGTCGCGGTGGACCTGCGCGGCTACGGCGACTCGGACAAGCCACCGCGCGGCTACGACCTGTGGACGCTGGCCGGGGACCTGGCGGGACTGGTCCGGGCGCTGGGCGAGCGTGAGGCCACTGTGGTCGGGCACGACTGGGGCGGCCTGGTGGCCTGGACACTGGCCGCGTTGCACCCCCGCCTGGTGCGCTCGCTGGTGCTGCTGAACAGCCCGCACCCGATGGCGCTGCGGCGGGCCACCTGGGCCGATCCGCGCGGGCAGGGCTGGGCCGCGCGGCACACGATGGGCTTCCAACTGCCGATGCTGCCGGAGCGCTCGCTGCGGGCGGACGGCGCGGCCCGGGTGGAGCGGATACTGCGCGCGTGGGCCGGGCCACGCTGGGCGGCGGCCCCGGAGTTCGACGAGGTCCTCCGGCGCAACCGGGACGCGATGCTGATCCCGGGGGTGGCGCACTGCGCCCTCGAGTACTTCCGCTGGGCGGTGCGCTCGCAGGCCCGGCCGGACGGGCGACGGTTCGCCGCCGCGGTGGCCCGACCGCTGCAGGTACCGGTGCTGCAGGTGCACGGCACGGACGATCCGTCCCTGCTGGAGCGCACCGCGCGGGCCTCGGCGCGCTGGGTCGCGGCCGACCGCTACCAGTACCGGGCGCTGCCCGGCATCGGCCATTTCCCGCACCAGGAGGCCCCGGACGCGACCAACGCACTGATCGCGGACTTCCTGGCCAACTGACCGCCGGCCGCGCCGCAACCGTCCGTCGGTCAGGCCGCGCAGCTGCCGGTGGACACCTCGCTGCTGAGCCGGGGCGCCTTGGCCACCAACGGCTCGACCTGTTGCGCGGTCAGCACGAACCCGGTCTCGGGGTCGTCCTGGGCGGCGCCGAACACAATCCCGTAGACGGTGCCGTCCGGGGCCAGCAGCGGCCCGCCGGAGTTGCCGGAGCGGACCACCGCGCGGATCGTGTAGACGTCGCGTACCACGGTCTGCGAGTTGTAGATGTCCAGGCCACGCAGGTCGATCTGGTCCCTGATCCGCGCCGCGGTCGCCTTGAACGGCCCGTCGAGCGGGTAGCCGAGCACGATCGCGTCGTCGGCCACGGTCGCGGCCCTCGGGGCGAACTGCAGCGGCGTGACGCCAAGGCCGGGCACCGCGAGCACCGCGACGTCGATCTCGGGGTCGTACGCCACCACCGAGGCGGCCTTGGTCCTGGACTTGCCGGAGCGCCCGGGTACCTCGACGCTCACCTCGGCGGTACCGGCGACCACGTGCGCGTTGGTCACCACCCGGTCCGGGGCGATCACGAAGCCGGAGCCCTCCAACGCCCGCGAGCACTGGGTGGCCTTGCCCCGGATCTTCAGCACGCTGTCTTCGGCGGTCTGTACCTCGTCGCTGGACTGCAGCGCCAGGTTGGGCGGGCCGACCACCGTGATCGGGGTCTGCGCGAACGGGGTGAGCACGTCCGGGAAGCCGGAGGAGTCGAGCAGCGCGCGCAGCTCCGAGGGCAGCTGGCGGGCCGAGGGCAGCACCGAACCCACCACCGAGTCCACCGCGGCCAACACCTTGGAGCCCCGAATGCCGGCGGCCAGCCCGGGGAAGCTCGCCGAGGCCAGCGGCAGCGCCACCAGCCAGGCGGCCAACACCACGGTCAGCCCCTGCAGGATCGCGCCCGCGGTCGAGTCGAGCCGCAGCGACTGCTCGCCGGTGATCCGGTCCCGGATGCGGCGACCGAAGAACACGCCGGTGGTCTCACCCAGCGCGACCAGCAGCACCACCACACCGATGCTGACCATCACCCGCGCGGTCGGCGACTCCACGTGCTGCGCCAGCAGCGGGGCGAGCCGGACCCCGATGATCGCTCCGCCGAGCACCCCGACGAAGGACAGCAGCGCGACCGCCATGCCGTGCCGCCAGCCGGAAACGCCGGCCAACACGGCCAGCAGCAGCACAAAGATGTCCACCCAGCTCATGCCCTGGCTCCCTGGTCCGCCGGCATCACCGGGCGGACCGCGACCGCAGCCGGGCATCCACCCAGGCTCGGTCCAGGTCTCGCGTCGGACCGCCGGACCACGGGCGTTCCCAGCCACCCATCCGCAGCAACGAGTCCACCAGTCCCCCGGTGAAGCCCCACACGACCATGCCCGCCACCTCGAACGCCGGCCCAACCCAGCCCGACGGGTGCCGCACCAGGAACCGGTGCCCCGGATCGGCCAACTCGGCCACCGGGACACGCACCACGGTGGTGGTCTCGGCCGGATCGACCGGCGCGACCGCCACTGGGTCGCGCCAGTGTGCCAGCACGGGGGTGACCCGGAATCCGGACGGGGGGATGAACAGCTCCGGCAGCAGCGCCAGCGGCACCACGCCGGCCGGATCCAGCCCGGTCTCCTCGGCCGCCTCGCGCAGCGCGGTGTCGACCGGACCGTCGTCGGCGGGCTCCCGACCGCCACCGGGGAACGACACCTGGCCGGCGTGGTCGCGCAGCCCACCGGCGCGTTCCTGCAACAGCAGGTCCGGGCCGTGCTCGGCGGTCTCGCCGAACAGCACCAGCACGGCGGCCCGCCGGGCACCGGTGGCCGGCGGCGCGATGTCGTGGCGGCTCAGCTCGTCCGTGGTGGACGAGCCGGCCGCGCGCAGCAGGGAAACCAACCAGGAGGGCGCCGCGGCCGGGTCGACCCGCACCGAGGCCAGCCACTCCCGCTCGTCCGGTCCCGGCTCACCCGGCCCGGGCTCGCCCGGCTCCGGCTCACTCGGCCCCAGCTCACTCGGCAGCGCGCTCATGACCCGCCCGTACGCAGCCGGGCCACCGCGGCGGCGACCTCGTCGGCGCTCTTGAACGGGGTGGGCGGCAGCACCATGGTCACCGTGCCGTCGGCCCGCAGCAGGTAGCTGGCCGGCAGCGCGGGCGGCAGTCGCAGCGCGGCGGCCAGCGCACCGTCCGGGTCGGCCACCACCGGCAGCCGGACCCCGAGGTCGGCGAGCAGCGCCAGCGCGGCGTCCGGCCGGTCCCGCTCGTCCACCCCGAGCACCGGGATCGCGCCCGGGCGGTTGGCGTACTCGGACAGCGCGGGCAGCTCGGTGCGGCACGGCGCACACCACGAGCCCCATACGTTGATCAGCGCGTCGTGCCCGGCCAGCCCACTCGCCGGCTCGATTTCCCCGGGCGCGCCCAGACAGGGCACCCGGACCCCGGCGAGCGGCCCGGCCGGAGCGGCGGCGGTACCCACCGGACAGGCCGGCAGCCCAGCCGCCCGTCGCGCCGCCTCGAGGCCCTCGTCGCTCCAGGTACCGGGAGCGGCGGCCGTCGGCCCGGGCGAACGGTCGGGCGGAGAACTCGAGCGCTGGCCGGTCACACCCGGCCACAGCAGCACCACCGCGATCACCGCCAGCACCAGGACGACAACCACAGCGGCCAGCTCGCCCCTGCTCAGCCCGGTCCGAGGTGTCACCGGTGTCACCGCGCCGACCCGGGACGGGCCTCCGCCGGCTCGGTGACCGACCCGCTGACCGACCCGCTGACCGACCCGGCCGTGAGCTCCGGCGCGGGCGGCGCGAACGCCTTCGAGGTCGACACCGGCACCGAACCGATACCGGCCATCGACAGCAGGTGCGCCGCCTCCGGCCCCTTGACCAGCAGAGCGGCCTTTTCCTTCTCGATCGGGCCGACGCCGTAGGACGGGCACTCGGCGGCCAGCGGACAGACCCCACAGGCCGGATTGCGCGAGTGGCACACCCGTCGCCCGTGGAAGATCACCCGGTGCGACACGATCGTCCACTCGGCGCGTGGCACCAATGCCCCGACCGCGTGCTCGACCTTGACCGGGTCTTCCTCCTCGGTCCAGCCGAACCGGCGCACCAGGCGCCCGAAGTGCGTGTCCACCGTGATGCCCGGGACGTCGAACGCGTTGCCCAGGATCACATTGGCCGTCTTGCGGCCGATCCCGGGCAGTGCAACCAGCTCCTCGAGGGTGTTCGGCAACACGCCGCCGAACTTTTCCTCGACCGCCGAGCCCAAACCGAGCAGGGAGCCGGCCTTGTTGCGGAAGAATCCGGTGGGCCGGATCAGTTCCTCCAGCTCGGTACGGTCGGCGGCCGCGTAGGCGGCGGCCGTGGGGTACCGGGCGAACACTGCCGGGGTGACCTCGTTGACCCGTTTGTCGGTGCACTGCGCGGACAGGATGGTCGCGACCGCGAGCTCCAGCGGCG
>DASYLM010000350.1:0-8125 GCA_036009565.1 Pseudonocardia sp. | reverse complement strand
GATGTTGTGTTGGACGCATCACCGGATGGTGCACCAGTCCGACTGGGAAGTCCGCATGCACGACGGACTCCCCGAATTCATCCCACCCAAATGGATCGACTACTCACAGACACCCCGGCGGAAACCGACGAAACATCTCGCCCAGCTACTCCTGGGCTAGTTTCCCCTGTCGGCGTAGAAGGTGGCGATGTGTCGTTCCACCAGAGCGGTCGCGCCGGCGGAATCGCGCGCCTCGATCGCGTCCACGATCGCGTGGTGCTGATCGGCGAGTGCGTCGGCGGTGACCCGCCAGTCCGACAGCGACTCGAACACGGCCAGCATCTCCCGGCGTACCGCATCCCGAAGCGCCCGCATCAGGGTTCCCAGCAACGCATTGCCGCTCATCTCGGCGACCGAGACGTGGAAGCCGGTGTCCAACTCGTTGAACTGCTCGTACCCGATCTCGCGCTGCCGCATCGCCAGCACCACCGCGCGCAACCGGGCGATGTCCTCCGCGCCGGCGTGGACCGCGGCCTCGGCCACCGCCCACCGCTCCAGCTGGACCCGGACCTCCATGACCTCGCGCTGGGTGAACCGGGACAGCGCAAGGTGCAGCCGCAGCAGATTCGCCAGCGCCTCGGTGCCCTCACCGCGCACCACCGAACCGGAGGCCGGCCCGGATCCCACACCGGCGCTGAGCACACCCAGCGCCTCAAGCACCCGGAGCGCCTCCCGGACCCCGGCCCGGCTCACCCCCAGGTATTCGGCCAGCTCGCGTTCCCCGGGCAGCCGGTCACCGGGCGACAACCGCCCGTCCAGGATCTGCTGCTCGATCTGCGCCAGCACGTGCTCATGGGTGCGCAACCGACGGACGGGCTGCCACCCGTTGTCGGCGGACTCGGACATCGTGGGGCTCCCCGCAACCGGTAGTGCGACCTGTGGTCTGACCATAGTCAACGCTACCGGCGCCGAGTTGCGACTAGGTCACCCGCCCGGGGGCGATCCCCCTGAGCCCCGACGCGGTCACGGGACCATCCAGCCCAGCACAGGCGTCGACTGCAGGTAGACCAGCACGCACATCAGCGGCAGGAAGATCAGCGTTGCCACCAGTACGCGCCGCAGCAGGTCGCCCTCCTTGCCGGCCAGGCCCACCGCGCTCGCCCCGATCGCCAGGTTCTGCGGGCTCAGCATCTTGCCCAGCACGCCACCGGTGGTGTTACCGGCAGCGGCGAGCAGCGGCGACATCCCGGTATTCTGCGCGGCGCTCACCTGCAGCAGCCCGAACAGCGAGTTCGACGACGTGTCGGACCCGGTGACCGCGGTGCCGAACCAACCCAGCACCGGTGACAGCAGCGCGAACGCCGCTCCGGCGCCAGCCAGGAACTGCCCGAGAGTGGCGGTCTGCCCGGACAGGTTCAGCACATAGGCCAGCCCGAGCACCGAGACCACGGTGACGATCGCGCCCGCCAACTGGTGCAGCGTCCGGCCGTAGGTATGCACAGCCTCGGCCGGCTCGACGCCGAGAATGAGCACCGACAGGAGCCCGGCGACGAACAGCACCGTGCCGCTGTTGGCCAGCCAGTCGAACTTGAAGGTCGCCAGGCTCAGCGGTTTGCCCGCCGCGGTCAGAACATGCACACCCGGCCAGGCGAACGACCTGGTCACCGCGCCCAGGGCCGCCGCGACCGGGGGGAGCGCGACCAGCGCGAACAACACGATGATCACGCCGTACGGCCCGAACGCCCGCAGCACGTCAACGCGCCGATCCACCGCCTGCCCGCCGGCCGAGCCAGAACCACCGGCCGGGCCCGAACCACCGCCCGACCCCGAACCACCGGCCGGCCCAGAACCACCGGACGAGTCCGAACCACCGCCCGAGCCCGAACCACCGGCCGGCCCAGAACCACCGGCCGAGCCGGCGCGCGCCGCACCCGGACCGCCGCCCGGAGCGACCGCCAGTCCGGGCCCGCCTGCTCCCGCGTCCTTGACGCCCTCGGCGCCGACGCCGTCCTTGACGCCGTCCTTGACACCCTCGGCGCCCTCGCCGGCCGTCGCCGGCGCGGCTTCGACCGACCGCGAGCCACCGGCGGGCCGCCAGTGGCGCACCAGCAGCAGCACGCACCCGGCGGACACCAGCGCGGCGACGATGTCGGCCAGCTGCACGGGGCCGAAGTTCGCCATCAGGTACTGCGTGACACCGAAGCCGACACCGCTGACCAGCGCGGCCGGCCAGGCCTCCCGCAGCCCGCGCCGGCCGTCGACCAGGCCGAGCAGGACGAACGGCACGATCACCGCGAGCAGCGGCACCTGACGGCCGGTCATCGCGGCCAGGTCGTTCAGCGGCAGCCCGGTGATCCGGGCCAGCGTGATCACCGGCAGCGCGACCGCACCGTAGGCGACCGGCGCGGTGTTCGCGACCAGTGCGACGGCGGCCGCCTTCAACGGCGGCAGCCCGAGCGCCACCAGCATCACCGCGCAGATCGCCACCGGCGCACCGAACCCGGCCAGCGCCTCCAGCAGCGCACCGAAGGCGAACGCGATGATGATCGCCTGAATCCTGAAGTCGTCGCTGACCGAGGCGAAACTGCGCCGCAGCACGTCGAAGTGCCCCGACGTCACCGTCATCCGGTAGATCCAGATCGCATTGACCACGATCCACATCGCCGGGAACAGACCGAAGGCGATGCCCTCGGCCGCCGAGGAGAACGCCTGCCCGGTCGGCATCCGGTACACCAGGATGCCCACCACCAGCGACGCCGCGAGACCGATCAGCGAGGCGCGCCAGGCACGCACCCGGAACACACCGAGCAGGACGAACAACAACAGGAGCGGCAGCGCCGCCACCAGGGCGGACCAGCCGAGGCTGCCGCCGACCGGGGCGACGGGCTGGTGGAACACAGAAGCCTGCTGAAACATGCGGAACCTCGCCGTTGAGGGTTGGAGCCGTGAGTGGCGAGTGGCCCCCCAGGACCGCTCGCCACTCACGGGGCTTCAGAAGACGGGGGTCTCGGTGTAGGTGCCGAAGACCTCACGGAGCGCACCGGTGATCTCCCCCATGGACAGGTGCGCCTTGACCGCCTCGATGGTGGCGGCCATCAGGTTCGCCGAGTCGTCCCGGGCGACCTCGACCAGCGCGTCGAGTGCCCGCCGTGCACGCTCCGGGTCACGGTCGGAGCGGACCTGCTTGAGCCGGCGGATCTGCCGGTCCTCCGACTCCGGGTCCAGCTGGTGCGTCTCGATCCTCGCGTCCGGCTCGGTGTCGACGTTCTTGTTCACGCCGATCACCGGCCGGTCCCCGCTCGCCTTGCGCCGGGCGAAGTCGTAGGCGGTGTCCGAGATCTCCCGCTGGAAGAAGCCCTGCTCGATGGCCGCGACCACGCCGCCGAGCTCCTCGATCTTCTCGAAGTACTGCTCGATGCCGTGCTCGAGCTCGCTGGTCAGCTTCTCCACGTAGTAGGAGCCGCCGAGCGGGTCGATCACGTTGGGCACGTTGGTCTCGTCGGCGATGATCTGCTGGGTGCGCAGGGCCACCTTCATGGCCTGCTCGCTGGGGATCGTGTACGCCTCGTCCAGCCCGTTCGTGTGCAGCGACTGGGCTCCGCCGAGCACGGCGGACAGCGCCTGCAGCGCGGTGCGCACGATGTTGTTCAGCGGCTGCGGCTTGGTCAGCGTGGCGGCCGCCGTCTGGGCGTGGAACCGCAGCCGCATCGACTGCGGGTTCTGCGCCCCGTACCGCTGCTTCATCATCTTCGCGTAGAAGCGGCGCACCGCGCGGAACTTGGCGACCTCCTCGAACAGGTCCGCCTGGCTGACGAAGAAGAACGAGAGCCGGGGCGCGAACGAGTCCACGTCCACCCCGGTGGCCACCACGTCGTCCACGTAGGCACGGGTGATCGCCATGGTGAACGCGATCTCCTGCAGGGCGTTCGCCCCGGCCTCGCTGATGTGGTAGCCGGAGATGTTCACCGGGTTGTACCGGGCCATCCGGCCGGCGCAGTAGGTGATCGTGTCCCGCACGATCCGCATGCTCGGGCGGATCGGGAAGATCCACTCCTTCTGCGCGACGTACTCCTTGAGGATGTCGTTCTGGATCGTCCCGGACAGCTTGTCCAGGTCAAGCCCGCGCTCCTCGGCGACCGCGACGTACATCGCGAGCAGGATCCAGGCCGACGGGTTGATCGTCATGGAGACGCTGATCTGCTCCAGGTCGATGCCGTCGAACAGGGCGTCCATGTCCGGCAGCGTGTCGATCGCGACGCCCTCCCGACCGACCTCGCCGAGGCTCATCTCGTCGTCGCTGTCCAGTCCCATCAGGGTGGGCATGTCGAAGTCCACGGACAGCCCGGTCTGGCCCTGCGCGATGAGGTAGCGGAACCGGCCGTTCGTCTCCTCGGCCTGCCCGAAGCCGGCGATCTGGCGCATCGTCCAGGTCCGGCCGCGGTACATCGTGGGGTACGGGCCCCGGGTGTACGGGTAGCGCCCGGGCAGCCCGATCTCGGCCCAGTCGGCCGGCAGGTCGGCCGGGGTGTAGACGCGCTGGACCGGGGCGCCACTGCCGGTGCGGTAGTCGTCGCGGGACTCCGGCGCGCGGCGGGTGAACGCGGCCAGCTCGTCGGACTCCCAGTCGGCCAGCTCCTCGGTCACGGCTTTGACCAGCGCCGCCGAGGCCAGTTCATGGGCAGCGCCCAAGTTCTCGGCTCCGCGCTCGGTCCGCTCCTCTGCTAGCGCTCGCTGCGATACTCGCTCGCTGTCGCCTTCGTTCATGTCGCTCCCATCACGTCCAGTGGTTCACCCAGCAGGCGGCGGGCGGCGTGCAGCGGGTCGCTGGACAGCTCGGCGACCCGGTCGACCTCCCGGTCGAAGTCGGGCTCGCCGGCCCGCAGCCGGTCCAGCACGATCTCCTCGGCCATCCAGCGGATCCGGGTGGCGGCGGTGCGCCGCGCGCGGCGGTCCAGCTCGCCGGACCGGGCCATCCACGTGTGGTGCTCGTCGAACCTGGTGGCGAGGTCGGCCACCCCGTCGCCGGTCGCGGCCACCGTGCGCTGGATCGGAACCTCCCAGTCACCCGGGTTCCGGCGCGCGAACCGGAGCATGTCGCGCAGCTCCGCGTAGGCCTTCTGCGCGCCGTCCCGGTCGGCCTTGTTCAGCACGTGCACGTCGGCGATCTCCAGCAGGCCGGCCTTGATCGCCTGCACGTCGTCGCCCATGCCCGGCACGCTGACCACCGCGACGGTCTGCGCCGCGCTGATCACGTCGACCTCGGCCTGCCCGACGCCGACGGTCTCCAGCACGATCACGTCCTTGCCGGCGGCGTCCAGCACGGTGATCGCGTCCAGCGCGGCCCGGGACAACCCGCCGAGGGCGCCGCGGGTGGCGATGGAGCGGATGAACACGCCCGCGTCGCCGGACAGCGCGGACATCCGGATCCGGTCGCCCAGGATGGCGCCGCCGGAGAAGACGCTGGACGGGTCCACCGCGAGCACACCGACGGTGCGCCCGGCCCGGCGGTAGTGCGCGGTCAGCTCGGCGACCAGGGTGCTCTTGCCGCTGCCCGCCGCGCCGGTGACGCCGATGATGTGCGCGTGGCCGCCGGCGCGGTGCAGCTGCGCGAGCTCGTCGGCCACCCCGGCCGAGTCAGCTGGGCCGCGCCGCTCGACCCGGCTGATCATGCGGGCGATCGCGGCCGGCTCACCGGCCCGCACCCGGTCGACCCGGCTCGGAGCCGCCGTCACGGGGCACACTCCGAGCTCAGCGACCGCAGCAGGTCACGGTCGTCCAGCACCCGGCGGGCCTTGAACTCGGTGCGCTCGAAGGTACCCCGGCCGACCGGGACGACCGTCGCGCCGACGCCGAGCACCCGCCGCAGCCGCTCGGACAGCCCGTCCGCCCAGCCGTCCAACCGCTGGCCCGGCTGGTGCTCGACCTGCACCACCAGCGAGTCCATCGTGTCCGTCCGGCTGATCACGATGCGGTGCTCGCCGCCGTAACCGGGGTCGGACATCACCACCTCGTCGATGGCGGCCGGGTAGATGTTCTCGCCGCGCACGATGAACATGTCGTCGATACGCCCGTAGATCCCGCGCGGCAGGAACGGGTAGCTGCGGCCGCGGGCGGCGTCCGGCGCCTCCCACCGGGTCAGGTCGTTGGACAGCAGCCTGATCATCGGCTGGCTGGTGCGCTCCAGGGTGGTGTAGACCGGGGTGCCCTCGCTGCCGTACGGCACCCGGCGCAGCGTGGCGGGGTCGCAGACCTCGGTGTAGACCAGGTCCTGCCAGCACAGCACGCCCGGCTCGTCGGCGCCGGCGCCCAGGTGCATCCACGGGCTGACCTCGGCCATCGAGCCGGAGTCGTAGACCTGCGCGCCGAACGCGGTCTCGATGCGGCCGCGGATGGACGGGATGCTGGCGCCCGGCTCGCCGGAGAAGAACAGCTTGCGCAGGCCCAGGTCCGCGGGGTCGACGCCCTGCTCGGTAGCGACCTCGGCGAGGCGCAACGCGTAGGACGGCGTGCCGTAGAAGACCGTGACGCCCATCTGCCGCATCCACAGCACCGTGCGCGCGGTCTGCCCGGCCACGCCGGCGCCGAACGGGAACACCCGCGCGCCCAAGCGCTCCGCCCCGAGGTAGGCACCCCAGGAACCCCAGTACAGGCTCAGCGGCGAGCCGACCAGCACCGTGTCGCGCGGCCGGATGCCCATCGCCCACATCACCCGGGCATGCGCGTTGGCCACGCTGCGCCAGTCCCGCTCGCTGATCCCGAACGCGGTCGGCCGCCCGGTGGTGCCCGAGGTGCCGTTGACGTGCTTGACCTCGTCGACCGGCACGCACAGGTAGCTGCCGAACGGCTCGTGGGCGGCCTGGTCGGCACGCAGCTCCTCCTTGCGCACCACCGGGACACCCTCGAAGTCGGCCAACGAGCGGATGTCGCGCGGGTGCAGCCCGGCGTCGGACCACTTGCGCCGGTAGAACGGCGAGGTGTCCCAGGCGTAGGCCATGAGCCGGCGGATCCGGCCCAGGATCGCCTCGTCGCGCTGCTCCGCCGGCATCGTCTCGCGGTGCGGGAACCAGTGCTGCCGGTGTTCCGGCGGTCGGTAGCTCTCGTCGTAGCGCGGCGGCCAGCTCCACTGCTCCATGCCGGCGCCGGGCCCGGCGGCGGTATCCCGGGTTGCGGGCACGGTGACCGGGCGGGCCATCAGACGCCGACCGTCCGGTCGGCGGCGGCGGTGCGGACTGCCTCGACGATGGTGTCCGGGGTGGTGTCCTGCCCGAGCACCGCGGCCACGCCCATCTTCTTGAGCGTCTCCTCGTCCTCGTCCGGCATCACGCCGCCGGCCACCACGGCGAACCCGGCCGGCTCGGCGAAGGCGTCCAGCACCTGGTAGAGCTTGCGGAAGATCGGCAGGTGGGCGCCGGACAGGATGCTGACGCCGAGCACGTCGACGTCCTCCTGAACGGCGGCCTCGATGACCTGCTCGGGCGTGCGGTGCAGTCCGGTGTAGATCACCTCCATGCCGGCGTCACGCAGGGTCCGTGCGACGACTTTCACTCCCCGGTCATGTCCGTCCAGGCCGAGCTTCGCCAACATCACCCGGATCGGCTGCTGCCCGTCCGCCATAAGGTCACCTCGATTTGTGGTCGATCCTCGATGTGGTCAGACCATAGGTTTGTGTGATGGGGACAACAAGAGCTACCGCCCGGTAACCGGGAACACTTCCGACGAAGCCCCACGGATGGAGCAGTGATGCCCGGTACCGACACCCACGACGAGGTCAACGCGCGCCGCGAAGGTCAGCTCGGGCGGATCACCCTGAACCGGCCGAAGTCGATCAATGCACTCACTCTGGACATGATCCGCGGCGCCACCGGAGCGCTGCGCGCCTGGTGGGACGACCCTTCGGTGCAGGTCGTGGTGCTGGACGGCGCCGGTGACCGCGGCCTGTGCGCCGGCGGCGACATCACCCTGGTGCGCGAGTCCGCGATGGGCGACCACCGGGTAGCCGCCGAGCTGTGGCGCGAGGAGTACGTGCTGGACCTGCTGATGGCCACCTTCCCCCGGCCGGTGGTGGCGCTGATGGACGGCGTGGTGATGGGCGGCGGGGTCGGCCTGGCCGGGCGGGCCGACGTCCGGGTGGTCACCGAGCGGTCCA
>DASYLM010000349.1:0-7442 GCA_036009565.1 Pseudonocardia sp. | reverse complement strand
TGGCCGGCTTTCCTGGCGGCCTCGGTGTGCACTCCGGTGATCTCCGCGTGCGCGACCGGGCTGCGCAGGAACGCCACCTGCCGCATCCTCGGCAGCACCAGGTCACCGACGAACCGCCCGTGCCCGGTGACCAGGCGCTGGTCCTCCTTGCGCCGAGGACTCGTCCCCAGCACCCGTGAGTGGTATTGGTCGCTATGACGACCAATACCACTCACAGGGTCAGCTGTGTCGGTCATGGCATCGCGTAGCCGCCGTTGACCGAGACCACCTGGCCGGTGGTCCAGGACGACAGCGGGGAGGCCAGCAGCAACACCATCGGCGTGATGTCGTCCGGGCGGCCGAGCCGGCGCAGCGGGTACTGCGCGAGGATCTTCTTGGTTCGCTCGTCGTCGGCGTCGGCGCCGCCGGAGTGCTCGTCGAAGTTGTCCGTGCGCACCAGAGCCAGCGACACCGCGTTGGTGCGGATGCCGAACCGGGCCAGCTCCTTGGCCAGCGAGCGGGTCAGCCCGACCGTGGTCGACCGCGCGGTCGCGGTGACCAGCAGCCCGGACTCGCCGACCCGCCCGGAGTCGCCCATCAGGTTCACGATAGCGCCGGCCTTGCGCTCGGCCATCCGCTTGGCCACCGCGTGGGTGAGCTGCAGGGTGCCGGTCACCGTGACGTCGATCTGCGGTGCCCAGTCCGCCGGCGTCGAGTCCAGGAAGCGCTGGACCTTGGTGGCCGCGGCGTTGTTCACCAGCACGCCGATCGGGCCCAGCTCGGATTCGGTGCGCTCCACCAGGGCCGCCACCTCGGCCGCCGACCGCAGGTCACCGCCGACCGCGATCGCCCTGACCCCCAGTTCGGTGGCCTCGGCGGCCGCCTTCTCCGCCCCGGAGGCCGAGGAGTTGAAGTGGAACGCCACGTTCGCGCCCTCAGCGGCGAAGCCCATCCCGAGCGCCCGCCCCAGCCCCTGACCGGCACCGGTGACCAGCACGTTCAGTCCGGCAAGTTGTAGATCCATGACCCTCCCCCTAGATCGCCTGGAAGCGGCGGTCGCCACCCGCCCGGATCACCCGGCCGAACCGCAGCTCGGGGAAGTGCGCCCCGATCACCAGGTCCGGTGTGTCGGCCACCTCGTCGGCCAGCGCGTTGCGGGCCGCGCGGGCGGCCGCCGGGTCGACGTCGAACACCGCCTCCCAGTCCGGCTCCGCCAGCTCGACCACCGAGTGCACCACGTCGCCGAGCAGCAACGCGCGCTCGCTACCGGAGGAGACGACATACACCGTCGAGCCCGGCGTGTGCCCCGGCGTGTGCCGGGCGTCGACCCCGGGAGCGAGCGGCCCGTCGGCGTCGAACAGCGCCAGCTGCGGCTCGAGCGGGCCGAGCTTGCGGACCGCGCCGGGCTCCACCGGGTCGGCGGGCGTGCCGGCGGTGACGAAGTGCGCCCAGTCGGCGGCGTGCGCGCGGTAGGTGGCGTTCGGGAACACGACGGCGCCCTTGCGTGTCGACCAGCCGACGTGGTCGAAGTGAAGGTGGGTGAACACGACATCGGTGACGTCCTCTGGGCCGACGCCGTGGCCCCGCAGCGAGTCGAGGAAGCCACCGCCGGAGTACTTGCCGTTGTTGATCCCGCCGACCCCGGCGTCCACCAGCACGACCCGGTCCCCGGTGCGCACCAGGAACCCGCCCAGTGGCAGCCGCAGCACGCCGTCGGCGTCCACACAGCCCGGGTGACACGCCCACGGGTCGCCCACCCCGGGGCGGGTCAGTACCTCGGCGGCCACCTCGCGCCCGACGCCGTCGAACACGGGCAGGATCTCGATGTCCCCGACCTTCACTCGGCCAGCCTTTCCCGCAACCGGAAGCGCAGGATCTTGCCCGACCCGGTGCGCGGTATCTCGTCGATCTCGATCAACTGGGTGGGCACCTTGAAGTGCGACAGCCGCAGCGCGCACTCGGCCAGCACCCCGGCGGTGTCCAGCGGCGCGGCGCGCGGCACCACGAAGGCCACCGGCACCTCGCCGAGCCCATCGTGCGGCACCCCGACCACGGCGGCGTCGGCAACACCCGGACAGGCCAGCAGCGCGTCCTCCACCTCGGCCGGGTAGATGTTCTCGCCGCCCCGGATGATCAGCTCCTTGGTGCGGCCGCTGATCCGCAGGAACCCGTGCTCGTCGCGCCGGCCCAGGTCACCGGTGTGGTACCAACCGTCGGCGAGCACGGCCTTGGTCGCATCCGGCAGGTTGTGGTAACCCGGCGTGACGTTCGGGCCCTGCACCCAGAGCTCGCCCTCCTCACCGGGGAGCACGTCGGTGCCGGTCGCGGGGTCGACCAGCCGCACCGTGAGCCCGGGCAGCGGCAGCCCGCAGGAGCCCATCACCCGACTGCCGGTCGGCCAGTTCATGGTCACCATGGTCGACGTCTCGGTGATGCCGTAGCCGTCCAGCAGTGGCACCCCGAACGCCTGCTCGAACTCGGCGTTCAGCGCGGCCGGCATGATCGCCCCGGCGGACACGCACAGCCGTAGGCCGCCGAGGTCGGCGCGGCCCTCCGCCCGGCTCCGCTCCAGCAGGTAGTGGAACATCGTCGGCACCCCCGGCAGCAGGGTGTACCGCCCGGAACGCAGGCACTCCAGCACGGCGTCCACCGAGAACCGGGGCAGCACCCGCTCGGTGGCGCCCACCGCGAGCACCCCGAGCACACACAGGTCCAGTGCGTAGGAGTGGAACAGCGGCAGCGGTGAGAGCACCACGTCGTCCGGGCCGAGGCCGACGATCGGCGCCCAGCACGCGGCGACGACCCACAGGCAGCCGCGCTGGGTGAGGTACACGCCCTTCGGGCGGCCGGTGGTGCCGGATGTGTAGAGCATCCAGGCCACCTCGTCCAGGGCCAGACAGTCGCGGGGAGCGGACGTCTCAGGGGTGGCGAGCAGGCTCGCGTAGTCGTGCTCGGTGTCGGTATCGGGGTCCGCGCCGCCGACGGTGACGACCACCGGGCGCGGGTCGGTGGTCGGTTCTGCGGCCGAGACCAGGGCGCGGACGGTGTCCAGGTGCGCGGCGTCGGTGATGACCACGGTGGCGCCGCTGTCGGCCAGGATGTGCGCCACCTCGGCGGGGGCGGAGCGGGGGTTGACGCAGGCGGCGATCGCGGCGGCTCTCGGCACGGCCAGGTACGCCTCGACCGTCTCCACCGCGTTGTCCAGGTAGAGCAGCGCGACCTCGCCCGGAGCCAGGCCGAGGTCGGCCAGGTGCCCGGCCAGCCGGGCGGTGTTGGCGGCCAGCTCACGGTAGTTAACCTGGCGGTGCTCGTCGAAGAAGGCGATCTGCTCCGGGCGGCGCGCGGCGTGCTCGGCGAGCAGCTCAGGTACCGGTCGGATCAGCTCGGTCCGGATCACGGTGCCCACCTCCTCGCCGTTGAGTCGAAGAGCAAGCTAACTAACGCGCGTTAGTTTCGCAAGTGGGGCGCTAGGGTAGGCGCCGACGGGGAGGGGTGGAGTGAGCACAGACACGCGCGTCACGGTGACCAGTGAGGCCGTGCTGGACGCCGCACTGACGCTCTTCGCCCAACGGGGCTACCACGGCACCGCGCTCAGCCAGATCGCCGAGACGCTGAACATCCGCACCCCGAGCCTGTACAACCACATGCGCTCGAAGCACGAACTGCTGCGCACCATCGTGGACGAGACGACCGCGGGCGTGCTGACCGACTTCCACCGGGCCGTCGCCGACACCTCCGACCCTCGGGAACGGCTGTACCGGGCCACCCTGGTCTACGCCCGCCGGCACGCCACCCACCGCCGGGAGGCCCTCGTCGTCAACCGGGACGCGGCCAGCCTCGACCAGCCCCACCGCGACGAGATGCAGCGCCGGCGCCGGGAGCACGGGCACGCGATGCGCGGGCTGATCGCCGACGGGGTGGCCGCCGGGGTCTACACGGTGGACTCGGCGGCACTGGCGTCCTTCGCGATCCGGGAGATGTGCGTCAGCATCGCGCGCTGGTTCCGCCCGGACGGAGACTTCACCGCCGCCGAGGTCGCCGAGCAGTACACCCGGTTCGCGCTGCGCATCGTCAACGCGTCGCCAGAAAGGTGAGCCGACCGACGGAGCACTTCTCACTCGACGGCGTACCCAGGCCGGACCGCCCGGAGCGCTGGGCCGAGCTGCTCTCGGAGACCCACGTCGACATGGCGGTGCGGGTGCCCTCGACCGGCACCGACTACCGCGCCGCGGTGCGCCGGCAGTGGATCGACGACCTCGCGCTGGTGGACTGCGAGTGCGACCCGTGCAGCGGAACGCGCGGGCGGTCCCGGATCGCGGCGAGCTCGCAGGAGTACGTCGCGGTGCTGGTCACCCGGCGAGGGCGGGAAACCCTGGCGCAGGGCGACCTCCGTCGGGACATGCGCCCCGGCGACGCCGTGGTGTGGGACAGCATGCGCCCGGCCCGGTTCGCCGTGTGGGAGCCGCTGACCAAACGCACGCTGCTGATCCCGCGCGCCGCGCTGGACGAGGTCAACGGGCGCCCCTGGGAAGCCGGCGGCGTGGTGCTGGACGGGTCCGCGCCGGCCACCCGGTTGCTCACCGGTTACCTGGACCTGCTCTCGAACACCCTCGACGAGCTCACGCCGGCCGCGGTCACCGCCGCCCGCAACGCCACCCTGGAGCTGTTCACCGGTGCGGTCCGCCCGGCCGGCTCTCCCGGTGGCTCCGCGCCGACCCCGGTACTGCGCGCCGCCATGGAGGCCTGGATCGACCGCCACCTCGCCGCGACGAGCCATACCGCCGTCACCCCGGCGGCCATCGCGGCGGCACACGGCGTCTCGGTGCGCACGGTGCACCGGACCTTCGAGTCGACCGGGCGTACCGTCGGCGCGGTGATCCGGTCCCGCCGGCTCGCCAGGGCCCGCGCCGAGCTGGCCGGCCGCGGTGAGCCGATCTCGGTGATCGCCCGGCGCTGGGGTTTCTCCGACTCCAGCCACTTCACCCGCGCGTTCCGGGCCCGCTACGGCGCCACCCCCTCCGACTACCGCGCCCAGCACTGACCCCGGCCGCCGCCCGCCAGCCTGTCCGCGAGTCGGGGATTCCGTCAGCGCGAGTCGAGGATTCCGTCAGCGCGAGTCGGGGAATCCGTCAGCGCGAGTCGGGGAATCCGTCAGCCCGAGCCTGCAGGCGGCGGCCAGGGCTGGCAGGCAGCGGCCAGTGCGCGGCACGCACGTGCAAGCCCACCGAGCGCCGCCCCCGCCAGGATGGGACCCCACGCAGGGACTGATCAAGGAGGATCACGTGGCTCGGGAAGACATCGAGTTCACCGCGCAGGGGGCAACTCTGCGCGGCTGGTTCTACCGCGCGGAAGACACCGTGGGCTCGGGCGGCGGTGAGACACCGTGCGTGGTGCTGCAGCACGGCTTCGCGGCGGTCAAGGAGATGTGGCTGGACCGCTACGCCGACGTGTTCTCGGCCGCCGGGCTGAGCTGTCTGGTGTACGACCACCCGGGGTTCGGCGCCAGCGACGCGATCCCCGGTACGCCGCGCCAGGAGATCGATCCGTGGCAGCAGGTGCGCTTCATCCAGCACGCGATCACCTACGCGCAGTCCCGTCCCGACGTGGATGCCGAGCGGATCGGGCTCTGGGGCTCCAGCTACGGCGCGGCGAACGCCTACGTGACCGCCGCGATCGACCGGCGGATCAAGGCGATCGTCGGCCAGGTGCCAGCGATCTCCGGCTCGCGGCACTTCCGGGAGCTGGTCCGGATCGACAACTGGGGCGGCATGGACGCCATGTTCGCCGCCGAGCGCCAGGCTATCGCCGGTGGCGCCGCGCCGACCATGATCCCGGTGGTCGCGGAGGACCCGAGCGCCGTGTCCGCGCTGCCCACCCCGGACTCCTACCAGTGGTTCACCGCGACCGCCGAGGAGCGCGCGCCCGCCTGGCGCAATGAGGTGACCCTACTGACCATGGAGTACTTCCGGGGTTACGAGCCGGGCAAGTACCTGCCGCTGATCTCGCCGACGCCGCTGCTCATGGTCGTCGCCCCGAACGACCGGCTGGCCGCCGGGGAGATCGCCGCCGCCGCGTTCGAGACCGCCGCGCAGCCGAAGAAGATCCAACTGGTCGCCGGCGGGCACTTCGACGCCTACACCGGCCCGGGCTTCGAGGTCAGCTCCGGAGCCGCCCGCGACTGGTTCGTGGAGCACCTGCTCACCAAGTCCTGACCACTCAGCGGGACTGCAGCGCGTCCAGCGCCACCGCCATCGAGGCGGCCACGCGGAAGTCCAGCCGAGGATCGGACACGGTCACCGAGTACCGGTCCCGGATGGACTTGCGCCGTTCACTGACGAGCACCGGCGAACCGGTGGCGCTGTCGGTGAAGTCGAAGTGGAAGACGAACGGCACCCAGATGTCGCCGAGAAACGGGATGAAGTCCCAGATCCGGCGCAGGATCGCGACGCTGAGCCGCCGCTCCTGCCCGACCGCGTCGACACCGCCGGCGGACAGGTGCCACGTCGACCGCACCAGGCTCGCCCCGAACGCCTTCCGGAAGTAGCCGAGCTCGACGCCGTCCTGGTCGTAGACGTCGTGCTCGGCGTGCACGTCAAGCCGCTGCCGGGCCCGGAACGAGAACACCGGCCGGCTCTTCGACTCGTCGGAGTAGAAGGTCACCTGCTCCTTGAACGCCATCCGTTTCTGTTGGGCGAATGCCAGCAGCTCGCCCTCGGTGCCGTCCGGGGTGGCCGCGAAGATCTGGTAGCGGTTGACCATCAGGGTGATCTTCTGCCGCACGAAGAAGTGCGGCACGTACATCGGGGCGGTCATGGCCGCGCAGTCTCTCAGTTGAGCGGGTGACCCACGCTGCCAATATCCGCGACTCGCCCTGACGAAATCCCCGACTCGCGGGGGTGGCGGAGGTGGCGGGGGGCGGTGTGCACCGGGGGGATGGCGGGAGCGGTGTGCCCGACCGCTCGGCACAGCGCCGGGTACAGCTGCGCGAGGTCGGTGACCACCGCCGCCAGGTGCCCGTCCGGCCGGACCACCCACCACTCCCCGCGCCGGGCCCCGAGCAGACCGGCCAGCTCGCCGCTCAGCGTCGCCATCTCGGCCACCCGGACCGGGAGCGGCGCCAGCTCGACGACCACGTCCGCCGCCTCCGCCGTGCCGGCGCCAGGCGCGGCGAGCACGAGCAGGCCGTCCCTGCTCAGCCGCCGCAGCGAACTGGCCGAGGCACCCGAGCCGACCGGGTCGGACACCGGTAGGTCCGGCAGCAGCACGCCGGGGGTCGGCGGCGGCACCGTGCCGCGCGGCGGTCGGCCGGTGAACGGGCGGCGGGGGTCGACGGTGGTCAGTGGAGACTCGGTGTACCAGTACGGCTCGGCCAGCCGCCCGGAGTCGACCAGCGCCCGGGCGGCCGGATCGTCCCGTGCCCTGGTCAGCACGTCCCGGCGGTGCGCGGCGGCGGCCGGCGACTG
>DASYLM010000348.1:0-54968 GCA_036009565.1 Pseudonocardia sp. | reverse complement strand
CTCGGCCTCGGGCTCGGACTCGGCCTGGGGCTCGGCCTCGGGCTCGGACTCGGCCTGGGGCTCAGCCTCGGCCTTGCGCTCGGACTCGGACTCGGGCTCGGACTCGGCCTCGGCCTCGGACTCGGACTCGGCCTCACGCTCGGACTCGCGCCCGGGCGGCCCGGACTCGGGCGAGTCGCCCACCGAGTCGCCCACCGAGTCGCTCGAGTCGCTCACAGGGGGATGTTCCCGTGCTTGCGGGCCGGCGCGGCCTCCCGCTTGGTCGCCAGCAGCCGCAGCGACCGGCCGACATGGCCCCGGGTGTGCGACGGCGGGATGACCCCGTCGATGTAGCCCCGGTCGGCCGCGATGTAGGGGTTGCAGAGGGTGTCCTCGTAGTCCTGCTGCAGCTCGGAGCGCTTGGCGGCCAGCTCGTCGCCGGCCAGCTCCTTGAGGTCCTTGCGGTAGAGGATGCTCACCGCGCCCTGCGCCCCGGTGACCGCGATCTGCGCGGTCGGCCAGGCGATGTTCACGTCCGCGCCGAGGTGCTTGGAACCCATCACGTCGTACGCACCGCCGTAGGCCTTGCGGGTGATCACGGTGACCTTGGGGACGGTGGCCTCGGCGTAGGCGTAGATCAGCTTCGCGCCGCGCCGGATGATCCCGTTCCACTCCTGCTCGGTGCCCGGCAGGAAGCCCGGCACGTCGACGAAGGTCAGCACCGGGATGTTGAACGCGTCGCAGGTGCGCACGAACCGGGCCGCCTTCTCGGATGCGTCGATGTCCAGGCAGCCGGCGAACTGGGTGGGCTGGTTGGCCACCACACCGACGCTCTGCCCCTCGACGCGGCCGAAACCGACCACGATGTTCGGCGCGAACAGGCTGTGCACCTCGAGGAACTCGCCCTCGTCGACCACCCGGCTGATCACTTCACGGATGTCGTAGGGCTGGTTCGGCGAGTCCGGGATGAGGGTGTCCAGCTCCAGGTCGGTCTCGGTGAGCCCGTCGGTGATGGCCCCCTCGACCGGCTCGGCGGCCGCGAACGCCGGCGGCTCGGACAGGTTGTTGGAGGGCAGGAAGGACAGCAGCTCCTTGACGTAGGCGAGTGCGTCGTCCTCGTCGTCGGCCAGGTAGTGCGCCACGCCGGACTTGGAGTTGTGCGCCCGGCCGCCGCCCAGCTCCTCCATGTCGACGTCCTCGCCGGTCACCGTCTTGATCACGTCCGGCCCGGTGATGAACATGTGGCTGGTCTTGTCCACCATCACGGTGAAGTCGGTGAGCGCCGGGGAGTACACCGCGCCACCGGCCGACGGACCCATGATCAGCGAGATCTGCGGGATCACCCCGGAGCTGCGCACGTTGCGCAGGAAGATCTCCCCGTACAGGCCGAGGGCGACCACGCCCTCCTGGATCCGGGCGCCGCCGCCGTCGTTGATCCCGATCACCGGGCAGCCGATCTTGATCGCCAGGTCCATCACCTTGACGATCTTCTCGCCGTACACCTCGCCGAGCGAGCCGCCGAACACCGTCGCGTCCTGGCTGAACACGCACACCGGGCGGCCGTCGACGGTGCCGCTGCCGGTCACCACGCCGTCGCCGAAGGGGCGGTTGGCCTGCATGCCGAAGTTGGTGGAGCGGTGCCGGGTCAGCGCGTCCAGCTCGACGAACGAGCCCGGGTCGAGCAGCTGGTCGATGCGCTCGCGGGCAGTCTGGCGGCCCTTGGCGTGCTGCCGCTCGATGGCCTTCTCCGAGCCGGCATGCACCGCCGCATCGTGGCGCAGGTAGAGATCGGCAAGCTTGCCGGCGGTGGTGTGGATGTCCGGTTCTTCCGCCGGTGGCTCGCCGAGCGGCTGCGTTGCGGTGCTCATGGCTGGGCACAATAACCAAGCAGAGCAGCCCACCGCGGCCCGCAGTGAGCTGACTCATCTCCGAGTACCCTCCGGCGGGTGGATCTCCCGCCGCTCGCCGACCCGCCGGACGCCCCGTTCGAGACCCCGCTGGCCGACCCGTTGGACGTCGTCGCGCTGCGCTCCGAGCTGCTCGCCCCGGCCGGACCGGTGGCCCGTCTCGACGTGGTGGCCCGCACCGGTTCGACGAACGCCGACCTGCTGTCCGCCGCCCGCGCCGGTGCCCCGGACCGCAGCGTGCTGGTCGCCGAGCTGCAGCAGGCCGGGCGAGGCCGGCTGGACCGGCGCTGGACGTCACCGCCGGGCGCCGGGCTGACCGTGAGCGTTCTGTTGCGCCCGAGCGGGGTGCCGACCGCCCGGTGGGGCTGGCTGCCGCTGCTGGCGGGGCTGGCGCTGCTGCGCACGGTCACCGAGCTCACCCCGCTGGCCGCCGCGCTGAAGTGGCCGAACGACCTGCTGCTCGGGCCGCCCGGCGGGCCGGCGGTGGCCAAGTGCGCCGGGCTGCTCGCCGAGGCCGACGCCAGTGGCGCCGAGCCGGCGGTGGTCATCGGCATCGGGCTGAACGTGCGCAACCGCCGCGACGAGCTGCCCGACGGCGCCAGCTCACTGCACGCCGAGGGCGCCGAGGTCAGCCGCAACGCACTGCTGGCCGCGCTGCTGCGCCGGCTGCTGGCGGACGAGGCGGCGTGGCGGGCGGCGGGCGGCGACCCGGACGCGGTGGGGCTGCTCGCCGACTACCGGGCCGCGTGCGCGACGCTCGGCTCGCCGGTGCGGATCGAGCAGCCGGGCGGGCGCACCACCCTGGCCACCGCGTTCGACGTGGACGGTGACGGGCGGCTGCTGGTGCGCGAGCAGAGCGGCGCGACGCGCGCGGTCGCGGCCGGCGACGTCGTGCACCTGCGGGCGATACCGGGCGAGCTGGCCGCCGAACAGCTGGGCTGAGAGCCCGAGAGCACCCCGAGCGCCTGCCCGACCGATCGGATACAGCGCGCTACCGTGAGCGCGTGCCCTATCCGGACGAGCTGCTGGTCACCGGCGAGCAGGTACTCACCCACGAGCATCCGCACCCCAAGATGCTGGTGCTGCCCGCACTGGTCTTCCTGGTCACGGTCGGGCTGGCGACCTACCTCGCGGCGCTGATCAGCGGGCAGCAGTGGAGCACGTACGGCTCGCTGGCGATCGCCGTGGTGGCCCTGGTGCTGGTCGTCTGGTTCACCGTGGCACCGCTGCTGCGTTGGCGGTGCACCCATTTTGTGGTCACCAACCGCCGGGTGCTGGTCCGCGAGGGCGTGCTCACCCGTACCGGCTTCGAGATCCCGATGAACCGGATCACCAGCGTGCACTTCCGCCAGACGGTGTTCGAGCGGATGCTCGGCTGCGGCACGCTGAGCGTCGAGTCGGCCTCCGACGAACCATTGGACTTCGAGGACATTCCCGGTGTCCAGCACGTCTACGGCCTGCTCTACCAGGCCGCCGCGCCCAACTGAGGCCGACCGATCGCAACCTTCCCGCAACGGTGTCGGAGATCACTGCCGCGCCGTAGCGTGAGGCCATGAGCAGACTGCGGTTCGGTATCTTCCTGGCCCCGTTCCACCCCGCGGGGGAGAACCCCACGCTCGCCCTGCAACGGGACCTGCGGCTCGTCGAGCACCTCGACCAGTGCGGCTACGACGAGGCCTGGATCGGCGAGCACCACTCGGCGGGCAGCGAGATCATCGCCTCACCGGAGATCTTCATCGCGGCCGCCGCCGAGCGCACCAAGAACATCAAGCTGGGCACCGGCGTGACCTCGCTGTCCTACCACAACCCGCTGTGGGTGGCCGAGCGTCTGGTGCTGCTGGACCACCTGACCAGGGGCCGGGTGATGCTCGGTGTCGGGCCGGGCTCGCTGCCCACCGACTCGGCGATGATCGGGCTCAACCCGACCCAGACCAGGGAGCTGCTGGAGACCAACCTCGACGTGGTCATGCGGCTGCTGACCAGCGACGAACCGGTCACCGTCGACACCGGTACGCACCGGCTGGTCAACGCCCAGCTGCACCTGCGCCCGTACTCCGACCCGCACTTCGACGTCGCGGTGGCCGCCGTCGCCTCGCCGACCGGGCCCAGGCTCGCCGGCAGGCACGGGGTGGGCCTGTTGTCCATCGGCGCCACCCTGACCTCCGACGGCTTCGACGCACTGGCACACCACTGGAACGTGATGGAGGAGCGGGCCGCCGCCTTCAACACCACGGTGAACCGGGACAAGTGGCGCCTGGTCGGCCTGATGCACATCGCGGAGACCCGCGAGCAGGCCTACAAGGAGGTGGAGCACGGCATCGAGCAGTGGTTCAACTACTTCCAGAAGGTCGCCGCGTTCCCGCAGATGGACGTCGGCAGCGGCGGCGACCTCAAGGCGATGATCGACTTCATCAACGAGTCCGGCACCGGTGCGATCGGCACCGTGGAGGATGCGAAGGCCCAGGTGCAGCGGCTGGTCGACCAGTCCGGCGGCTTCGGCGCGTTCCTGCTGCTGGCGCACGAGTGGGCCAACCCGGAGGCCACCCGGCGGTCCTACGAGCTGATCGCGCAGCACGTGATGCCGGAGTTCCAGGGGCAGGCGCAGGCCACCCGGAACGCCAAGCAGCGGGCCTCGGACACCCGCACCGGACACGCCGAGCAGCAGAACCTGGCGGTCGCGCACATGACCGAGAAGTACCAGAAGGAGCTGGCGAACAAGCAGGACCAGGGGTCCTGACCAGTCGCGAGTGGGTTGGTGCCGTACAGCCAAACCAGGTTCAACCCGTCATCGCGGGAAGCGACCGCGACCTCGATCAGGTAGGTGCGCCCTCGCTTGGGGGACATCGGCCCCAGGGCAATGCCCGCCACTCACGACTCGGCGGGTACCCGGGTGCCGAAGATCGCGGTGAACTGGGCGCGGTAGACGCAGTCGTCGCCGCGGTGCAGGGTGGCCAGCACGTCGACGAGGCCGATCCCCGGCTTGCTGCGCGACGGCCGGGCACCCAGCACCCCGGCCCGTGAGCTGAGCACGTCACCGGCGAACACCGGGGCCGGCCAGCTCAGCGAGTTGCCACCGGGCGAGCCCAGCGCGGTCGAGCGGTTCAGCACGACCTCGGCCCAGGAGCGCATCCACAGCGACGCGGTGAACCAGCCGGAGGCGCACAGCCGCCCGCCGAGCAGCGTGTTGTCCGCGGCCGCCGCCGCGTCCAGGTGGAACGGCTGCGGGTCGAACCGGCGGGCGAACGCGACCATCTCGTCGCCGTCGACGGTGGTCGTGCCCAGGTCGAACACCTGGCTGCCCTTGAAGTCCTCGAACGCGAGCTCTGGCATGGCCGAGATCGTGCCACGGCCGGACCGGGAGGTGCCGGCTGATCCCGGCTGATTCCGGGCTAGGCCTTCAGCTGGGCGAGCGCGGCGTCGTGCAGCGCGCCGTTGGAGGAGATGCCGCTGCCGCCGTCGAAGCGGGCGGTGCCACCCAGGTCGGTGAAGGTGCCGCCGGCCTCGGTGACGATCAGCTGGAGCGCGGCCAGGTCCCAGGTGTTCGCCTCGGCGTCGATGCCGAGGTCGATCGCGCCCTCGGCGACCAGCACGTGCTGCCAGAAGTCGCCGAAGGCGCGCACCACCCAGCACTGCTCGGCCAGCCGCAGGTACCGGTCCAGGGTGCCGAGCTCTTTCCAGCTGCTCAGCTCGGTGGTGGACAGGTAGGCGTCCGCCAGGTCGCGCACGCCGGACACCGCGAGCCGCCGCACCGCGCCGCCGAGGTCGCTGGTGAAGGCCCCGCCGCCGGCACTGGCCCACCACCGGCGGCCCATCGCCGGCGCGCTGACCACACCGACCAGCGGGCGGCCCCGCTCGGCCAGCGCGATCAGGGTGGCCCACACCGGCATGCCGCGGGAGTAGTTCTTGGTGCCGTCGATCGGGTCCAGGATCCAGGCCCGCCCGTCCAGCGAGCCGCCGCGCTCCTCACCGAGGACCGCGTCGCCGGGGCGCTGCTCGGCCAGCACGCCGCGGATGGCGTCCTCGGCGGCGGTGTCCGCGTCGGTGACCGGGGTGCGGTCCGGCTTGCGGTCCACCCGCAGGTCGGCGGCCCGGAAGCGGGCCAGGGTGATCCGGTCGGCGGTGTCCGCGAGGGTCAACGCCAACCGCAGGTCGGCGTCCGGGGAGTCGGGCGGGGAGTCGGGCGGGGAGTCGGGCGGGGAATCGGGCGGGGAATCGGGCACAGCCGCTCAGTTCTCGGTTGCGGGGACTATCTGGCGCCGGACGTCCTGGTGCGGGAAGACGAAGCGGCGGAACGCCCACCAGCGGAACGCCATGCCGACCAGCACACCGACGATCTGGCCGCTGATGAAGTCCGCCCAGTGCTCGGTGATCAGCGGGACGGCGGGTACCCGCAGGTCCAGTGCGTAGCGCGACAGCCACAGCGGCGCGGCGTAGACGGCCACGCTGGCCCCGCTGACCAGTACGTAGAGCACCGCCTCGTGGTGGCGCTCGCGGCCGCCCCGGGTGCGGAAGGACCAACCCCGGTTCAGGCCGTAGGAGGCGAGCGTGGCGACCAGCACGGAGATCACCTTCGCGGTGACCGGCTTGGGCTCGAGGATGGTGCTCTTGAGCACGAGGAAGATGATGGTGTCGATCACCCAGGTGGTTCCTCCGACCATGGCGAACTTGAGCAACTCCCGATGCCTGATCGCGACAGCCCGGTAGGGCTGTGGGATGAAGCGGAGCGCCGTTTCGACCACCGTCACCCGCACAGTCTAAGAGATCGGTCCCCGGCGCTCACCGACTGTCGCGGGAAACACCGCTTGAACGGCCGGGATGGCCTCCGACCGAGGTCGATGAACGGCCCGGATATCGTCTCCACCCTGTGGACCCCCGCACTCGCCTCCCCGTCGTCGGAATGGTCGGCGGCGGGCAGCTGGCCAGGATGACCCATCAGGCGGCGATCGCGCTCGGGCAGTCACTGCGCGTACTCGCCGTCTCACCCGACGAACCGGCCGCCATGGTGAGCCCGAACGTCGTGCTCGGCGCCCCGGACGACGCCGCCGCGCTCGCCGAGTTCCTGGAGACCTGCGACGTGGTGACCTTCGACCACGAGGGCGTGCCCACCGAGCCGCTCGCCTCGCTGGCCGCCTCGGCGGTCGGTGGAGCGGTGCCGCTGCGGCCGCCGCCCGCCGCCCTGGTGCACGCCCAGGACAAGCTGGTGATGCGCGAGCGGCTGTCCGCGCTGGGAGTGCCGTGCCCGCCGTTCCGTGCGGTGTCGTCGATGGCGGAGGTCGCGGCGTTCGGCGCGGAGCACGGCTGGCCGGTGGTGCTCAAGGCGAGGCGGGGTGGCTACGACGGGCGCGGCATCTGGATGCTCGACGACCCGATCCACGCCGCCCCGGTCGTGGCCGAGACCCTCGCGGCCGACACCCCGCTGTTGGTCGAGCAGCGGGTGGTGATGCGCCGCGAGCTGGCCGCGCTGGTGGCCCGCTCGCCGTTCGGGCAGGGCGCGGCCTGGCCGGTGGTGCAGTCCGTGCAGGACAACGGGATCTGCGTGGAGGTGATCGCGCCGGCACCGGGGCTGCCCGCGGCGCGCGCCGAGGCGGCCCAGCGGCTCGCGCTGCACCTCGCCGCCGAGCTCGACGTGGTCGGGTTGCTCGCGGTCGAGCTGTTCGAGGTGGACGGGCCCGGTCCGGACGGGACCGGGCTGCTGGTCAACGAGCTGGCGATGCGGCCGCACAACTCCGGGCACTGGACCATCGAGGGCTCCCGCACCTCGCAGTTCGAGCAGCACCTGCGCGCGGTGCTGGACTACCCGCTGGGGGACACGACGGCGACCGCGCCGGTCACCGTGATGGCGAACGTGCTCGGCGGCGACCCGGTCCCGGAGATGGGCCTGGACGAGCGGCTGCACCACCTGTTCGCCCGGTTCCCCGACGCGAAGGCGCACCTGTACGGCAAGGGCGAGCGGCCGGGTCGCAAGATCGGGCACGTCACCGTGCTCGGCGCGGAGCTAACCGACACCCGCCGGCGTGCCTCGCTGGCGGCGGAGTGGATGTCCCGGGCAGTCTGGCGGGACGGCTGGGAGGTGCACTGAATGACGGACTGGGCTGACAGGTCGGACGGCGGCGCGGTGGTCGGCGTGATCATGGGCAGCGACTCGGACTGGCCGGTGATGTCGGCGGCGGCCGAGGCGCTGACCGAGTTCGGGATAGCGCACGAGGTCTCCGTGGTGTCCGCGCACCGGACCCCGCGCCGGATGCTGGACTACGCGGAGAGCGCCGCCGGGCGCGGCCTGCGGGTGATCATCGCCGGGGCCGGCGGCGCGGCCCACCTGCCGGGGATGGTGGCCTCGGCGACCCCGCTGCCGGTGATCGGGGTGCCGGTGCCGCTGGCCTACCTGGACGGGCTCGACTCGCTGCTGTCGATCGTGCAGATGCCGGCCGGGGTGCCGGTGGCCTGCGTATCGGTGGGCGGGGCGCGCAACGCCGGCCTGCTGGCGGTCCGGATGCTCGGCGCGTCCGACCCGGAGCTGCGGGCCCGGGTGGCGGCCCAGCAGGCTGAGCTGGAGAAACTGGTGCTGGCCAAGGACGCCGCGCTGCGGGCCTCGCTCGGCGAGTAGAGCCCGCCGGGGCACCCAGTGGTATCGCTCTCAGCAAACGTCGTTGCCGGAGCGGCCGTTTCGGTCGTAGCGTACGAGTACACACGGAGGGAGGTGGTCCAGCGTTGAATAGCAGCAGGACTTGTGAGGTGGCTGTCCGCTAGCACCGCGAATCCTGACGGTCGATGGAAGCCGGTCCGGTGCCGGCAATCCCCCGACAGTCACCCGGCCCCCGGGCTCCGAGCCATTGTCCAGCTCGGTCACACCGCTATTCGCTAACCCGAAGGTGTGATACGGCCCGGGGGCTGTCACATGTCCGTAGGGATGTCGTCCTCTGTGCGAGCGCAGGGCCTGGCATTAGCATCACCGCTCGTGAACCCGGATTTCGACATCTACCAGCTCCCCGAAGAGCACCGAGAGCTCCGCGCGGCCATCCGCTCGCTGTCCGAGAAGGAAATCGCGCCGCATGCCGCCGACGTCGATGACAAGGCGCGCTATCCCACCGAGGCACGTACGGCGCTCACCGCCGCCGGCTTCCACGCGGTGCACCTTCCGGAGGAGTACGGCGGCGACGGAGCGGACGCGGTCGCCGGCTGCATCGTGATCGAAGAGGTCGCGCGGGTCTGCGCCAGCTCGTCGCTGGTCCCGGCGATCAACAAGCTGGGCAGCATGCCGATCCTGCTCGCGGCGTCGGAAGAGCTGAAGAAGCAGGTCATGCCGTCCATCGCCAGCGGCGAGGCGATGATCTCCTACGCCCTCTCCGAGCGGGAGTCCGGCTCGGACGCGGTGGCCATGAAGACCAGGGCCCGGCTCGACGGCGACCACTGGGTACTCAACGGGACCAAGGCGTGGATCACCAACGCCGGCGTCTCGTCCTGGTACACCGTCTTCGCGTCGACCGACCCGGAGAAGGGCGCGAACGGCGTCTCCGCGTTCGTGGTGCACGCCGACGACCCCGGCTTCGAGGTCGGCCCGAAGGAGCGCAAGCTCGGCATCAAGGGCTCGCCCACCTGCGAGATCTACATGACCAACTGCACCATCCCGGCGGACCGCATCATCGGCGAGCCCGGCACCGGCTTCAAGACCGCCATGCGAACCTTCGACCACACCCGGCCGACCATCGGCGCCCAGGCCCTCGGCATCGCCCAGGGCGCGCTGGACGCCTCGGTGGCCTACGTCAAGGAGCGTCGCCAGTTCGGTCGCTCGATCTCGGACTTCCAGGGCGTGCAGTTCATGCTCGCCGACATGGCCATGAAGGTCGAGGCGGCTCGCCAGCTGGTCTACGTCGCGGCTGCCAAGGTCGAGCGCGGCGACAAGGACATGACGTTCATGGCCAGCGCTGCGAAGTGCTACGCCTCGGACGTGGCGATGGACGTCACCGTCGACGCGGTCCAGCTGTTCGGCGGGGCGGGCTACACGCAGGACTTCCCGGTCGAGCGGATGATGCGCGACGCCAAGATCACCCAGATCTACGAGGGCACCAACCAGATCCAGCGGATGGTCATGGCCAGGGCGCTGCTCAAGGGCTGAGCCCCGGAGTCGGCCCGGCCCAGGTCCGATCAGCCCCGCGCCGTGGCGGCGCGGGGCTGTGCGGCCTGCGTCCTGTGCAGCGCGGTATAACCGGGGTGCGTCAGCTGGTCAGGGCCGCGAGCAGCGGGCTCAGCGCGTCGAGCAGTTCGTCGGGCGGGCAGCGGGTGCCGTCGGCCCAGCGGCCCTCGTACTCGCCGAACTCCGCGCCCACCAGCTCGCCGGCGGCCACCACCTCGGCGACCGCGTTCAGCTGGGGCAGCGTCAGGCCGCCCGGCACGGCGTAGTCGGTCGGCACCGTGCCGGGTTCCAGCACGTCGCAGTCGAGGTGGAGGTAGACCCGCTGCCCGGTCAGCAGCGCGGCGAGCCGCTCGGGTAGCCCGTCACCGATCGGCAGGTGCCGGATGCGGCCGGCGTCGATGAGCTCCCGCTCCGCCGGGTCGATGTCCCGGGCGCCGCACAGCACCGCGCGCCCGAGGTCGACGCCCGCACCGTGGCCGGTGTCCCACAGCCCCGCCGGGCCGGACAGCGCCATGCCGCCCAGGTAGCCGGACGGGCTGGAGCCGGGCACGTTGAGGTCCGCGTGCGCGTCCAGCCACAGCACCACCGCGTCGGGGTGCACCCGCGCGACGGCGGGCAGCGTGGCCACCGCGACCGCGCACCGGGTGATGGCGGACACCGGGACCTGGCCCTGGTCCAGGATCTCCCGATACCGCCGCCGCATCAGCACGAGGTCGTTGCGGGCCGCGTCGAGCTCGGCCCGCCAGCCCTGCGCCAGCGCCGGCTTCGGGGTGCCCACCGTGGTCAGCGGCAGCGCCAGCCGCGCCGCCAGCGCCTCGCCGAGGGTGGCGGCGGCGCTCATCGCCCGGTCGTTGTGGTCGCCGACCCGCCCCACGAACGCGGTCAGCGCCGGACCGGTGTTCCGTTGCCCGCCCATGGTCCCCGTTCCCGTCCCGCCCGAGGTCGTCCCCAGGTCAGCCCGAGGTCATCATGGTCGGTGCGAGCGTGCCGGGGCGATCGGGTTTCGGCGGTTCACCACACGGTGAGCAGCAGGTGGTTGACCGCCAGCGCCAGCACCGCCTGGCCGAGCAACCAGGCCCGTGGTGCCGCGGGCCGCCCGAGCAGTGCGGCGAGCGGCACCAGCCAGACCACGAAGGGCAGCCAGATGCGCTCGACCTCACCCTTGCTCATGCCGGACAGGTCGGCGAGCAGGATCGCGGTCACCGCGGCGCCGGACAGCAGGGCCGCCGGCCGCGGCAGGGCGCCGGGGTCGGCCACCGCCCGCCGGATCCCGGCGACCAGGGCCGGACCGGCGGCGAACAGCACCGCCGCGATGTCGGCCAGCCCGAAGTACAGATACGGCCGGCTGGCCGCGATGCTCGCCGCGTAGATCACCTTGACGTCGGCGTAGCCGGTGAACCACCAGAACCCGCTCGCGGTGAACGCCAGCACGACGACGGCCAGACCCGAGGCGGCGAGCACCGCCGCACGGCCGGCACGGGTACCGGCCAGCACGGCCAGCGGGAGCAGCACGCCGAGCGCCAGCCCGTAGGACAGGTAGAGGCAGCACCCGTACAGCGCCCCGCCGGCCGCCGCCGCGGCGCCGGACCGGAGACCGCGCCCGGCACAGCCCACCGCGACCAGCGCGACGCTCCAGGCCAGGACGCCGGCGAAGAGGCCGTCCGCCGAGACCCCGACCCACACCGCGCCGGGCAGCAACACCCCGAACGGCAGCGAGCGGCGGGCGATCCGCTCGGCGCCGAGGGCACGCAGGGTGACCGCTACGGCGACGCACGCCGAGGCCCCGACCAGGATCACCGACACCCCGGCCGGGCCGCCCCCGCCGAGGCCGACCCGGTCCAGCCAGACGAAGAGCAGGAACGCCAGCGGGGGATGGGCACCGACGTGGGTGGTCCAGGACCAGCTCTGGCCGGGGTCGACCGCCGTGGTCAGGATGTGGTCGGAGAAGGTGCGCAGCAGCAGCGGGACGTCGCCGACCAGCGGCACGTCGTGCAGGTACTCGTCCCTGGTGGCCAGCCGGCCGGCCACCCCGCGCTGCCAGCCGTCCACCGTGGCCAGTGCCAGCGTCCACAGCACCGCGGTCGGGTACGCGGCCAGGAGCAGCGTGTGCCAGCGCAGCCGCCCGGCCAGCCCGGGGCCGTTCGTGGCGACCAGCGCGGCGACGGCCACCGCCGCCGGTGTGCCGGGGCCGACGTGTGGCAGCCACCGGGCCAGCAGCGGCGGGAACCCCAGGTCGATGTCCACGCCGGCGCCGATCAGCCGCCAGCCGAGGAGCGCGGCCACCGACACCAGCATCGCGGCGCCGGCAACCGCGACCAGGTCGGGGACGACACCGCCGCGCCGGCCGGACCGACGCTCGGTGATCAACACCTGGCCACCGTAGCCAGTCGGTACCGCCGCCGACCCTTACCAAGTCGTGACGCCGGAACCGGGCGGCCGACTCGCCGACCCGCCGACTCGCCGACGGCGCTGGCCAAGTGCCGCGTTCGGGCCCTACCGTGGGTAGCCACCGCGGGTCGAGCGACCTGGTGGTCCCGTCACCGCCGCCGACCACGCCGAGACGTCCGTCCCGATGCCCGGGACCGCCATCCGGCCGGTGTCCGGCGGAAGGGGTGGTAGCGATCATGGTCAGTGCGGTCCGGTCCACCCCGGCACCCTGGGCGGACTCCAACGTGTCCGGGGTGACCGTCGTGGGCATCCCGGCCCGCGACGAGGCCACCACCATCGCCGCGGTGGCCCAGGCGGCGGACGCCGGGCTGCGGCTGGCCTTCCCCGGCGGTGACAACCTCGTCGTACTGGCGGACAACGGCAGCACCGATGGCACGCCGGAGGCCTTCCTGGCCGCGCCGACCGAGACGCCGAAGCGGGTCGTGCAGTCCGGCGGCGGGGCGACCGGCAAGGGCACCAACGTGCTGGCGCTGATCACCACGGCGGTCGAGTTGCGGGCCGAGCGGCTGATCCTGCTGGACGCCGACCTGCGCTCGGCGCGCGCGGACTGGATCGGCCGGCTCGCCTCGGCCGTCGACGGGCCGGACCCGAGGCTGGCGGTCCCGGTGTACCGCCGCAACCGCTACGAGGCGAACACCACCAACCACCTGGCCCGCCCGCTGGTCGCCGCGCTGTTCGGTCGCCATCTGCAGCAGCCCATCGGCGGCGAGTTCGCGCTGAACCGCGCGCTGCTGTGCCGGGTACCGGAGTGGCCGCGCCCGGCCAGCGCGCAGCTCTACGGCATCGACATCTGGCTGACCGCCAACACCCTGCGCGAGGGGCACCCGGTGGTCGAGGTGCCGCTCGGGCGCAAGCTGCACAACTCGCCGTTCCCGAAGATCCTGCAGCTGCCCCAGCAGGTCCTGGACTCCCTGTTCCAGGTGGCGCTGCGCTGCGAACGGCCCCGGCCCGCCGCCCTGGACGGCCCGGTCGTCCGGCGCGCGGTGGACAACGCCGCCGCACCGCAGGACCCCGCCCTGGTTGCGGGGGTCGGCGCCGCGGTGCGCCGTTACCTGGCGGCCCACGGTCCCGAGATGGGCCGGCTCTTCCCGAACATGGCCGGGCTGCCCGCCGCGCCGTGGGGCCCGCGGATCGCCACCCAGGACTGGCCGCCGCTGCTCGCGGACGCGGTGCAGACGCTCGCGGCCGGCCACTTCCAGAGCGCGCGGGACCACCTCGTCGCGCTCCACGTGAGCCGGGTGCTGAGCTTCTTCGAGGAGATCGAGCAGCTCGACGACACCGAGATCAACGCGCTGCTGGACCGTCAGGCCCTGCACACGGTCAAGATGGTGTCGGACCGCTCGATCACGTTCGCCGGGCCGCCGGCGCCCGCCGAGTTCGACCGCGGTCACTGGGCCGGCTGACGGCGACCGGCGAGCCCGCTCAGTCCAGGGTGATCTCGCGCTTGAGAATCTTCCCGGTCGGCCCCTTCGGCAGCGAGGCGACCAGCTCGAGCCGCCGGGGGTACTTGTAGGCGGCGACCTTGCCCTTGACGTAGTCGCGCAGCTCGTCGGCGGTGGCCTCGGCGCCGGGTTTGAGGGCGACGACGGCGGCGACCTCCTCGCCCAGCTCGGCGTGCTTCATGCCGATGACGGCGGCCTCGGCGACGGCCGGGTGCTCGTAGAGCACCTCCTCGATCTCCCGCGGGTAGATGTTGTAGCCGCCCCGGATGATCATGTCCTTCTTGCGGTCCACGATGAAGTAGAAGCCGTCCTCGTCGCACCTGGCCACGTCACCGGTGTGGAACCAGCCGTCCTTGATCGCGGCCGCGGTCGCCTCCGGCTTTCCCCAGTAGCCCTTCATCACGTTGTGGCCGCGGATCACGATCTCACCGGGCTCGCCCTCGGGAACGTCCTTGTCGGCGTCGTCGACGATGCGGAACTCCACGCCGGACACCGGGAAACCGATGGAGCCGGGCCGCCGCCGGTCCGGCACGTTGAACGAGGCGACCGGGGAGGTCTCGGACAGCCCGTAGCCCTCCAGCACGACGCAGCCGAACTCCTTCTCGAACGCCGTCATCACCTCGACCGGCATGGCCGCGCCACCGGAGGCACACACGCGCAGCGACGAAAGGTCGTAGTCGGCCCGGTCGGGGTGGTTGACCAGCGCGACGTACATGGTCGGCACACCCTGGAAGATGGTCACCTTGTCCCGCTGCAGGATCTCCAGCGTCTTCGTCGGGTCGAAGCGGGGCAGCAGCGTCAGGCAGGCGCCGGCGGCCACCGAGGCGTTCAGCCCGCAGGTCTGCCCGAACACGTGGAACAGCGGCAGACCGCCGAAGACCACGTCGTCCGGGCTGGCGTCCAGCAGCGCCCTACCGACCTCGACGTTGCGCATCAGGTTGTCGTGGGTCAGCTCGGCGCCCTTCGGCTGCCCGGTGGTGCCCGACGTGTAGAGGATCACCGCCGTGTCGTCGCCGGCGCGGTCGACGACGCCGCCGACGGGCTCGGCCGAGCCGAGCAGACCGAGGAACTCGGCCGGATCGATGAGTACCGCCTCCGCGTCGGCCAGCTTCGCGCCGGCCCGCGCCTCGGCCCCGAACCCGTGCCAGGCGAAGAGCAGGCCGGCGCCGGAGTCGCTGAGGTAGTAGGCCACCTCCCGCTCCTTGAGCAGCGGGTTCATCGGCACCGCGACGGCGCCGGCGCGCAGCACGCCGTAGTAGAGGATGCCCCAGTGCGGCACGTTCGGCAGCATGATGCCGACCCGGTCGCCCGGCCCGATGCCGCGCGCCGCCAGCAGCCCGGCGATGTGCTGGGACGCGGTGTCGAGCTGGGCGTAGCTCAGCTGCGCGTCGTCCAGCTTGACTGCCGGGCGGTCCGCGTACGCGGTAGCGGCGTGCGCGAGGGCGTCGGCGACGTTCACCACGGGGATACCTCCACATCGAGACCCATGCACCGGGCAGGGCGGTCAGCTAGATCTTCGTCCTCGCGGGGCGGCTGGACAACGTATTCGTCGCAACCGGACTGGTCTGAGCGGCCGAGTCGAACGGTCGTTGTGGCTTCGTTCACATCGGCGGATCGGTACCAGGGTAGGCTGAAGGGGTCGCACCGGCGGAAAATCGCCGGTGTGCTGGAGCCTCCCGGGTCCTGGCCGTGTTGTAGAGCGGTACACCGACGCACGGCGCGTGAACGCTCGGCGCGTGTGAGGAGACATATGAGGTTTGTCAGAAGAGCCGGCGAAACCGACGAGGAGATCCGCGCCGCCGCGAGCGTCGTGGACGAAGCCCGCGGTCGCCAGGCGACTCTGGTCGTAGCCAGCCACTCCACCGACGCCGAGGACTGCATCGAGCTGCTGGCGATGCTCGGTCTGCGCGGCGGCGCCACGGTCGGGCACTAGGGCGCTAGAACGGGGCTGGGGTCCGCCGGTGTTCGGCGGGCCCCACCCGCTTTGTCGGGCGCGTAGGCTGCGGGCGTCCTGCCCCGAGAGTGTCGCCCTGCGGCGCCGGGTCAGGAGTTTGCTCTCCTCGCCGGCGGCCCCGGCGAAGTCAGGTCGTTCGATGACCGCCGCTGTACCGGGTAACGATTCATACGCCGACATCACCGAACAGATGTTCCGCGAGTTCGCGTCCGAGCACAGCCTGTCGGTGATCGCCGATACGGTCCGCCGGTGCCGCACCGATCTGCGTGCCTCCCGACACGGCTCCGGGCTGGAGTCGCTCGAACGCCTCGTCCGGCAGCGGTTGAGCGCGACCGTCCGGCCGCGGCGGGTTCCGGTCGCGATCCCCGTCCCGCGCGGCCGCTGACCCGCCCACCAACCGGAGGCCCAGCGGCGGCGGCCCGGCTCACCGGGAACCCGGCAACGGCAGCCCGACTCAGCGCGAACCCAGCAACGGCAGCGCGGCGACCTGCACATCGCGGCTGACCGCCCGGATCTCATCGTCCACCTCGGCCACTTTGACGTCGACGGTGAAGCCCATCGGGGCGTCCAGCGGCCGGGTGAAGTCGTCGTAGTGCATCGGGATCACAACGTCGGGCCGGAGCCTGGTGAGGATGCGCCGCCAGTAGTCCTTGCTGAACGAGCGCCCCGCGATGCCGGCCAGGAAGATGTCGACGTCGTGGTGGCGGACCGCGTCGTCGACCAGGTCGGCGCTGCCCTGGTGGTAGAGCTGGATACCGGCCACCACGATGTGGATGCCCCAGGTCTGCCCGCAGCGGTAGGCCGCCGGGTTGAGCGCGGCCAGCGCCTCGCAGCTGATGTTGCCGGTGAACGGGGCCTTGAGCCCGAGGAGCAGCTTGGAGTGCGCGCTCGGTACGAAGCTCACGGTGAACGGGCCGAGCTCGTAGCGCCGGTAGTGCTCGACGTCGACGGCCTGCCCGCCGAGACCGTGCAGCTGCATCAGCCGGGCCAGGGACGTCGAACCCAGCGCCGGGCAGCCGTACCGCCGGGCGATCTCCGGGGTATCGAGCGCGTGGTCCCAGTGGGTGTGCCCGACGAGCACCCCGACCACCGTGCCGACCGGCCGGATGTAGCGGCGCACCAGTTCCGGATCGGGCAGCGCCGTGCGCCCGCGCAGTACGGCCCCGGCCGGCACCCGGCTGACGAACGGATCGATCAGCAGCGTGTGGTCCTGGTAGCTGAGCCGGTAGCCGGCGGTGCCGAGCCACTCGATCTCCAGATCGGCCGGCAGTTCGAGCGTGCGGGCGGTGAGCTCCCGCGTCGCGTCGGCGTCGTCGCGGTCCCGCCGGCTCCTGCTGGCCGCGTACCGGGCGAGGTCCAGGGCGTGACCGGCCGTGTCCCGCGTGCGGCCCAGGGCGTGACCGGCGGTGTCCCGCGCGTCGCCCAGCACGTTCCGCATCCGCGCACCCTAACGGCCAGGTTTTCGGGACCGCCGCCGTCCGGCGGGTGATCAGTCCTATTCGAGGACGTAGACCTGACCGGTCTGGTGGCCCTCGATGGAACGCACGTACGCGTTCGCCGCGCGGCGCACCGGGACCGGCTCGATACCGGCGAACAGGTCGCCGTACGCGGCGACCGACTCGGTGAACACGGTGGGGCTGACCGCGTTGACGCGTTGGGTCAGCTCGATCGCGGCGGCCCGCACGCCGCACAGCCCTTTCGTGACCGGCACAGACCCTGGGGGGTCTGCGCCGGCGGTGCCCGCACTGTGCGACCGCCTTGGCTGGCGGGGGTCAGTTGGGGGTGCGGCCGGGTGTGTGGCCGAAGGCCCGGCGGAACACATCGATGAACGCGCTCGCCGAGGACCATCCGCAGCGGTGCGCCACCGCGGTGACCGGCACCCCCTCGGCCAGCAGGATCAGCGCCTGGTGCAGCCGAAGCTGGGTGCGCCACTGCGGGAACGTCATGTGCAGCTCGGTGCGGAACAGCCGGGACAGGGTGCGCTCGCTGGCGCCGACCCCCGCGCCCAGCCTGGCGAGCGGGCGGCCGTCGGCGGGGTTGTCGTGCAGCAACTGGCAGACCGCGGCCAGCCGCGCATCGCGCGGGCTGGGCAGCTGGATCGGCTCTAGCGGCGAGCGCCGGAGCTGATCGAGCAGCACCGCGCGCAGCCGGTCCCGCTCGGCGCCGAGGTCGGTCGGGTCCCGGGTGTAGCTGATGATCAGCTGGCGGAGGAGCGGGCCGACCGCCAGCACGGTCGGCTCCGCCAGCCCCAGCGGGTTCTCGCCGGGTGGCAGCCCGACGGTGTGCAGATCGGTCTCGCCGTACGCGCGGTGTTCATGGGTCGTGCCCGCCGGCACCCAGATCGCGCGGGTGGCCGGGGCGACCCAGCGGCCCCGGTCGGTGGTCACCGAGAGCACACCGCGGCCGGCGTACACGATCTGGTGGTTGTCGTGGCGGTGCGCGTCGATCGCCGACCCGGCGGCGAGGCGCTGCACCATGGTCCGGCCCACCGGCGCATGGCGGATTCCCGGCATAAACTGACACATTATCGGAAGCCCGACGTATCGGCGGTGACCGAAGCTCTCAGGGTGACCGAGACCGCGCATGCTCCCACGCCCACCCGCGGTGACCCGGGTCCGACCGTGCTGTTGGCGATCGGGCACGGCAGTGTGGACGTCTACCAGGGGATCGTCCCGGTACTGGTGCCGTTCCTGATCGCCGAGCGGCACTACGACTACGTCGCGGTGTCCGGCTTCGTGCTCGCGGCGACCGTGCTCTCGTCGGTGGTCCAACCGCTGTTCGGGCTGCTCACCGACCGGTGGGCGATGCGCTGGCTGATTCCGGTGAGCATGCTCGTCACCGGCCTCGGGGTCGCTCTTCTCGGGGTCAGCGGGACCTACTGGTTGTCCCTGGTGGCGATCGCGCTGTCCGGTGTCGGGGTCGCGGCGTACCACCCGGAGGGGGCCCGGCTGGCCCGCTCGGTCACCGGCGGCGAGCCGGTGCGGATGAGCTGGTTCTCCCTGGGCGGCAACGTCGGGTTCGCGCTCGCGCCGGTGATCGCCACCCCGGTGCTGGCCGTCTGGGGGCTGTCGGGCGCACCGGTGCTGATCGTGCCCGCACTGCTCGGCATCGCGGTCAGCGTGCCACTGCTGGGTCGGGCTTCGGCGCCCCGGAAGGCCTCGGTCGGGCGGGCCGGGGTGGACGACTGGCCGGCGTTCCGGGTGTTGACCTCGGTGATCGTGCTGCGTTCCGTGGCCTTCGTCGGGTTGAGCACGTTCCTCGGGCTGTTCGTGCAGCAGCGGGTGCACCACAGCCCCGCGGCGAGCGCGGTGGCGTTGTTCGCGCTGTTCGCCGGCGGCGCGGTCGGCACCGTGCTGGGTGGCCGGCTGGCCGCGAGGTGGGGACGGCTGCCGGTGCTGCGCGCGGCGTACGCGGCCGCAGCCGTCGCGCTGACCGGCGTGGTGCTGGTGCCGGGGCCCGTGGTGCTGGTGTTCGTGGCCGCCGCCGCACTGACCCTGTACATGCCGTTCTCGCTGCACATCACGCTCGGCCAGGACTACCTGCCCAGTCGGATCGGCACCGCGAGCGGCGTGACGCTCGGGCTGGCGGTCAGCGCCGGCGGGGTGTTCGCCCCGGTACTGGGCATGCTCGCGCAGGCCACCTCGCTGCGGATCACGCTGGCGTCGCTGATCCTGCTCCCCGCGCTGGCCTGCCTGCTGGCCCGCCGACTGCGCGAGCCGTCGGCACCCGCCGCGTACTGACGGCCAGCCCGGGGGGGTGCCCGGGGTACCGCTCACACAGACTGGTTGGCGCCGGCACAGCGGCCCGGGCCGCTGTGTCGAGCCGCCAGAGCTGTGTGAGTCGCCCGGGCGCTGCGCTCAGCCCTCGGTGGGGGCCCAGTTGCCGTGGAAGCCGTTCGGGACCCGGGCCGGCAGGTGCACGGCGCCGACCGTCTCCAGGGTCCGGGCGTCGATGATCCGCAGGTCGCTGCGGTCGGTGGCGGTGTCGTAGACGAAGCCCATCAGCACGCCGTCGTCCTCGGCCGCGTCGGCGGTGGTGGGGACGAACACGAACTCGCTGCCGCGCCGGCCGGCGCCGAGGTTGACCGCCGTGGTGTGCCCGGCCACCAGGTCGTGCCGCAGCAGTGCGTCGCCCGCGCTCGCGCCGGTGCCGGGCATGGTCTGCAGGGCGTAGCCGTACCGGTGCCGTCGGCCGACCAACCGCTCGTCGACCCGGGGGAACTCCTGCGGGTGGTCGTCCAGGCGGGACTCCCGGACCTTGTTGTCGGCGAGGTCGACGGTCCAGCGGTCGAGCGTGGGCTGGCCCTCGTTCGGACCGTTGAAGTCGGTGGCGAACATCTTCGGGTGCCGGACCACGTCGAGTACGACGGTGTCACCCTCGTCGTAGGCGTTGAGCGGGTGGAACACGTAGCACGGCTCGATGTCGAACCACCGCACGTCCGTGTTGCCGCCCTCCCTCGGCATCACGCCGACCCGAGCGGGGTAGCGCGGGTTCCACCGGTAGGGCATCCGGCCGTTGTTCGGCACCTGCCTGCCCAACATGGCGCTGATCGGGTCAGGCACCCTGACTCTGCCGATCAGCGCGGACATCACCATGCGCGCCGGAGTGCGCAGCGGCCCCGGCATCGGGGTGCCGGCGACGCTCTGCTCGGCGTCGAAGGTGACCGGCAGGTCGTAGAAGATCACGTACTTCTCGGTCAGCGAGAAGTCGTGCATCATCGGGCTGCCGGTGACCTTGACATCCACCGTCCGCCGGGCCCGGCCATCGGTACCGATCACCGAGTACTGCACGCGGTTGCCCCAGCCGAAGAAGTACGACACCGCGTGCAGCTCACCGGTCAGCGGGTCGCGCTTGGGGTGCGCGGTGTACCCACCGGGCAGCGTGCCGTCGAAGTTGCACGGGCCGACGGTGTCCAGCTCGTCGGTCAGCTCGAAGTTGGCCGCGCCGCCCTCGACCAGGGCGAACGTGCGGCCGGCGTGCTGGATGACGTTGGTGTTGGCGCCGAGACCGGCGATCGGGGCGCTGCCCCCGCTGCCCGGTACCGGCTCGCCGAGGATGGCCGCCGCCTCCGGGGAGCGCACCCACCGGTTGCGGTACCACTGCGCGCGGCCGTCCCGCAGCCGGACGCCGTGCACCATGCCGTCGCCGAGGAACCAGTGGTAGGCCGCCGGGTCGACCTCGGAGATCGGGTTCGGGCCGTTGCGCAGGTACCGGCCGTCCAGGTGCTCGGGGATGTGGCCGGTGACCGTCAGATCGGTGACGGTGAGCTCCTCGCGCACCGGGGCGAAGTTGCCTGTGAGGTACGGGTTTGCCATGGCGGGCTCCTGGTGGCGACCTATTCGTAACGACGTTTTGAACGATGGTAACGCCGTTATCAAGTTAGTACAAGGGCGGACGCCGGCATGGGCACTGGTCACCGCGGGGCCCCGGCTCGCACAGACCTGGCGCCCACCGCACAGACGGTGCACGGTCTGTGCGAGCTGGAGCCGGTCTGTGTGAGCCGGACCTGACCGCGCTCAGTCCAGGCGGCGGGTGACGCGCTCGCCGGCGGCGCGGCGGTCCAGCGCTGCGGGGTCGGTGGGGGCATTGCGGCACTGCACCAGCGAACCGCCGGCGGCCAGCACCGCAAGGGGGACCCGGACCAGTCCGTCGGTCACCGACCAGTCGTAGCTCGTGAGCACCCGGTCCACCGCGGTGAGGCCGGTGCCGGCCGCGGCTGCCCTGGCCTCGGTGAGCACCTCGAGCACGCTCCGGCCGTCCAGCGCGGAGGCCGCGTCCGTACCGCCGGCTTCGGGGGTGAACACGTCGCCGTGCACCCGTACCTCGGTGGCGTAGTCGAGCACCCCGGCCGGCAGGTCGGACAGTCCGACGCCGAACGCGTTCAGCGACAGCGCGGTCACCACCCCCGCGCCGGCGCCCGTCGCGACATCGAGCCGGTCGGCGTCGCAGCACACCAGGTCCGCCCCCGCCGGGTCCGCGACCACCTCGGCGCCACACCACCAGGCGCCGAGCAGCACCACCAGGGTCTGCCAGTGTGCCGGCAGCAGCACAGCCACCCGGGAACCCGGCTCGATGTCGCACTCGTCGCGCATCAGGTTGGCCGTCTTGGCCGCCCAGTTCGCCAGCGTGGTCCCGGACAGCTCGATCCGCTCGCCGGTCGCGTCGTCGTAGTAGGTGATCAGCGGGCGGGCCGGGTCGCTGGCCAGCAGCGGGCCGAGCAGGTTCTCGGTGAGCGTCAACGCATCCTCACGGTCAGGACCAGGGCGGTCGGGGGCTAGCGCTGACGAACGACCGCCGGTCAGTCCACACAGGGCAGCCCTTCCGCGGTGATCGGCGGTCCGATCGGTGGCGGCGGTGCGCTCGGGCTCTCCGACGTGCTGGCGCTGGAGTCGGTGTCCGAGCGGATGTCCGACAGCGAGAAGTCCGAGGCGAGGTACACCCGCACCGTGCCGCTCGGCACCGCATCGTCGGACTCGGTACGGATGCCGCCGAGCAGGGTGGCCACCTGGTCGCCGGCGTCCTGGTGCCCCGGCGGGTAGTGCACGCTGGACGCGGTGGGCGCGTCGATGTTGCCCACCTGCCCTTCCAGGTAGCCGCGCTTGCTCAGCGCGCTGGCCACCCGGCTGGCCAGTCCGGCCTTGCCGGTGCCGTTGCGCACGTCGACGGTGACCTGGCTGGGCGGCACCTTGTCGGCCGTCGCCGCGCTGCTCACGTCGGTGCTGGAACCGTCCGACCCGCCGATCTGCTGGCGGACGAACTCCCGCACCTGGTCCGGGTCGACGGTCACCACGTCGCCGTGTTCGTTGCTGGTCTGCCCGGTGGTCGGGATGGTCATGAACTGGATGTTCCCGCCGGCCAGGTTCGACGCCTGCCGGGCGAAGCTGAGCACGTCCCAGCCGGAGTCGAGCACCACCGACTCCTTGGCGACGTTGATCAGCCCCTGCAGCTTGACCGGGTTGGTCAGGGTGCCGGCGGACAGGATCTTGTGCGCCACCGCGGCGAGGAACACCTGCTGGCGGCGGATCCGGCTGAAGTCGGACTGCGGCAGCCCGTAGCGCTGGCGGACGAAGGCCAGCGCCGCGCCGCCGGTGATGGTCTGCGGGCCGGCCGGGAAGTCGGCCCCGGACCGGAACTCCTTGACCGGGTTCTTCAGGCAGACCTGGACGCCGCCGATCGCGTTGGTCAGGTTGAAGAAGCCGAGCAGGTTGACCTCGGCGTAGTGGTCGATCTTCACGTCGGTGAGCTGCTCCACCGTCTTGATCAGCTCGGTCCGGCCGGCGGTCTTGCTCTCCCGGTCCACGGCGGCCTCGTCCTCGCCGCTGTTCCGCAGCTTGCCGGCGGCTTCCAGGGTGGCCGCCGGGTACGCCGAGTTGATCTTGTTCTTGTCGTACCCGGGGATGTCCACGTAGCTGTCGCGGGGGATGGAGATCCCGGTCGCGCGGCTGCCGTCGGCCGGCACGTGCAGCAGGATGATCGTGTCGGAGTTGAGCACGCCCTCCTCGGCTCCGCTGCGCAGCGCCGCCAGCAGCTGCTTGGACAGCGGGCGGCCCTTGGCGTCGGTGCGGCTGTCGACCCCGACGAGCAGGATGTTGAGGTCGGTGCCGGCCGGCTTCGGGGTGCCGCCGAGGATCACGTCGCTGGTGCTGATCCCCCCGGTCAGATCCTGGTACAGGTGCCAGCCGATGCCGGAGGCCGCCAGAACCACGGCAGACACGGTCGCGGCCAGTAACCGCAGGCCGATCCGTCGGCCTGACTGGTCGGGCCGGGCTGGCCGCTGTTCCACCTAACTCCTCAATGCTTAGGATTTTGCGCCGGACATCCTCGTGTCAGACTCCGGGCATGCGTATCTTGGTCACCGGTGGAGCCGGTTTTATTGGCTCGCATTATGTCCGTAGGACTCTGTATGGAGCGTATCCAGACTACGCGGACGCCGAGATCGTAGTGTTGGACCTGCTCACCTACGCCGGTTCCGAGTCGAACCTGGCCGAGGTCGCCGACTCGCCGAGGCTGCGTTTCGTGCACGGGGACATCCGGGACGCCGCACTGGTCGGCGAGCTGATGGTCGGCGTGGACACCGTCGTGCACTTCGCCGCCGAGTCCCACGTGGACCGGTCCATCACCGGCGCGGCGGACTTCGTGTCGACCAACGTGGGCGGTACCCAGCTGTTGCTGCAGGCCGCACTGGAGCAGGGTGTCGGCAAGTTCGTGCACGTCTCCACCGACGAGGTGTACGGCTCCATCCCCGAGGGGTCCTGGACCGAGGACCACGTCCTGGAGCCCAACTCGCCGTACTCGGCGTCCAAGGCCGGCTCGGACCTGATGGCCCGCGCCTACCACCGCACCCACGGGCTGCCGGTGTGCATCACCCGGTGCTCGAACAACTACGGACCCTTCCAGTTCCCGGAGAAGGTCATCCCGCTGTTCCTGACCAACCTGATGGACGGGCACAAGGTGCCGCTCTACGGCGACGGGCTGAACGTGCGGGACTGGCTGCACGTCGACGACCACTGCCAGGGCATCGCGCTGGTGGCCCAGGGCGGCCGGCCGGGCGAGATCTACAACATCGGCGGTGGCACCGAGCTGTCCAACCGGGAGCTCACCGGCCAGCTGCTGGCGGCGACCGGGTGCGACTGGTCGATGGTCGAGCCGGTGACGGACCGCAAGGGCCATGACCGCCGCTACTCGGTGGACCACACGAAGATCGCCGAGGAACTGGGCTACCGGCCGGGCGTGTCGTTCGCCGAGGGGCTGGCCAGGACGGTGGACTGGTACCGCGAGAACCGGGACTGGTGGGAGCCGCTCAAGGCGCGTGCCGCGCTGGCCCGATGACCGTGCCCATGACCGCGCCGGGGGGCGAGGTGCGCTGGTTGGTGACCGGGGCCCGCGGTCAGCTGGGCAGTGAGCTGGTCGCGGCGCTGCGCTCGGAGTCGGCCGACGTCGACGTGACCGCCGCCGGGCGCGCCGAGCTGGACGTCGCCGGCCCGGGGGTGGTGGACGCGCTGCGCGGCTGGGCGGACGGCGCGGACGGGCGGCGGCTGGTGGTTCTCAACGCGGCGGCCTGGACCGACGTGGACGGCGCCGAGTCCGACCCGGCCGGTGCGTCGGCGGCGAACACCCACGGCCCGGCGCGACTGGCCGCCGGCTGCGCCGAACTGGGCGCCACGCTCGTGCACGTGTCCACCGACTACGTGTTCCCGGGCGCGCTGCCGCTGGGCGATCCGGCCACGGCGCGGCCCTACGAGGTGGACGACCCCATTGGGCCGGCCACCGTGTACGGGGCGACCAAGGCGGCCGGCGAGCGTGAGGTGCGCGCCGCGCTGGAGGAGCACTACATCGTGCGCACCGCATGGCTCTACGGCGCGGTGGGGCACAACTTCGTCAAGACCATCGCGGCGCTGCGGCACCGCCGGGACACCCTGGACGTGGTGGCCGACCAGCGCGGCTGCCCGACCTGGGCGGCGGAGCTGGCCGGTGGGCTGATCGAGCTGGCCCGGTCGGGCGCGCCGCACGGCACCTACCACTTCGCCGGCGCGGGCGAGGCGAGCTGGTACGACCTGGCCAGGGCGGTGTACGAGGAGGTCGGCGCGGACCCGGACCGGATACACCCGTGCGACTCGGCGCAGTTCCCCAGGCCCGCCCGCCGGCCGGCCTACTCGGTGTTGTCCGGTCGATCATGGACGACGGCCGGTATGCGGCCCCCGTCCGACTGGCGGGATGCGCTCCGCTCAGCTTTCCGGGTGAGCCGCTCGTCGTTCGACACGCCGATATAACGTAAACTTGCGCCAACGGCCCCGATCCACTACTCCATGCGGGTGAAGTGTCGTTCACCGCACACCGCTGCACGTTCGTCGTCGTTGGCGATGTATGGGTCTCGAATGGGTTCTGCTCAGCCTTCTGGTGGCGGTGGCCCTCTGGCTGGGAATGGATGCCTGCCGGGAGAGCAAGCGGCTGCACGCGCGGCTGACCCGGCTGGAGGTCGCGCACTCGGCGGAGCGCGAGCTGTCGAACACCGGCGAGTGGACCTACTGGCCACTGACCACGTCCGCCGAGGACAGCCGGATCGGTCCGCGCTTCTGAGTCGACCGGCCTGCTGACCAGGGCCGATCCGATGCGCGGCGAGGGTCTCGGACCTCTCGGACCGCTCGCCGCTGGGTGATATAACTGTTATCCGCGCCCGCCACAATGGTGCGGGTGTCCGACAAACGCGTACTCGACGAGTCGGTGCCGGACGAGCGGCCGCCGGCCGGGACCCCGCCGGGCCAAAACACGCCGGGCGGGAACACACCGGGCGGGAACGTGCCGACCGGGCACTTGCCTGGCGGTCAGTCCGACGGCGCGCTGACCGCCCGTGGCCAGCGCCTCCTCGATGACGAGGAAGATCGGCACGACGAGGCCATCGCGGTGCTGCGCCAGGCGGTCGCCGCCCGCGAACCCGCCGCGGCCGCCCTGCTCGCCAGGGCCTACCTGGACCGCGGATTTCACTTCGAGGCCGTCGACCTGCTGCTGCCCCGGGTCAAGGCCGGCCGGACCGACCTGGCGCTGCTGCTGGCCGACGCGCTCGCCGGTACCGGGGACGTGGACCGGGCCGAGGACGCCTACCGGGTCGCGGTGAACGGCGGCGACGTCGAGGCGATGAACACCTTCGGGGTCTTCCTGCGCCACCGAGGCCGGTACAGCGAGTCGACGCTCATGCTGCGCCGGGCCGCCGAGGCGGGCCACCTGCTCGCGCCGGTCAACCTCGTCGAGGTGCAGTGGGAGCACCTGGACGACCCGCGCCCGGCGATCCGCACCGCGGAGTACTGGGCCGACGAGTCCCGCCCGAGCACCCTGCTGGGGCTGGCCTTCATCCGCACCGCCACCCGCCGCTTCGACGACGCCGAGAAGCTGTACCGGCGCGCCGCTGAGCTCGGTGCGCACCGGGGGCACATCGAGTACGCGCTGTTCCTGCAGGAGGTCCGGGACGACCTGGGCGCCGCCGAGCGCGAGCTGGAGGCCGCCGAGCGCGACCAGGAAACGGGCTGGGCGCTGGCTTTCGGGCAGTTCCTGGCCGATGTGGGGCGCCCGGCGGAGGCCAGGGCGTACCTGTTGCACGCGGCGCACTGGGGCAGTCCGGAGGCGGCCGCCGTACTGGAGGAGCTGGACGGCGATCCGCAGGACGACTGACCGCGGGCCCGCGGTCCGACTCGGCGCTGGGGCTACGATCCCCGCCCATGTCGCAGTCCTCCGGGGAACCCCCCTCGGTCGAGCCGCCGCCCGGCGAGCCGGCGTCCTACGGTGACCAGCTGGCGGTGGTCACCGTCACCTACTCGCCCGGTGACTCGCTCACCGCATTCCTCGACTCGCTGCGCTCGGCCACCACCCGCCCGTACACCGTGATCATGGCGGACAACGGCTCGGTGGACGGTGCCCCGGAGCGCGCGGCCGCCGAGCGGGACGGCGTCGAGCTGCTGCGGATCGGCGAGAACATCGGTTACGGCAGCGGCGCCAACCGCGGCGTGGCCGGACTCGGGCCCGAGGTGGGCTGGGTGGTGGTGGCCAACCCGGACCTGGTCTGGACGCCCGGGTCGCTGGACGAGCTGTTGGCCGCCGGTGCGCGGACCCCGAGGGCCGGCGCGCTCGGGCCCCTGATCAGGGAGCCCGCCGGCGCGGTCTACCCGTCCGCCCGGCTGCTCCCCTCACTGGGGCGGGGCGCCGGGCACGCGGTGTTCGGCACGGTCTGGCCGGCCAACCCGTGGACCCAGGCCTACCGGCAGTCCGAGGCGTGCGTCGAGGAGCGGGACGCGGAGTGGCTGTCCGGGTCCTGCCTGCTGCTGCGCCGCGCGGCGTTCGACTCGGTGGGGGGCTTCGACTCGCGCTACTTCATGTACTTCGAGGACGTCGACCTCGGAGAGCGGCTGACCAAGGCCGGCTGGCGCAACCGGTACGTGCCGTCCGCCCAGGTGGTGCACACCGGTGGGCACGCGACCACGGCGAACTCCGACGTCTCCGCCCGGATGCTGGCCGAGCACCACCGCAGCGCGTACCGCTACCTGGCCGACCACTACCCGGGGCCGGGCTGGGCGCCGGTGCGGCTGGCGCTGCGGGCCGGCCTCGGCACCCGTTCGGCACTCGCGGTGCGCAAGGCCAGCCGTTGACCGTGGCGCGCTCAGAGTGGGTCTGATGATGACCGCACGGATCGAGCCGCTACTCGGCCAGGACGCCCGGACGGTCGGCTGGCTGCTGGCCGCCAGCTACAGCGCGGACCCGGCGTTCCGGGCACTGTGGCCGGACTCCGGGGTCCGGGCCCGAGTGCTGCGTGCGCTCCTCACCGCGAGTGCCCAGGACGCGGCCCGGTGCGGCGGCGCGGTGCTGGCCAAGGACGGCGTCGGCGCGGTCGGGGTGGCGCTGTGGCTGCCGCCCGGCATGTACCCGCTCTCCATGGTCAGGTTCGCGCTGCAGACGCCGGCGCTGGCCCGTGCGGCGTTCGCGGCCCCCGCCGCGTTCCCGCGCTACGCCTCGGTGTCCGCCCGGCTGGCCCGCGACCTGTCGCCGAAGCGGACCGGCGAGCTGGACTGGTACCTGCGGGCCATGGGGGTACACCCGAGGGCACGCCGCCGGGGCGTCGGTGCGCTGTTGCTGGCGCCGGTGCTGGCCAGGGCGGACGAGGAGGGCGCCCGGTGCCGGCTGCACACCTCGGACCCGACCAACGTGCCGTACTACGAGCGGTTCGGGTTCCGGGTCCAGCCGCCGATGTTCCGGGCGCGCCGGGACGGGCCCAGCTATCTCGGCATGATTCGGCCGCCAGGATGAGTGCCCGGCCGGCCGGGTAGCGTTCAGTAACGTGACCATGAGCGATGTTGATGCGGTGGTACTCGTCGGGGGCAAGGGCACCCGGCTGCGGCCGCTCACACTGTCCACCGCCAAGCCGATGCTGCCCACGGCCGGGGTGCCGATGCTGGCTCACCTGCTGTCGCGGATCCAGGCCGTCGGGATCCGGCACGTGGTGCTGGGTACGTCCTACCTGGCCGAGACCTTTGCGAGCCACTTCGGCGACGGCTCGGCAGTGGGCCTCGAGCTGGAGTACGTGGTGGAGACCGAACCGCTGGGCACCGGTGGCGGCATCCGCAACGTGGCGCCCTACCTGCGCGGCTCCGAGGTCATGGTGTTCAACAGCGACGTGCTCGCCGGCACCGACCTCGCCGCCGTGGTCGGCACCCACCGGGAGACCGAGGCGGACGTCACCCTGCACCTGGTCCGGGTGCCCGACCCCAGGGCGTTCGGCTGTGTGCCGACCGACGCCGACGGCCGGGTGCAGGCCTTCCTGGAGAAGACCGACGACCCGCCGACGGATCAGATCAACGCCGGCTGTTACGTCTTCCGCCGCGAGGTCATCGACTCCATCCCGGCCGGGCGCCCGGTATCGGTGGAGCGGGAGACGTTCCCTGGCCTGCTGGAGGCCGGCGCGCGCGTCTCCGGTCACGTGGACGCGACTTACTGGCGTGATCTCGGCACCCCGTTCGATCTGGTCGACGGCTCCGCCGACCTGGTGCTCGGCCGGGCGCCGTCGGACGCGCTGCCCGGCCCGATCGGCCAGGCGCTGATACTCAAGGAAGCCACGGTCGCCCCGGACGCGACGCTGCTCGGCGGCTCGACGGTCGGCGTCGGCGCGGTGGTCGGTGCCGGCGCCCGGCTGGACGGTGCGCTGCTGTTCGACGGCGCGGTGGTCGGCGAGGGCGCCGTGGTGGAGCGGTCGGTCCTGGGCGCCGGTGCCCGCGTGGAGGCCGGTGCGACCGTGTCCGACTCGGTGATCGGGGACCGGGCGGTGGTCGGCGAGCGGTGCGAGCTGCGGGACGGGATGCGGGTGTGGCCGGACGTGGTGCTGCCGGCCGGCGGCGTGCGGTTCTCCGCCGGGGTGTGAGCTCCGACCCGCAGTCCGCTGCCGACGCGCCCGGTGCCGGCTCGCCCGGTGCCGACCCGCCGCGCGGTGCCGACCCGTCCGGTGCTGACTCGTCCGGTGCTGACTCGCCGGCGGTGACCCGGCGGTGGCGACCGGACTTCGAGCTCGACCTGCTCGGGTCGCTGGGGCCGCTGCGCCGGGGCCGGGGCGACCCGACACTGCGGATCGACCCGGAGCTGGGTACCTGCTGGCGGACCGGCACGACCGCCGACGGGCCGGCCACCATGGCGATCCGCCGGTCGCCCGACGGCGCCGTCGAGGCCACCGGCTGGGGCCCGGGCGCGTCGATCATGCTCGACGGGCTGCCCGCGCTGCTCGGCGCGGCCGACGACGACACCGGGTTCGTGGCACACCACCCGCTGATCGAGGAGACCCGGCGCCGGCTGCCCAACCTGCGCCTCGGCGCCACCGGCCGGGTGTGGGACATCCTGCTGCCGGCCGTGCTCGAGCAGAAGGTCACCGGGGTGGAGGCGCGCCGGTCCTGGCGGGAGCTGTGCTGGCGGTTCGGGACCAGGGCACCGGGCCCGGCCGACATGCCGAAGATGTGGGTGCCGCCGACACCGGCCGCCGTGCGGGGCATCCCGGACTGGGAGTGGCACCGCGCCGGGGTGGACTCGGCCCGCCGGCGCGCGCTGCTGGCGTCCGCCGCGGTGGCGCACCGGTTGGAGCGGGCGGCGGTGCTGGGCGGCACAGCGGGGCGTGAGCTGCTGCGGCTGGTGCCCGGGATCGGGGTGTGGACCGCCGCCGAGGTGGCCCAGCGGGCCTGGGGCGACCCGGACGCGGTGAGCGTCGGCGACTTCCACATCCCGAGCGTGGTCGGCTGGGCGCTGCTCGGCCGGCCGCTGGACGATGCCGGCATGCTCGCCGTGCTGGCCCCGTACGCCCCGCAGCGGCAGCGGGCGGTGCGCTACATCGAGGCCTCCGGCTTCCGCCGGCCCCGGTTCGGGCCGAGGTTCGCCGCCAAGGACTACCGCGCGATGTAGCCCGCCGGCCCGACCCCGGGTGCTGGGACGCCCGACTCAGTGTGCCGGGGCGCCCGACTAGCGGGAGAGCTCGCCGAGGAGTTGCCAGGTGCGCAGCTGGTCGTCGGTGCCGGCGAACTCGGTCTGGCAGACCACCACCTCGGTGGCGCCGGCCTCGAAGTACCGGTGGATCTGCTCGGTCAGGTGCTCCGCCGACCCGATCACACCGCCGAGGTGCCGACCCGCAGGCCGGGCACCGCCCGGCCGACCAGCGCGGCGAGCGCGACCGAGTCGTAGTCGAACCGCTGGCCGAACCACCCCGACCTGATGCCGAGCTCGATCGCGGTGCCCGCCTGGGCGATGGTGGAGTCCACCAGGTTCGTCTGGTCCTTGGTGCTCTCGCCCGAGTACGGGGCGAGCACGGTGCCGATCTCCAGGTAAGCGCCAACACAGCTACCCGCGCCCGGATTCCTCACCACCGTCGGCGACGTAGGGTTGACAGCCATGAAGGTTGTGGCGCTCGTGGGCGGCGTCGGCGGCGCGCGTTTCCTGCTCGGGTTGAAGGCCGCGCTCGGCATTCCGGGTAGTGACGTGCACCGGATCACCGCCGTGGTCAACGTCGGCGATGACATCTGGTTGCACGGGCTGCGGATCTGCCCCGACCTGGATACCTGCATGTACACCCTCGGCGGTGGCATCGACACCGAACGCGGCTGGGGCCGGGCCGGCGAGACCTGGACGGTCGGCGAGGAGCTGAAGGCCTACGGGGCGGAGCCGAGCTGGTTCGGCCTCGGCGACCGGGACGTGGCGACGCACCTGATCCGCACCCGGATGCTGCGCGCGGGCTACCCGCTCTCCGCGGTCACCGAGGCGCTGTGTGACCGGTGGCAGCCCGGCGTCCGGATGCTGCCGGCCAGCGACGACCGGGTGGAGACGCACGTGGTGATCGACGCGCCGGCCGACCGGCCCGCCGGTGCCGCCCAGCCCGCCGGCGCTGATCAGCCCGCCCAGCCCGCCCAGCAGGCCATCCACTTCCAGGAGGGGTGGGTGCGGCACCGCGCGGTGCCCAAGGCACACCGGTTCGCCTCGGTCGGCGCGGAGGAGGCCACTCCGGCGCCCGGGGTCCTCGAGGCGATCGCCGAGGCGGACGTGGTGCTGCTCGCCCCGTCCAACCCGGTGGTCAGCATCGGCGCCATCCTGGCCGTGCCCGGTGTCGGCGACGCGCTGCGCGCGGGTCCGGCCCCGGTGATCGGCCTGTCGCCCATCGTGGGTGGCCGCCCGGTACGCGGCATGGCGGACGCCTGCCTGGAGGCGATCGGGGTGGATACCACCGCGCAGGCCGTCGGGCGGCACTACGGCGCCCGTGCGGCCGGCGGGCTGCTGGACGGCTGGCTGGTGCACGAGTCCGACTGGGCGGACGTGGAGGGCGTGGCGGTGCGCGCGGTCCCGCTGCTGATGACCGACGTGAACGCGACCGCCAAGATGGCCAGGCACGCGCTCGACCTGGCTGGGGTCGGCGGTGCCTGAGCAGCACGGCGCCCCGGGACCGGCGCCCAGCGGCGTGCCGGTCGACCACGCGTCCGCGCTGTTGGAGCTGCGCCCGCTCACCGGGCTGCCGGAGTTCCGACCCGGCGACGACCTGGCCACCGCGATCGCCGCGGCCGCGCCGGACCTCCTCGACGGTGACGTACTGGTGGTGACCAGCAAGGTCGTCTCCAAGGTGGAGGGCCGGCTGGTGGCCGCGCCGACGGACCCGGTGGAACGGGACACCCGCCGCCGCGAGCTGGTGGCCGCCGAGACCGAGCGGGTGCTCGCCCGCAGAGGCCGCACCCTGATCGTGGCGAACAAGATCGGCCTGGTGCAGGCGGCCGCCGGCGTGGACGCGTCGAACGTGGCCGCCGACGAGCTCGCGCTGCTGCCCGTCGACCCGGACAGCTCGGCCGCCCGGCTGCGCAACCGGCTGCGTGAGGTCCTCGGCGTCACCGTCGCGGTGGTGATCACCGACACGATGGGGCGGACCTGGCGGGTCGGCCAGACCGACGTGGCGATCGGCTCGGCCGGGCTGCCGGTGCTGCACCGCTACGCCGGGGCGCACGACGCACAGGGCAACGAACTGATCGTCACCGAGGTCGCGCTGGCCGATGAGATCGCCGGCGCGGCCGACCTGGTGAAGGGCAAGCTCGGCGGTGTCCCGGTGGCTGTGCTGCGCGGGCTCGGCGGGCTGGCCGACGACGGCTCGACCGCGGCCGACCTGGTGCGCCCGCTGCACGAGGACCTGTTCTGGCTGGGCACCGAGGAAGCGCTGGCCCAGGGCCGGCGGGAGGCTGTGGCGGCGCGGCGCTCGGTGCGCGAGTTCGTCGCCGGGGACGCGGTCGAGCCGGCCGCGATCCGTCGGGCGGTCGCCGCCGCGCTGACCGCGCCCGCGCCACACCACACCACCCCGTTCCGGTTCGGCTGGCTACGCGACCCGGCCCGGCGCACCGAGCTGCTGGACGCGATGGCCGACCGGTGGCGGGCCGACCTGACCGCTGACGGCCGACCCGCCGAGGAGATCGAGCGCCGGCTGGCCCGCGGCGACATCCTGCGCCGGGCGCCGGAGCTGGTGTTGCCGTTCCTGGTGCCTGAGGGCGCGCAGGACTACCCGGACCAGCCCCGGCGGGCCGCGGAGCAGACCATGTTCACCGTGGCCGGCGGCGCCGCGGTGCAGGGCCTGCTGGTCGCGCTGGCCGCCGAGGGCCTCGGCTCCTGCTGGATCGGCTCGACGATCTTCGCCGAGGAGACGGTGCGCGCGGTGCTCCACCTGCCGACCGGCTGGCGCCCGCTCGGTGCCGTCGCGGTCGGCTACCCGGCCGCCCCCGCGGCGCCGCGCCCGCCGGTGGACCCGGCCGCCGGACTGCTCGAATGGTGACGTCACAGTCCGCCTCGGCCGCGTTGCGGGCCTGGCGACCGACCGAGGCCTGCCAGCTGTCGCTGCGGGAGGCGTTCCTCGGCTTCCTGGCGGCCCGGCCGGAGGACGCCTGCCTGCGCGCCTGCGAGCCGGGTCACCTGACCGCCTCGGCGCTGCTGCTGGACCACGACGAGCGCCATGTGCTGCTCACCCTGCACCCGAGGGTCGGGCGGTGGATCCAGCTCGGTGGGCACTGTGAGCCGGACGACGCCACGCTGGCCGCGGCGGCGCTGCGCGAGGCGACCGAGGAGTCCGGCATCGACGGTCTGTACCTGGAACCCGAGCCGCTGCAGCTGGACGTGCACCCGATCACCTGCTCGCTGGGGCTGCCGACCCGACATTTTGATGTCCGGTACGTGGCGAGGGCGCCGGAGGGGGCCGTGGAGCGGATCAGCGAGGAGTCGTTGGACCTGCGTTGGTGGCCGGTGGACCAGTTGCCGACCGATGTCGACGCGATCCCCGAGTTGGTCCACCTGGCGAGAACTCGGATGTCGCCGCGATCGGGCCCGCGATAACCGCTTGCGCGGATTCTGGCCAAATTCCGGAAATGTCGTCCTCAATTACCGGCGAGCGCCTTCAGAAATAATGATCAACGGCTGGCGGCACCTGGCGATCCGGCCTCACCGGCGCCAGAACAGGAACTGAGAGTAACCAACGGAGGCGGCCTGGGTGCTGCCGCCGACCCAGGAGAAGAGTACCGACCCCACCTCGAAGAGCACCGAGGAGACCCCGGGGACGCCGATCAGCAAGACGAAGAACACCAGCGGCGCCCACGGCCGGATCTTGTCCGCGGCCGCCCGGGTCTGGTCCGACAGGTACGGCTCGATCACGCCGAAGCCGTCCAGGCCGGGCACCGGGAGGATGTTGAGCAGGAATGCCAGCACCTGGACCAGGGCGAGGTAGGACAGGCCGACGAGCAGACCCACCGGCATCGCGACGAGTTGCACGCTGGCCGCCAACATGATCCCCAGTACAAGGTTGATCAAGGGCCCTGCCAGCGAAACCATGCTCCGGATCGGACGGGAGGGGATCGCCCAGTTGTTGATCCAGACCGCACCACCCGGCAGAGGGATGCCGCCGGCGATCAAGAAGATCAGCGGTAGTCCGAAGGAGAGCATCGGGTTGAGGTAGCGGCGGATGTCGAGGGTCAGGTACCCCTTATTGGCGACCGAGGTGTCGCCGCCCCGGTAGGCCACCGCCGCGTGCCCGAACTCGTGTAGACACAACGACACCGCCCACCCCCCGAGCACCAGCAGCACCACGCCTGCCGTGATCAAGAGGTCGGTCTGGCCGGTGGCGAGCGCTCCACCACACACGGTGACCGCGAGAAGTAGTAGGAAGATCGGGCTGACCGGGGAGCGGAGCTGCTGGTGCGGCACCTCTCCAGTGTGCCGATCAACCATCAACCGGGCGAATTGCCCTCCGCATTCGGTGCCTCCGACTTGACCTATTAGAATCCCCCCGGTGTAATCACAGTGGTGTCATTCGGCGGCCGCGCCGAACCTGGGGGCCGAGCTCCTGAGTGGGGATTCACGGGCGAGGTGTTCTGGGGGAAGGCGGGCGTGCGATGGCCGACGCTGAAGATGGGCGGGTGAATGTGATCGTCGGGGCGGCAGGCCGCAGCGAGCAGGATGACGGGGCCGGCCCCGAAGGATCCGACTTGCTGCCAAGAGTGGAAGCGTTCGAGATGCTCGAGATCGTCGAGGACGCGGACGAAGATGATTGGCAGGACCGCGCGCTGTGCGCGGAGACAGACCCAGAGGCGTTCTTCCCGGAAAAGGGCGGGTCGACTCGGGAGGCTAAGCGGATCTGCACGGGGTGTGAGGTGCGTGCCCAGTGTTTGGAGTACGCGCTGGCTCATGACGAACGGTTCGGCATCTGGGGTGGGCTCTCCGAACGGGAGCGCCGTCGGCTCAAGCGCCGGGCTGGCTGATCTAGGGCTCGGTTGACGCCGAGCCCTAGATCGAGTCTGTCGCCGGGCGGCCAGCCGGGTCAGCAAGATCGCTGGACCACGCTCGATCAGCCGACCCCGTTCGCCGGTCGGTCTCTTCTCTTCGATCAACCCTGCGCTGTTGACCCCGTGCCGCGGGCCGGGGTCTTGCCCGGTCCGGGCACTGCTGTCCGGCTATCGGGGCGTCGCTCTAACGAGTGGTCTTTGAGCCAGGTGGTCCTGAGCCGAGGCGCTCGGCCGCCGGCTCTGCCGCCCCTCTGCCGCCCGTCTGCTGCCCGTCTGGGAACGCTCTAGTTCTCGCCGGCTTCCAGCGAGTCCGGCTCGACGCCCAGGTAACAGGCGACCTGCTCGATGAGTACCTCGTGCAACAGGTCCACCAGGTCGATCCCGTCCCGCGAGCGCGCCTCCAGCGGCCGTCGGTACAGCACGATCCGCGCGCGGGTGGGCAGGCCTCGGCGGTCCACCCCGGCCGGCACCAGCTGGGCCAGCGGCACTCCGAGGTCTTCGACCACCTCCGGCGGCCAGGTGGTCGCCTCCGGATCGGTCTGCTCGATCTCCGGCACCATGTCGACCGCGAGGTCCAGCTCGGTCAGCTCGTCGCCCCAACGCTCCTCGATCGGCTCCAGGGCCTCGAGCACCATGTCGTCGAACCGTTGAGCGCGATTTTTGAAGACCGGGGCGGTGACCGGATAGCGCAGACCGCGCAGGCCCCGACCCCGCCGGTCCCGGCGTGGCGCCCGACCCTTCGGGCCCGTTCGTACTGACCTCACGGGGTGAGGGTACGCGTCGTTGCCGCGTCCCGTGCGTAACAGGAGATATGGTCGCCCCGTGCGGGATGTCCGGGGGTGTTCACGCAGCGGGTGTACCGAGCTCGCGGTGGCGACGTTGACTTATGTCTACGCCGAGTCCACTGCTGTGGTCGGACCGCTGGCGACGCAGGCTGAGCCGCACTCGTACGACCTGTGTGCCGTGCACGCGAAGCGACTCACCGTGCCGCGCGGGTGGGACGTGGTGCGGTACGAGGGGGAGATGCCGTTGCCGCCGCCGTCGCCGGACGAACTCACCGAGCTGGCCGAGGCGGTCCGGGAAGCCGGCCGGGCGGTCCAGACCGGCCACTCCATGCCGGCCATCAGCACCGGCCGACACCTCCGGGTACTCCGCGGCCTGGACGACTGACCCCGCACTCCGTAATAGCCCGCCGCCCCCCGCATCGCCCACACAGACCGTCCCCCCGCGGCACAGACCCTGCAACGTCTGTGCCGCGCGCAGCGGGTCTGTGCCAGCCGAGTTCGCCGTTCCACCACGCTCCAGCGTGATCAGGCGCGCAGGCCGTCCAGCATGGACAGCATGGCCGGCTCGACCTCGGCTCTGGCCTGCTCCGGGTGCTCCGCGTGCGCGATGAGCTGGGCGGCCTCACCGACCGCGGCCAGCAGCAGGTGCGCCAGCGGGCGGGGCTCCTGGCGGCGCAGCGCTCCGGCGGCCATCGCGTACTCGAGGCCATTGATCACCAGTCCGAGCCCGTAGCGCTCGTCCACCCCGCGCCAGCGCGCCCAGCCCAGCACCGTCGGCGCGTCCAGCAGCGTGATCCGCAGCACCGCCGGCTCCATGCACGCGTCCAGGAACGAGCGCATCCCAATGATCAGCAGCTCGACCGGGTCGGCGGTCCCCGACTCGGCGGCGGCGGCCATCCGGCTACCGATCGCCGCCATCGTGTCCTGTTCCAGGCGCTCGTGGACGGCCGCGAAGAGCTCGCGCTTGTCGGTGAAGTGGTGGTAGAGCGCGCCCCGGGTGAGCCCGGCCTCGCGCACCACGTCCTCGGTGCCCACCGCCGCGTAGCCCCGGCTGGCGAACAGCTCGGTGGCCACCGCGAGCAACTGGGCACGGGTGGCCTCGGCGCGCTCTTCCCTGGTTGACATACCGGCTGTATGTTAGCGTGAGTTCCACATACAGCTTGTATGTGAAGCGGCAGTTCAACAGACCAGGAGGCGTCATGCAGGAGCTAGAGCTGCCCCAGGGCACTGTCCGCTACACCGACACCGGCGGTGCGGGCCCGGTCGTGGTCCTCGTGCACGGGGCGTTCGTCAACGGTGAGCTGTGGCGGGACGTGGTCGGACCACTGAGCCGGGTCGCCCGGGTCGTGGTGCCCGAGCTGCCGCTGGGCTCGCACCAGGTTGCGCTCCGCGCCGACGCCGACCTCACGCCGCCGGGGGTTGCCCGGTTGATCGCGGACCTGCTGGCCGCGCTGGAGCTGCGCCAGGTGACCCTGGTCGGCAACGACACCGGCGGCGCGATCTGCCAGTTGGTCGCCACCGCGCACCCGGAGCGGCTGGCCAAGCTGGTGCTGACCAACTGCGACGCCTACGAGAACTTCCTGCCGCCGGCGTTCCGCTACCTGCAGCTGCTGGGCCGTATCCCCGGCGGCATCTGGCTGCTCGCCCAGTCCTGCCGCTCGCGCGCGGTCCGCCGGCTGCCGTTCGCCTTCGGCTGGCTGTCCGCGACCCCGGTGGACCGGGAGCGCTCCGACGCCTGGGTCCGGCCGGTGCTCGAGGACGCGGGGGTCCGCCGGGACGTGGCCAAGGTGCTGCGCGGCATCTCCAGCCGCTACACGCTGCGGGCCGCCGAGCAGCTCCGCGAGTTCCACCGGCCGGTCCTGCTGGCCTGGGGTCGCCGGGACCGGTTCTTCAAGCCGGGCTACGCCGAGCGGCTGGCCGGCGACATCCCGGGGGCCCGGTTGGTGTGGTTCGAGAACGCCGCCACCTTCGTCCCGGTCGACGCGCCGGAGCAGCTGGCGACGCTGATCGCGGACTTCGTGCACCCTGCTGGAAAGGGAGCCGATAGGCTCGTCGGGTGACCGAGTCGGCAGTCTTGGACCTGTCCGCGATCGTCAAGGCCTATGACATCCGAGGAGTGGTCGGCGAGCAACTCGATGCGGACGTGGCCCGTCGGTTAGGTGCCGGGTTCGCCCGGGAGGCCGGCGGCCCCGCGGTGGCGATCGGGCGGGACATGCGGGAGAGCTCGCCGGGGCTGGCCGCCGCGTTCGCCGAAGGGGTGACCGGCCAGGGCGTCGACGTCGTCGACATCGGCCTGGCCAGCACCGACCTGCTCTACTTCGCGGCCGGCCGCCTGGACATACCCGGCGTGATGATCACCGCCAGCCACAACCCGGCCCGCTACAACGGCTTCAAGCTGTGCCGGGCCGGGGCGGTGCCGATCGCCGAGGACTGCGGCCTGTTGGAGATCCGGGCCGACGCCGAGCGCGGGCTGCCGGCCACCGACGCCCCGGCTGGCAGCGTCACCGAGCGGAACGTGCTCGCGGACTACGCCGACTACCTGCGCAAGCTGGTCGACGTGTCCGGCATCCGGCCGCTGCGGGTGGTGGTGGACGCCGGCAACGGGATGGCCGGCTACACGGTGCCCGAGGTGTTCGCCGGGCTGCCCGTGGACCTCGTCCCGCTGTACTTCGAGCTGGACGGCACGTTCCCGAACCACGAGGCAAACCCGCTGGACCCGAAGAACCTGGTCGACCTGTGCGCCGAGGTGCGCGCCGCCGGTGCTGATCTCGGGCTGGCCTTCGACGGCGACGCGGACCGCTGCTTCGTGGTGGACGAGCGCGGCGCACCGGTCAGCCCGAGCGCGATCACCGCTCTGGTCGCGGTGCGCGAGCTCGCCCGCGAGCCGGGCTCACCCGTGATTCACAACCTGATCACCTCGCGGGCCGTCCCGGAGATCATCACCGAGCACGGCGGCACCCCGGTGCGCACCCGCGTGGGCCACTCGTTCATCAAGCAGACGATGGCCGAGACCGGGGCGATCTTCGGTGGCGAGCACTCCGCGCACTACTATTTCCGGGACTTCTGGCGGGCTGACTCCGGGATGCTCGCCGCGCTGCACGTGTTGGCCGCGCTCGGCGAGCGGGACTGGCCATTGTCGCAGTTGATGGCCGACTATGGTCGGTACGCGGCCTCCGGCGAGGTCAACTCCACCGTGGCGGACCCGGCTGCCCGGATCACGGTGGTCAAGCAGCACTACGGCAGTCAGGCAGGGGTGCTGATCGACGAACTCGACGGGCTGACCGTGGAACTGCCCGACGGGTCCTGGTTCAACCTGCGTCCGTCCAACACCGAGCCGCTGCTGCGGCTCAACGTGGAGGCCGCGGACGCGGCGGCGGTCGCGGCCCTGCGCGACGACGTGCTGGCCCTCGCCAGGGGCTGAACGACGGATGGGACACCGCACCTGATCGGACACCGCACCTGATCGGACACCGCACTTGAAGGGACACAGTGCCGGAGGGACTCCACCGGACGCGACTACACAGAGAGGGTCGACCGTGGCCGTCGAGCTCGATCCACAGTTGTTGGAAATCCTCGCCTGCCCGTCGCCGGACCACGCCCCGCTGCGGGTTGGGACCGAGGCCGACCCGGATGCCGAGGTACTGACCTGCACGGCCTGTGGTCGCCGCTATCCGGTTGTGGACGGTGTGCCGGTCCTGCTGCTGGACGAGGCGCAGCTGCCGCAAGCGCACGGTGATGCCCCGGACGGTCCACCGGGCGAGAAGTGATCGCGGTGCTCGACGACAGCCTGCTGGAGGACTCGGCTGCGTTGGCCGAGGCGGACACCGCCGGATTGCTCCGGTCGGCCGCTACCGCCGGTGCCCAGTTCCGCTCGACCGGGCAGGCGGCGGCCGAGGCGGGTGTCGCGACCCTCGGGGGCAGCCGGCCCAGAGCCCTGGTCCTGCTGACCCGGCCGGGCAGCTCGATCTACGCGGTGCCGCTGGTCAACGCCCTGCTCGGGCCGGCCTGCCCGGTGCCTGTGGTGGTTGCCACGGAGGCGCCGAGCTGGATCGGCCCGCTGGACGTGCTGGTGGCGCACACCGCCGATGCGGCGGACCGCGAGCTGGCCGACTCGGTGAGCCGCGCGGTGCGCCGCGGCTGCGAGGTGGTGCTCTCCGCGCCGGGCGAGGGCCCGATCGTGGCGGCCGGCGCCGGAGCCGCCCGGCTGCTCGAACCCCGCGTCCCGGTACCCGCCGGACTGGACTTCCCGCGCGCGCTGGCCACCCTGCTGGTCACCGTGACAGCCCTCGGCCTGCTCAAGGCGGACCTGGAGGAGCTGGCCACCGACCTGGACCGGGAGCTGGAGCGCGACCACCTCTCGCACGAGTCGTTCGTCAACCCCGCCAAGGCACTGGCGTTGCGGCTGGCCGACCACACCCCGCTGCTCTGGGGCGTCGACGCGCCGGGCACCGCCGTGGCGCACTATGCGGCGGCGACGCTGGCCGCGCACGCCGCGGTCATCGGGCACGCCGCCGATGTGGCGGAGGCGGCCAGGGCGACCGGGCTGCAGCGGGTGCTGGCCCGCCCGGTCCAGGCGGACATCTTCCACGATCCGTTCGACGACCCGGTGGAGGCGACCGGTGGCGGCGCCGCGCTCCCCGCGCCGCCCCGGATCCTGCTGCTGGCCACCGAGGAGACCGATCCCGCCGACGCTGTGATGCGCCACGCTGGACGGGGCTGGGCCTCGGCGGACACGCTGCACCTGGTGGAGGAGATCCCGCCGGGCACGCCGAACGCGGTCCTGCGGCGGGCGGCACTGCTCGCCACCCGGTTCGACCTGGCCGCCCTGTACCTGGGCCTGGCCGGTCGCGTACTCGGCTCGGATCTCAACACCGACCTCGACACCGATCCGGACGGGGCTAGACAGCTTTCCGGGCCGGCGTAACCGCCGCTCGAATAGTCATGATCGAGTATTCCGCCCGACCCCTTGAGCAGCTAGATTTCGGAGAACGATGGAGCTACTGGACAACCCGGTGCGCAGGTACGCGTGGGGCTCCCGGACGGTGATCGCCGGCTTGCGGGGCCGTCAGGTGCCGTCCCCGCACCCCGAGGCGGAGCTGTGGCTCGGTGCGCACCCCGGTGACCCGTCCTACCTGCTCGGCCCGGACGGTCAGCGGCGCTCGCTGCTCGACGAGATCACCCGTGATCCGGACGGCCGGCTCGGTGAGAACAGCGCGCGGCGTTGGGACCAGCGGTTGCCGTTCCTGTTCAAGGTGCTGGCCGCGGACGAGCCACTGAGCCTGCAGGCGCACCCGGACATGGCCGGCGCGGCGGCCGGTTTCGCCAGGGAGAACGCCCAGGGCATCGCCCTGGACGACGCGCACCGCAGCTACAAGGACCCGAACCACAAGCCCGAACTGGTCGTCGCGCTGACCGAGTTCCATGCGCTGACCGGGTTCCGGGAGCCGGCGGTAACCGTCGAGCTGCTCCGTGAGCTGAACGTGCCGCAGCTGGCCGCGCACGTCGAACTGCTCGTCGGGCAGCCCGACCAGCACGGGCTGCGGGCGCTGTTCAGCACCTGGATCACCCTGCCGCAGGCGGTACTGGACAAGCTGGTCCCGGCCGTGCAGGAGGGCTGCGTGGCCCTGCTGCGCCGGGCCGGCGCCGACGGCCAGTCCGGCACCGCGACCGGCGTCGGCCGGTTCCGGGCCGAGGTGCGCACCGTGCTCGACCTCTCCGAGCGTTATCCCGGGGATGCCGGGGTGCTGGCCGCGCTGCTGCTCAACCGGGTCACCCTGGCTCCCGGCGAGGCGCTGTTCCAGGGCGCCGGCCTGCTGCACGCCTACCTGTCCGGCGCGTGCATCGAGCTGATGGCGAACTCGGACAACGTGCTGCGTGGCGGGCTGACCCCGAAGCATGTGGATGTCCCGGAGCTGCTGCGGGTCCTGCGTTTCGAGGCCGGCCCGGCACCGAGGGTGACCGGTGTGACCGACGGCCCGGTCACCCGGTACGACACCGCCACCGAGGAGTTCCGGCTGTGGCGCCTCGACTGGGCCAACGGCACCGCCGGGGACATGGTCTCGCTGCCCGCGAGTGGCCCGAGAATCGCGCTGTGCACCGTCGGGTCGGTCAAGGTGGCCGCCGGTTCGGGCCACTCGCTGACCCTGCGCCGGGGCGACTCGGTGTGGCTGGACGCCAAGGATGTCGAGGTGAAGGCCATGTCCGTGGACGGGCAGGCCCAGTTGTTCGTGGCCACCGACGGGTTAAGCCGTCCCTAGGGACCGGCGCGAACGGCTATCTTTCGATCTTCGCCACGCAGTGGGCTGAGCCACCGAGGAGCACCAGCATGTCCGCCGGATCCGGTACCCGAGCGATCATCGCCGCTCTCGCGGCCAACGCCGGGATCGCGGTGGCGAAGTTTGTCGGCTTCCTGTTCACCGGGTCGTCCTCGATGCTCGCCGAGTCGGTGCACTCGCTGGCGGACACCTCCAACCAGGGCCTGCTCCTGCTGGGCAAGAAGCGCGCCCAGCGGGAGGCGACGCCCGAGCACCCGTTCGGCTACGGCCGGGACCGGTTCTTCTACTCCTTCGTCGTCGCGCTGCTGCTGTTCACCCTGGGCGCGGTGTTCTCGCTGTACGAGGGCGTGCACAAGGTTCTGGAGCCGGCGCCGATCACCAGCCCGGTCGTGGCGATCGTGATCCTCGGGGTGGCCGTACTGCTGGAGTCCTACAGCTTCCGTACCGCCATCCACGAGTCCAGGGGCCTCAAGGGCGACCGTTCCTGGTGGCGGTTCATCCGGGAGGCCACCGAGCCGGAGCTGCCGGTGGTGCTGCTGGAGGACTTCGGTGCGTTGATCGGCCTGGTACTCGCGCTGCTCGGGGTGGGCCTCACGATGCTCACCGGCAACGGCATCTGGGACGGCATCGGCACGGTCGGCATCGGCCTGCTGCTCGGCGCCATCGCGGTCGTCCTGATCATCGAGATGAAGAGCCTGCTGATCGGCGAGGGCGCGGACCCGACCACCGTGCGCCTGATCACCGAGGCGCTCGAGGCCGGCCGGGTGGAGCGGGTGCTGCACCTCCGGACCCAGTACCTCAGCCCGGACGAGCTACTGGTCGCGGCCAAGATCGCGCTCACCCCGGCGCTGCGGCTCGAGGACGTCGCCCAGGCCATCGACGACGCCGAGGAGCGCATCCGGGCCACCGTCCCCGCCGCTCACCTGATCTACCTGGAGCCCGACCTGGACCGCACCAAACCCGCGAGTCGCTAGATTCCGCGGACCGAGTCGCTAGAGTCCTCGGGCCAGACCGGTGAGCGGAGAGCGAGCAGGTCGCCGACCCGCCGGCTGGTCTGGGCCGCGCCGATGCCCTCGGCACCCAGTCGGAGCGTCTGCCGAGTCGGGCCTCTCAGCACACCGAGTCGGGCCTCTCGGCGAGACGGGAACCTGGTCGGCGCCGGTCAGCGGGCGGCGGCGACGAAAGCCTCGAACAGCGCCTGGGTGTCCGGGCCTTCCTCGGGGTGCGCCTGCACGCCGACCACGAACCGCGCGGACGGGTCCTCGGTGCCCTCGATGGTGCCGTCCGCCGCCCAGGCCACCGCCTTGAGCCCGGTGCCGACCTGGTCGATGCCCTGGTGATGGGCGCAGGCCAGCGTGGCGAACTCACCGAGCGCGGCGGCCAGCCGGGTGCCGGCGGCGATCCGGATCTCGTTCGCGTCGTAGTTCCCGGGGTTGCGGGGTGCGTGCCCGGGCAGGTGCTGGTGCAGCGAGCCACCCCTGGCCACGCTGAGCAGCTGCGCGCCCCGGCAGATCGCCAGTACCGGGATGCCGCGCTCCTCGGCGGCGGCCAGCGCGGCCAGCTCGGCCTCGTCGCGGGCCGGCCGGGCCGGCTGGGTGGCCGCGTCGCGGTGCGCGCCGTACCGCGCCGGGTCGATGTCCGGGCCGCCGGTGAGCAGCAGCGCGTCCACCCGGGCCAGCACGTCCGGGATCGCCGCCGGCACCGGCGGCAGCAGGATCGGTGCCCCGCCGGCGTCGGTCACCTGCCGCACGTAGGTCCACGGCAGCAGCGCGGCCGGCACGTCGTTCCACACGCCCCACACAGCCGGCTCGTGATAGCTGGTGAGCGCGATCAGCGGCCGGCTACCAGGCACAGCGCCGGTCACAGGGCCGGACACAGGGCCGGACACACGGCCGGTCACAGGGGAGTGGTGTAGGCGCTGGAGATACCGCCGTCGACCAGGAACTCCGAGGCGGTGATGAACGAGGAGTCGTCACTGGCCAGGAACGCGATGGCGGCGGCGATCTCGGTCGGCTCGGCGAACCGGCCCATCGGCACGTGGACCAGCCGGCGCTGTGCGCGCTCCGGGTCCTTGGCGAACAGCTCCCGCAGCAGCGGCGTGTTGACCGGACCCGGGCAGAGGGCGTTGACCCGGATGCCCTCGCGGGCGAACTGCACGCCCAGTTCGCGGGTCATCGCCAGCACGCCGCCCTTGGACGCGGTGTAGGAGATCTGCGAGGTGGCCGAGCCCATCACTGCCACGAACGACGCCACGTTGATGATCGAGCCCTTGCCGGCCCGCTGCATGTACGGCAGGACAGCCTGGCAGCACAGGTACACCGAGGTCAGGTTGACCTCCTGGACCCGGCGCCAGGCGTCCAGCCCGGTGGTCAGGATCGAGTCGTCGTCCGGCGGCGAGATGCCGGCGTTGTGCAGCGCGATGTCGATGCGCCCGTAGGTCTCGTCGGTCGTGGCGTAGATCCGCGCCACGTCGTCCTTCGAGGTCACGTCCGCCTGCACGGCCAGGCCGCCGACCTCTTTGGCGGCGGCCTCCGCGCCGGCGGCGTCGATGTCCACACACACCACCCGGGCGCCCTCGCCGGCCAACCGGCGCGCGGTGGCCAGCCCGATCCCGCTGCCGGCCCCGGTGATCACCGCTACTCGATCTTCAAGCCTGCTCACGTCGCTAACCTAATGCCCCGGTACGGTCCGACGAAATGTGGATTTGCGCACCGGGCGCACCGCGCGCACCGGGCCGCCAGGTCTCCGAGTCAGCGGCTCACAGGCGTTCGAAGCCGCGCATCTTCTCCCAGTCGGTGACCGCCGCGTCGAACGCGGCCAGCTCGATCCGCGCCATGTTGGCGTAGTGCGCCACCACGTCCGCACCGAAGCAGTCCAGCGCCAGCTTCGACCCCTCCCACTCGGCGAGCGCCTCACGCAGCGTGGTCGGCACGGTCGGCGCCCCCGAGGTGTAGGCGTTGCCGACGACCGGCTCGGGCAGCGGCAGCTCGTTCTCGATGCCGTGGAGCCCGGCGGCGATCACCGCGGCCAGCGCGAGGTGCGGGTTGACGTCGCCGCCCGGCAGCCGGTTCTCCACCCGCAGCGACTGCCCGTGCCCGACGAGGCGCAGCGCGCAGGTCCGGTTGTCCCGGCCCCAGGCAACGGCGGTCGGCGCGAAGCTGCCCAACGCGAACCGCTTGTAGGAGTTGATGTTCGGTGCGTAGAACAGCGAGAACTCGCGCAGCGCCGCGAGCTGACCGGCCAGGAACTGCTCGCCGATCGCGGACATCGACCCGTCCGGCGCGGCCATCACCGGGTTGTTCTTGGCGTCCCGCAGCGACATGTGGATGTGGCAGGAGTTGCCCTCGCGGGCATCCACCTTCGCCATGAAGGTCAGCGATTGCCCCTGCTGGGCTGCGATCTCCTTGGCACCGTTCTTGTACAGCGCGTGGTTGTCGGCGGTGACCTGCACCTCGTCGTAGCGGAACGCGATCTCCTGCTGACCGAGGTTGCACTCGCCCTTGGCCGACTCCACGTACAGCCCGGCACCGGTCATGCCGGCGGTGATCGCGTGCAGCAGGGGCTCGATCCGGGAGGTGCCCAGGATCGAGTAGTCGATGTTGTACAGGTTGGCCGGGGTGAGGTCGCGGTAGCCGGAGCGCCAGGCGTCCTCGTAGGAGTCCCGGTAGACGATGAACTCCAGCTCGGTGCCGGACAGCGCGTGCCAGCCGCGCTCGGCGAGCCGGTCGCGCTGCCGCTGCAGCACCTGCCGGGGCGAGGGCCGCACCGGCTCCCCGGTGGTCAGCCTCAGGTCGGCGAAGACCAGCGCGGTGCCCGACTGCCAGGGCACCCGGCGGAGCGTGCTGAAGTCCGGGACCAGCTCGAAGTCGCCGTAGCCCTGTTCCCACGAGGTGAGCGCGTAGCCGTCGACGGTGTTCATCTCGACGTCCACCGCGAGCAGGTAGTTGCAGGCCTCCGCGCCGTGCGGCAGCACCTCCTCCAGGAAGTAGCGCGCCGCACAGCGCTTGCCCTGCAGCCGGCCCTGCATGTCCACCAGCACGAGCAGCACGGTGTGGATGCTATGCGTGTCGATGGCCGAGCGCAGCTCACCCAGGCTCAGCATGCCCTCGCGGTGGTCATGGATGGACCCGGTCTCGTTCAGCGGTCCCGAGGCTTTCTTCACTCGCGCTCCCCCACTTGGCTCTCCAACTCGATCAGCGTGTCGATACTGCCAATGCGGCGAGGTCCGGTGAACCATTTGCGCGCGGAGACCAACCACCAGATCCCGGCGAACCCGAGCACCACCAGCACCGCGAGCGGGGTGTAGTTGAACGTCGACGCGGTGACCGGGCTGGTCGGCGGCAGCATGAACAGGACGGTGATCACGACGACCCAGCCCACCGCGACCACGGCCACCGGCCGCCCCCAGCGGCCCAGGTTCCACGGGCCCGGTTTGAAGCTGTCGCCGGCCCGCAGCCGCAGGAAGGTCGGGATCACGTAGGCGATGTACAGCCCGATCACCGCGATCGAGGTGACCGCCGCGTAGGCCGTGGTGTTCCACAGGTAGGGCAGGCCCAGCACGAACGCGCTGGCGGCGGCCAGCCAGACCGCGTTGTTCGGCAGCCGGGTCTTGGTGCCGACCCGGCGCCAGATCTTCGAGCCGGGCAGCGCCCCGTCCCGGGAGAACGCGAAGATCATCCGAGAGTTGGCGGCCACCGAGGCCAGCCCGCAGAACAGCTGCGCCACCACGACGATGACCAGCAGCATCGTCCCGAGCGAACGCCCGGCCGCGTCGATGAAGATCTGGGCCGGTGGCACCCCGATGGCGCTGGTGCGCTCCGCCTCGTAGTCGCCGATCGCGAAGGTCAGCCCGATCAGCAGCACCCAGCCGGCGACCAGCGACACGACGATCGACATCACGATGCCGCGCGGGCCGGCCTTCGCCGCGTTCTTGGTCTCCTCGATCATGTGCGCGGACGCGTCGTAGCCGGTGAAGGTGTACTGCGCGAGCAGCAGCCCGAGCGCGGCCACGTAGAACGTGGAGCCCCAGCCGGTCTGGTTCTCGAAGTGGCCGAATACGAAGCCGGCGCTCTGGTGGTGGTCCGGCACCACGGCGAGCACGACCACGATCACCAGCACGCCGACCACGTGCCACCACACACTGATCGAGTTGAGCAGCGCGACCGCCCTGACCCCGACGGTGTTGAGCAGCGCGTGCACCAGCAGGATCACGCCGAACAACGAGATCGTGTGCGGCGGGGTCGTCTCGAAACCGAACTGCAGGTCCAGTAGGGCGTTGAGGAAGAACGCGGCGCCGAAGTCGATGCCGGCGGTGACCGCGACCTCACCGAGCACGTTGAACCAGCCGGTGAACCAGGCCCATGCGGCGGTGTTCTTCTGGGCGAGCTGAGCGGCCCAGAAATACAGCCCGCCGGCGGTCGGGTACGCCGAGCACACCTCGGCCATGGCGAGCCCGACGAACAGGGTGAGCACCCCGATGCCCAGCCAGCCCCAGATGATCACCACCGGTCCGCCGGTGGCCATCCCATAGCCGTAGAGCGTCAGGCAGCCGGACAGGATCGAGATGATGGTGAAGGACACCGCGAAGTTGTTGAACGCGGACATCGAGCGCCGCAGTTCCTGGGTGTAACCCATCTCCTGGAGGCGCCGCTCATCCGGGTCCTCCGGCAGGACTGGGGTTTGGACCGCGTCGCGCGCATCATCGGGCGGTGGCGTCATCGAATAATTGGGCGCGCGGCGGCGACCCGCGTCAAGAGTCTTTGCGACGTTGATCAGGATCTGCACAGATCGAGTGGGTCGCCCGGTAGCGTCCGGCGGATGGCGGGGGACAGCAGTCGCGAGTGAGTGGATCGAACAGTCCATTGCGGACACTCACGAGCCGGACACCGACGAGCCGGGCAGCAAGCTGCGCAAGGAACTGGGCGCGCTGGACGGCGCGCTGGCCGGGCTGACCACCGTGGTGCTGGTGCTGCTGCTCTTCGTACTGGTGTCCATCGGGGTGATGGTGCTGCGCCGCACCCGGCCGGACGGGCTGACCCGCCGCGCGGGGCTCAGGAGAGGCGGTCCAGCAGCCTGGACAGCAGCTCGGTCAGGTGGGCGGCGTCGCGGTCGCCGAGGACGTCGGCCAGCTCCCGCTCGGCGACCGCCACGTCGGTGCCGACCAGGTGGAACAGGTCCGCGCCTCGCGCGGAGAGGAAGACCAGCACCCGCCTGCGATCCTCGACGTCCACCCGCCGGTACACCAGGGTGCGGTCGATCAACCGGTCGATGATCTTCGTCAGGGTGGGGGCCGGGACCATCGCGAAGCCGGCTATCTCGCTCATCGGATGCCCGGTGCCGTCGGCCAGCAGCGTGAGGACCCGCCACTGCTCGGCGTTGATGTCGGCGGTGCGCAGCGCCGACTCGATCCGGCGGGCCACTCGACGCTCAGCCTGGGCGAGCAACCCCGCCAGTGAGGTCTGCACTGGAACTGACACCCGTTCTCCGCCTCTCGCCGCACAACCCGTTCAGGATAAACATCTCCGAAACGAAGTAGCGCCAGAATGGGAGACGTGACCTCGACCAGCCCTCGGCGGCGGTGATGACCGCCCGAGCCGAGCGAGCGCCGGCCCGCCGGGCGGACCCGGGCGTGCTCGAGGTCGCCTTCGTGGTGCCGCTGCACGGCCCGGCCGGCATGTTCGGGCCGTCCTGCGAGGCGTGCGGCCGGCTGGCCGAGGAGGAGATCAACGCCGCCGGCGGGGTGCTCGGCCGGGAGTTGCGGCTGCGCGTGGTCGACGGCGGTGCGGACCCTGGCGAGGTCGCCGCCCAGGTCGCCGGGCTGATTTCCGACGAGTCGGTCGGCGCGGTCGCCGGCTGGCACATCTCGGCGGTCCGCCAGCGGATCGCGCCGCTGGTCGCCGGCCGGGTACCGTACGTGTACTCCCCGCTGTACGAGGGCGGCGAGACCACTCCCGGGGTGTTCCTCGCCGGCGAGACGCCGGGCCGCCAGGTGCTGCCCGGGCTGCGCTGGATGTCCGCTGAGCTGGGCATCCGTAGCTGGTGCATCGTGGGCGACGACTATGTCTGGCCGAGGGTCTCGGCGGCCGCCGCGCGCCGGTACGCGCCGAGCTGCGGCGCGCTGATCGCCGACGAGGTGTTCGTGGAGCTGGGCACCCAGAACTTCGACGCGGTGCTGCGGCGGGTGGCGCGCAGCGGGGCGGACGGGGTTCTGATGTTCCTGGTCGGCTCGGACGCGGTGCAGTTCAACCGGGCGTTCGCGGCGGCCGGGCTGGACGCCACCTGCGTGCGCTTCAGCCCGCTGATGGAGGAGAACATGCTGCTGGCCACCGGGGCGGCGAACGCGGTCGGCCTGTACGCCTCGGCCGGCTACTTCGAGTCCCTGCCCACGACCGACAGCCTGGACTTCTCCGCCCGCTACGTACGCCGGTTCGGGGTGGACGCGCCCGCGCTGAACTCACTGGGCGAGTCCTGCTACGAGGGTCTGCTGCTGCTGGCCAACCTCGCCGAGCGGGCCGGCGGGACGGACCCGGCCAGGATGACCGCCTCGGCGGAGGCACTGGCCTACTCCGGGCCCCGCGGTGACGTCCGGATGCGCGGCAACCACCTGCTGCAGAACGTCTACCTGGCGCGCGCCGACGGCCTCGAGTTCGAGGTGCTCGCCGAGCTGACCGCCGGCGTCTGAGGCGGCGTCCGGCCGCCAGTGTCCTGCGCCTCTTGACGGCGATGGCTCACATGAATACTTTCTAATGACACTATTTCCTATGACAGCATGCGGCGGTGGGTACCTGGCCGGGACAGCCGGTCTCGCGGTACCCGGGCCGACAGGGTGAGAGGGGTGGCGCGGTGCCGATGTACGGCTTCCGGTGCGGGCGATGCGGACCGTTCGACGTGCGGCGCGCCATGGCCGAGCTCTCCGAGCTCGAGCGCTGTCCGCACTGTGCGGAGCCGGCCTCGAGGGTGTTCGGTGCCCCGGCCCTGCGCGCGGTCGACCCCGGCATGCGCCGCGCGCTGGACGCCCAGGAGCGCAGCGCGCACCAGCCGGCGGTGGTGACCTCGACGCCGCCGTCCCGCCGCCGGACCCCGGTCAGCACCGACCCCCGGCACGCCCGGCTGCCCCGCCCCTGAGCCAGTACCCCGTCCCTGATCCGCACCTGCTTCGGAGGTTCGCCATGCCCGACGTCGTCTTCAGTGTCGACCAGGCCCTGTCCATGGCCGAGCAGGCGGTGCCCGGCCACAACCGCTGGCACCCCGACATCCCGCCGGCCGTGCGGGTGCGCCCCGGCCAGGACATCCGGGTGGAGTGCCGGGAGTGGACCGACAACCAGATCGGCAACAACGACTCCGCGAACGACGTGCGGGACGTGGACCTGACCAGGGCGCACATGCTCAGCGGGCCGATCTACGTGGAGGGCGCCGAGCCCGGTGACCTGCTCGTGATCGACATCCTGGACCTCGGCCCGGTGCCGCAGCAGGTCGGCCCGTCGCCCGGCCAGGGCTGGGGTTACACCGGCATCTTCAGCAAGGCCAACGGCGGCGGCTTCCTCACCGACCGGTTCCCGGACGCGTACAAGGCGATCTGGGACTTCTCCGGCCAGGCCTGCACCTCGAGGCACATCCCGAACGTCAAGTTCACCGGCATCACCCACCCCGGCCTGTTCGGCACCGCCCCGTCGGCCGAGCTGCTGAGCAGGTGGAACGCGCGGGAGCGGGCCCTGATCGCCACCGACCCGGACCGGGTGCCGCCGCTCGCCCTGCCGCCGCTGGTGGATCAGACGCTGCCCGGCTCGGCCACCGGGGACGTGGCCGCCGCGATCGCCGCCGACGGCGCGCGCACCGTGCCGGCCAGGGAGAACGGCGGCAACCACGACATCAAGAACTTCACCAGGGGCAGCAGGGTGTTCTACCCGGTGCACGTGGCCGGCGCGCTGTTCTCCGGCGGGGACCTGCACTTCAGCCAGGGCGACGGCGAGATCACCTTCTGTGGCGCCATCGAGATGGGTGGCTTCATCGACTTCCACGTGGACCTGATCAAGGGCGGGATGGCCACCTACGGGGTGAGCACCAACCCGATCCTGATGCCGGGCAACGTGGAACCGCGCTACTCGGAGTTCGTCACGTTCATCGGCATCGGGGTGGACCACACCACGGACACCCAGCTCTACAACGACGCCACGGTCGCCTACCGGAACGCCTGCCTGAACGCGGTGGACTACCTGATGAAGTTCGGCTACAGCGGCGAGCAGGCGTACCTGCTGCTCGGCGCGGCGCCGATCGAGGGCCGGGTCAGCGGCGTGGTGGACATCCCGAACGCGTGCTGCTCGCTGTACCTGCCGACGGCGATTTTCGACTTCGACATCAAGCCGTCCGCCGCTGGTCCGGTCACCGCCGACAGAGGAAGCTGTGCGGTGAGTTCGTGACCGAGCTCGCCAGCACGGACACAGCCACCGAGCGAGGAGACGTTGTGACTGGCCCGGACGCGCCGTACGAGGTACACGAGATCCCAGACTTCACCCTGGAGTGCGGGGCCACGCTGCGCCCGGCAAGGGTGGCGTACCAGACCTACGGCACGCTGAATGCGGACAGGTCCAACGCCATCGTGTACCCCACCTGGTACTCCGGGCGGCACTGGGACAACGAGTGGCTGATCGGCGAGGGTATGGCGCTGGACCCCGAGCGGTGGTTCATCATCGTGCCGAACATGCTCGGCAACGGACTGTCCAGCTCGCCGTCCAACACCCCGCCGCCGTGGGACCGCGCCCGGTTCCCCCGGGTCAACGTGCGGGACAACGTGGAGTCGCAGTACCGGTTGGTCACCGAGGTGTTCGGGATCGAGACCCTACCGCTGGTGCTGGGCTGGTCGATGGGCGCCGGGCAGACCTACCAGTGGGCGGTCAGCCACCCGGAGATGGTGCAGCGCATCCTGCCGTTCTGCGGCTCGGCCCGTACCGCGCCGCACAACAAGGTCTTCCTCGACTCGCTGCGGTCCGCCCTGAGCGCGGATGCCAAGTTCGCCGGCGGTTGGTATCCGGACGACGACTGGCCCATGCTCGGGCTGCGCGCCTTCGCCCGGATCTACGCCGGCTGGGGCTTCTCGCAGGCGTTCTACTGGCAGGAGGCGTGGCGCGAGCTGGGCTTCGCCTCGCTGGAGGACTTCGCGGTCGGCTTCTGGGAGGGCTTCTTCCTGGACGGCCGGGACCCGAACAACCTGCTCACCATGCTCGACACCTGGTGGGCCGGCGACGTCGGCAGCACCCCGGGGCACACCTCCATCGAGGGGGCGCTCGGCTCGATCAGGGCCAAGGCACTGGTGATGCCGGCGGAGAAGGACCTCTACTTCCCGCCGGAGGACGAGGCGTGGGCGGTCAGCCACATGCCCAACGCCGAGCTGCGGGTGATCCCCGGGGTGTGGGGACACTTCGCCGGCGGCGGGCCGAACCCGGTCGACACCGCCTTCATCAACGCCGGGGTGGCCGAGTTGCTGGCGGCCGACCCGAGCTGATCGGTCATAATTCGGCACATTTCATGGGCTCCGAAAGGACGCGCAAAACATAATGTGACGGGGATCACTGCGCCGCGTGCGGCACTGTTCAGCGGGGAATTCGAACCCCATGAACAGTGCCACCACGGTTATAGTGATCATAATAGCGGTGATCGTTATTCTGGCAATTGGTGCGGCGATCTACCGACTGACTCAGAAGCGTCGCTCGGACCGCCTGCACGAGCGTTTCGGCCCTGAGTACGACCGGGCCGTGGAGGGCGCCGACGATCGCCGAGGCGCCGAGTCGGAGCTGCTCGAGCGCGAGAAGCGGCACAAGGAACTCGAGCTCCGCACACTCGATGCGGGGCAGCAACGCCAGTTCGAGCAGCGCTGGTCGGACGTCCAGCGTGGCTTCGTGGACGGCCCCGCCACGGCGGTGCACCACGCAGACCGTCTCGTCGTGGATGTGATGTCGGCGCGCGGCTACCCGGTCGACGACTTCGACCAGCGGGCCGACGACCTGTCGGTGAAGTACCCGAAGGTCACCCAGCACTACCGGGAGGCGCGGCGGATCGCCCGGGCCAACGAGCGTGGCGAGGCGAGCACCGAGGAACTGCGTACCGCGGTCACGTCCTACCGCTCGCTGGTGGACGCCCTGTTGCACGACAGCGACGGGCCGAAGAGCGACAGCGCCCGGACAGACAGCGCCCGGACAGACAGCGCCCGGACAGACACCGCGCGGCGGGACACCGACCAGCTGAAGGCGCGGCGCGACAGCAACGCCCAAGACGACCGCCCGAAGGCGCGGCACGGATCGAACGGACAGGAGGGCACGGTATGACGACTGAACACGGCATCCGAGCGAGCGACATGACCACTGAGGACGAGCTCCAGCAGCAGACCCCGCCCACCGGGAACGGCGTCGGCGAGCCCGATGACCGGGAGACCCGCGGTGCCACCGGAGACACCACCGGCGACACCCACGGTGCCACCGACGACACGACCGGCGACACCGGCCGCATGCGCGGCGCGGACGACGCCGAGTCGCACGGCGACGGTGCCGCTGCCCAAGCGGACGGGACGGTCTCCGGTGCCGCCTCCGGCACCGGCGGCACGGCGGCGAAGGATGGCGAGCAGTCGCCCAGCCTCATGGCCCCGGACCGCGCGGTCGGCTTCCAGAAGCGCTGGGACGAGCTCAAGGCCGACTTCGTGGACGATCCGCGGCACACCGTTCAGCAGATCGATGGGCTGGTCGGCGACGTGCTGGACGAGGTGGAGCAGGTGTTCCGCCGCCAGCGTGCAGACCTCGAGGCAGGGCTGTCCGACGAGGGTTCCTCGACCGAGGATCTTCGAGTTGCAATCGGGCGCTACCGCGAATTCTTCGACCGACTGTTGAAGTTCTGATTTCAGGTAAGCCCAGAGTCGGCCCGACACCACTGACGGTGTCGGGCCGATTTTTTTGTGTGTTGTCGACCGGTCGATCGGACTAATACATCCGCACCAACTCGATAGGCCAATTGCCGTAATGCGCCGCACGGCGCTGATCATTTCCGCGCATTCGCCGGGGGAGAACCCTACCTCGGTTACGGGGGAAGGCTCCGCGCTCGCGGGGGAGCACACCATCGAATCGGCACCCCCGGAGTGACACCGTTTCCAGTATCAGAGCTGGGGACCCGCAGTCACCGAGGAGCACACCCCTGATGACCACCGACATGAACCCTCCGCCGCTACCTCGGCGTCCAGCCGGTGGCCCTGGAATCTCGGTCCG
>DASYLM010000347.1:0-11018 GCA_036009565.1 Pseudonocardia sp. | reverse complement strand
GGTTCAACAGCTCGGCATGCGGCGGGCGGCCGCCGGTGGCCGTCGGGCGACACAGCGTGGCCGTCCGCGTCCTCCAGGCGGTCACTTGGCGCGGGCCCGCACCCGAGATCGGTGGCCGGCCCGACGGCGGTGGCCAGCACGGGCTCGGCGAACCCGGCGAGCACGGCGAACACAGCACGGTCGAACGGCTCGGCCGCGGGTTCGGTGCGCACTAGCTCCGCGTAGTTGACGGCGACGGGGTCAGGGACCTCCAGGTGCCCCGCGGGCAGGACGGTTCGGTCACGCACGAGGACTTTTCCGCACCGCGCCGACAGGGGTCGACTCCGACGACGGCTGCCCGGCCGAGGGCGCCCAGAGCGGCAAAACCCGTGGTCCGCGTCGCCGACCCCCTCCCCTCGGCATTGAACCGACGCTACGCTCAGAGCGGTTTCCGCCGGTGGCACCTCGCCCCGCCGTAACTGAGGTCGGGCACCAGCCCGGCCCTGGGACGTCGAGGAGCTCACCGACCGAACCGAGGGTGTCGCTAGGCCTTGCATTTGATGATGTGATCGCTCCCTCGCACTCGAATTTGAGGACACGCCCATGAACTACAACATCGGGCTGTTGATGGCCGTGAACAAGCTGGCGCGCTCCACGCCCTGGCTGCACCCGGTGGTGCTCGCCTACGCGATCTGCGGCCTCGTGGTGTTCGCCGAGCTGATGCTCGCCGGCTGGTGGATCGCACGGCGGCGGGCGGAGCTACCCGCGGTGGCGGCGGCGATCTGGACTCCGGTGGGCATGCTCCTGGCGCTGGCGGTCAACCAGCCCATCACGGCGATGTTCGCCGAGCGACGCCCCTACCTGCTCTACCCGAACCTGCTGATCCTGGCCCAGCACAGCCTGGCCCCGGGGTTCCCCAGCGACCACGCTGTGATGGCCGGTTCGGTGACCGCCACGCTGTTCCTGGTGAGCCGCAAGCTCGGGTGGTGGACGGCGCTGGCCGCGCTGCTGATGGCGTTCGCCCGCATCTACGTCGCGGCGGCCTTCCCGGTCGACGTCCTGGTCGGGCTGGTGCTCGGCGCGGCGGTCAGCCTGGTCGGTTTCCTGCTCGTCCGCCGTCCCCTGGTGCGACTGCTGAGCGTCGCCGGGCCGACCATCTTCCGGCCGCTGATCACAGCTGGCCCCCGGCCGGCGGCGAAGGTGCCGGTGAAGTCCGCCGTCGGATGACCGGCGCTCCGCTCACGCGTTCGACGTCAGCTGGATCGACGGTGCCCGAGCGTGCGCAGGCGCCGGCGCAGAGATCGGAACTTGGCCGCGGCGAACGGGGACCCGCCGCCGGGCGGGTCGCTCACCGTGCAGCCACGCTGTGGTGACCGGCGCGGCGAGCGCCGCTGGATCGGCCGAGGTGGTGGGCACGTCTCGCGGTAGGTGCCGCAGTGCACCGGCAGCAGTCCGGTGGGGAACTCGACCAGGACGGCCGGCTCGCCGCAGTTCGAGCACGGGTAGGCAATGGGGTTCGGGATACGAAGCATCGGGTTTCTGCCCCTCTCCTTGCGCCGCGGACCCTGGGGAGCGGGGCCGCCACGGCGGTGCCGATCTCATCGGCAGGCGGATCGGAATGGACACCACCGGCGGGCCGGTTACGACACGAGGCCGGTGGAAGCTGGGTGGGGAGTGCTCTCAGCCGTGCCGACAGGTGAATGGTGTCAGGTAGGGCACGGCCACACATCAGGTGTGGCGGGCAGCACCGCGTCGAGCGGCCCCGCGATCGCTAACGTCGCGCGCCCACTCTATGTGTACCCGCTCATCCCGGCCAACAGGGCCAGCGACACGGGGACGGGCACCACAGTGTGCGCAAGCCCATGCCGGCGCCCGGTGACAAGTGGGGCGGGTGTGATTGTTCGGCTTGCAGTGTTACGTTGATGTCGTGGGTCAACCAAGCGTTGACCTCGCGTTCACCCTGGGTACGTCTCGGGGGTGAACTCGCCTACCTCTGACCGGTCCGGGCCGGTCGACACACCGCGGGGCCTGGCCGTGGCCGCCCCTCCAGGTGTGGAAATGCGGTGGTGGATCGCCGCCGCCCCGGGGAAGGAAGGTAACTGATCATGGCTCGATCAACGACTTCCGGTGCTGCCTCTGGCACCGGCACGACGAAGAGCGGCTCGAAACTGGACCGGCGGCGGCAGGCGCTGCGCAAGCGCACCAGCGCGGCGGCGGCGGCAGGCGCGGAGGTGGCGTCCCTCGACGAGCAGCTGGACGCCGCCGCGCTCGCGAACCGGGACAACGAGGCGAGCCTGCGGGCCGCGCTGGACCAGGTGGCCGGGTTGAAGAAGGCCAGCAAGGCAGCGGAGAGGCAGCGGGACAAGCTGCGCGCCGCACGCAAGGCCGCCCGCCGTGCGGATGCGAAGGCCCGCCAGCGCGCCGCCGCCGCCGAAGCCAGGTACGACCGTGCGGTGCTCGCCGACATGGTGCGGCGGGAGAAGGAGCGCGACCTGTCCAAGCGCGGCGGACCGGCGACCGTCGAGCGGAGCTCAGCCGCCAAGGACACCACCACGGAGACTGTCACGGTCCGCAGGAGCCCTGCTGCCGTGCAGACCCCTGCTGCCGTGAAGAGCCCTGCCGCCGTGAAGAGCCCTGCTGCCGTGCAGACCCCGGCTCGGGCGAAGAGCCCCGCTGCCGTGCAGACCCCCGCTGCCGTGCAGACCCCGGCTGTCGAGCAGACGGCGCCGGTAGCGGCTGAGGCGACCGCCGCCCCGGACACGGCGGCGGCCGCACCTCGGACCCGGAGCACCCGGGCCAAGGTCGGCACCACTCGCGCCGCCAACGGGCGCTCGACCGCCCGCGCCGCCAGTGCGCCCCCGACCGCCGGCGCCGCCAACACGCGTTCGACCGCTCGCGCCACCAGCACGCGCAGCACTCGAAACGGCAGCTCTGCCTAGGCGGAGCTGAACAACGCCGCTCGTCGCTAGCGGTGATCCAGTTGGACGTGTCGCCAGGCCCTGTCGTCCTCGGAGTGGCCGGTACCGCGGTTGTATCGGCCACTCCGGCAGCGCTACAGTGCAACAAAGTCGCGGCTGTGTCGCGGCTCAGCTCGCGGGCAGGAGTCTCAGGTGAGCCGAACGGCAGAGCGGAACGTCCGAGACCTTCGCGTTGTCATCACCGGAGCCACCAGTGGCATCGGCGAGGAAATCGCCCGTGGGCTCGCACAGCGGGGTGCCGCGGTCACCATCGTGGCTCGCAACAAGGCCAAGGCCGACGCGGTGGCCACCGAGCTCGCCGTCGGCGCGCCCGGAGCGCCCGCGCCAGAGGTGGTCCTCGCCGACCTCGGCGACCTCGCCTCGGTGCGCCGCGCGGCCGCCGAGCTCGACCGGCGCTATGACCGGATCGACGTGCTGGTCAACAATGCCGGACTGGCCGCCGCGAGCCCGGCGCGCAGCGCGGACGGGTTCGAGCTGATGATGGCGACCAACCACCTCGGGCCGTTCCTGCTGACCAACCTGCTACTGGGCAAGCTCGGCAGGTCCGGGTCCGCTCGGATTGTCGGCACCGCGTCCGAGGCACACCGGGCAGGTGGGCGCCCGGAGCTCAGGACACTCGCCGATCCGCTGGACTACGGCGTGCTCGGCGGGCAGGCGGCATACGGCCGCTCCAAGCTGATGAACGTCCTGTTCACCGCGGAACTCGCCCGGCGTCTGGACGGCCTCGGCGTCACCGCGAACTGCTTCTGCCCGGGACTGGTGGCGACCGGCCTGGCCCGGGATGTGCAAAGGCTGCAGCGGATGGGGACGTTCCTCGCCAGGACCCCGTTCGTCCGCCGACCCGAGCAGGGTGCGCGGATGGGCCTGAGGCTGGTGCTCGACCCTGCGCTCGACGGGGTCAGCGGCCAGTTCTTCACCTCTACCCCGGGCGCACGGCTGCTGCCCTCGGTGGCCACCCGCAACGACGCCCGCTACCAACGCGAGCTCTGGGACCGTTCGGCTGAGCTCGTCGGACTGCCCGGCTGAGCCGCCGCTGACCCACCCGGCGTGCGATCGAGCTCGCCACCGGGTTGTCGCGACGCTGGGCGCCCCCACCGTCGAAGTCGGCGGGGACGCCCAGCGCGGTCGAGCCTGTGGTGCTTGTGCTCCTACGACCAGCTCGGTCAGAGCTTGATGTGGGTGAGCTTGGCGAAGTCTGCCTGGTTGCTGTTGACGCCCGGGGTGACGTGGCCGTCGAGGACCGAGCTGTCTCCCGAGGGGCCCGTCGACTCCGAGGAGGAGTCGGCGTAGGCGACCCCACCCAGGGTGAGGGTGCCACCGATAACGACTGCTGCGGCCAGGGCCAAACGGCGGGTGCGGCTCATTCTTTGTTCCTTTGCCTCGTGGCGATGCGTGCGGTGTGGCGCGGACTGCGTCGTCGCCCCTGCCAACACCAACGAGAGTCGGGCTCGCAGATAACGATCTGACGGCGGTCTCACCAAGGTGGGTGACCAATTGGGTGTTCAGGCGCGAATCGTCCTCACTTATCGTGACCGAGGCCCAGGATTCGGGTGGCGTGATTACTGCCTGAAACGCTCCGGCCAGCAGGTTTACTGTCCGCTCCGGCGTGTCGGCATATCCGCTGCCTTTTCACTTGGAGGTGAAGCCCGGGCGAATCGGTAAACGCAGGGTGGTTATTTCGGTGTAATAACGTGTATCACTCGAAAGGGCTCGTAACCTTTGTTGGGATAAGGATCGCCCCCGTTTGGGCTACCCGCTGTCGCTGTGCTGAGAAGATCCTCTACATTAGCCGTTGCCGGCGGGTGCTCCCCAATTCTCGCTGGTGACATGGCAGGCATCGAGCGATGCCGCCTCAATGAACAGGAGAATCCACTGTGCTGAAGAAGGCTGGAATTGTGGTGGCGGTCGCCGCTGCCGGTCTGCTGGCGGCAACCCCGCTCGCGTTTGCGGGTGCCCTTGACGGTGCACACGGCCAGGTCGGCTGGGTCAACGTCCAGGACAGCGCCGCTCAGGTGCCGATGCAGGCGTGCAACAACTCGGTTGTCGAGGGCACTGCCGGCTTTGCGGCCAAGGACCAGGAGAACAGCGACAGCCACGACGGTGACTGTCACCAGAAGAACTCTTGGGTCGACACCGCGGGCAGCAACTGAGCTAGCTCCGCAGGGGAAGGGGCGCTGGACTTCGAGTCCGGCGCCCCTTCTTGCATTTTGCGACCTCGGCGCGAGACGGATCGATATAACTTATTCGGAAATCGGGCCAGCGTGGTGTTCGGTTCGCCGGAAGCCGCTCGGGGACTATCCGTTGAAGCCGCCGCCGCAGATCACGACCTGGCCGCTGACGTAGTCGCTCTCCGGGATGCAGAGCAGGTACACCGAACCGGCCGCCTCGGTCGGCGTGCCTGCCCGGCGCAGCGGGATGGTCGCCTCGAACTGGGCGAGCAGCTCCGGGTTGACCCCGACCGCGATCTGCCGCCCGGCCACGTCGATCTTGGCGTCGCCACCTGCCGGCGTCTCGGTGAGCCGGGTGCGGATCAGCCCGAACGCGACGCAGTTGACCGTGACGTCGTAGCGGCCCCACTCCTTGGCCATCGTCTTGGTCAGCCCGGTGACGCCGGCCTTCGCCGAGCTGTAGTTGATCTGGCCGGCGTTGCCGCCGGTGCCGGCGATCGAGGAGATGTTGACGACCTTGCGGGTCACCCGGGGCCCGCCGGCCGCGCGCTCCGCCTTGACCGCCGCACTGATCACCGGCTGGGCCGCGCGCAGGATCCGGAACGGCGCCTTGAGGTGCACGTCCAGGATGTCGTCCCACTGCTGGTCGGTCATCTTCTGGACCACGTTGTCCCAGGTGTATCCGGCGTTGTTGATGATGATGTGCAGGCCGCCGAACTCGCTGACAGCGGTGTCCACGAAGCGGTCGGCGAAGTCGGCGTCGGTCACGCTGCCGGCGCAGACGGTCGCGGTGCCGCCGCTCGCGGTGATGTCGGCGGCGGTCTGCTCGGCGACGTCCTTGTCGAGGTCGTTGACCACGACCGAGGCACCGGCGGAGGCCAGCTTGAGGGCGATCTCCCGGCCGATGCCGCGGCCGGAGCCGGACACCAGCGCCACGCGGTCGGCGAGGGGACGGGCGGACATGGTTGCTCCCGGGGGTAGAGGTCGGGTCAGCGCTCGCTGTCAGGTCTAACTACGGGAGCGCGACGGTGGCGGTGCCGGTGAGCGTGACGGTGCCGTCGGCCAGGGCCGCCCGCGCCGGCAGCTCGGTGCCGATCGCGGCCGGGTCGATCGCACCCATCAGGCGGCCACCTTCTCGTACAGGGTGACCACGCAGGCGCCGCCGAGGCCCAGGTTGTGCTGCAGCGCGTGCCGCACGCCGTCCACCTGGCGCGGGCCGGCGGTGCCGCGCAGCTGCCAGACGAGCTCGGTGCACTGGGCCAGCCCGGTGGCGCCCAGCGGGTGGCCCTTGGAGAGCAGGCCGCCGGACGGGTTGGTCACCACCCGGCCGCCGTAGGTGTTGTCGCCGTCGGCCACGAACTTCTCCGCCGAGCCCTCCGGGGTGAGCCCCAGCGCCTCGTAGCTGAGCAGCTCGTTGGTGGCGAAGCAGTCGTGCAGCTCGACTACCTTGATGTCCTCCGGACCGACGCCGGCCTGCTCGTAGACCTGGCGGGCGGCCTCCACGGTCATGTCGTAGCCGACGATCCGGCGCAGCTGGCCGGCCTCGAAGGTGCTCGGGTAGTCGGTCGTCATGGCCTGGCCGGCGATCACCACCGAACTGTCCAGCCCGCGGCGGCGGGCGAAGTCCTCGCTGCACACCACGGCGGCGGCCGCACCGCAGGTCGGCGGGCAGCACATCAGCCTGGTCAGCGGCCCGAAGATGCGGGGCGAGGCGAGCACCTGCTCCTCGGTGACCTGGTCGCGGAACACCGCATACGGGTTGTTGGCGGCGTGCCTGCGCGCCTTGACCGAGATCTTGGCGAACGTCTCGACGCTGGTGCCGTAGGTGTCCATGTGCTCCTGCCCGGCGCCGCCGAAGTAGCGCGGGGCCAGCGGGGCGTTCTCCTCGGCCTCGTACAGGCCCTCGGCGGCCTCGTCGAACCGGGCGAACGGTGAGGTGCGGTCGGCGAAGCCCATCTGCAGCGCGCCGTTGGCCATCTGCTCGAAGCCGAGCGCCAGCGCGCACTCCACCGCGCCGCTGGACACGGCCTGGCGCGCCAGGTACAGCGCGGACGAGCCGGTGGAGCAGTTGTTGTTCACGTTCAGGATCGGGATGCCGCTGAGGCCGAGGCGGTACAGTGCGGCCTGGCCGGACGTCGAGTCGCCGTAGACCCAGCCGGCGTAGGCCTGCTGGACCTGGTCGTACCCGACCCCCGAGTCCCGCAGCGCCTCGCGTGCCGCGCGCTCGCCCATCACCTCGTAACCCAGCGTCTCGCGCGGCTTGGTGAAGGGCACCATGCCGACACCGACGACGTGCACGGTCCGACTCATGAAGAGTTCCTTTGCGTCGAAGTTCCTTTGACTCAACGGCTACAAGTCCGCGATATCTAAGGAGATCGACCTAATCACGATTCACTTAAGCGCGCAAGACCGCCCGGCCGAGAGAGCTGAGGTCGGCCTCGAACGTCGGTCGTCCCGGGACCGGGCGATGCTGTGAGAGCGAGTTGGTGAGGCCGAGTGCGGTGTGCACCAGCACCCGGGCCTCCGGCTCGGACAGCTCGGGCCGGAACCGGCGCAGCAGCGCGACCCATTCGGCTACGTAATCACGCTGGGTGCGACGGAAGTCGGTGCGCAGCTCGGCCGGCAGACTGGCCACCTCGTTGAGCAGCACGGTGACGATCTCCGGATTGCTCGCCATGATCACCACATAGCTGTCCAGCAGCCGGTCCAGCGCGTCCGCCGGTCCCTCCGCGCTGGCCAGCGCCTGGTGCAGGGCGAACCACAGCGCCTCATTGCCCCGCTGCAGCGCCCTGAGCAGCAGGTCGGCCTTGCTCGGGAAGTGGTTGTAGACGCTCGGGCCGGCGATGCCGATGGCGGCGCCGATGTCGTCCAGGCTGACGGCGGAGTAGCCGCGCACGGCGAACAGCTTGCTCGCCGCGGCCAGCAGCGCCTCCCGCCGCGACACCGGCAGCTGCGGATCCTTCGGTGCGTGCGGCGCGGTCCGCTCGCCCGATGCCGGCAATGTCACGGTCAGTACCGCGGCGGCCGCGCGGTGCAGCAGTTCCACGAAGCGGTCCGGGTCCAGGTGGGTGTGGTGGTGCGAGGGGCTCTCCTGCACGGAGGACACGGCGCGGGTGCGCAGCGCGACCTCGGCGGGCTCGACGACCCCGCGCTCCCTCAGGGCGGTGGCTACGGTGGCGGTGAACCGGGCGAGCACGGCGCGGTGGCGGGCCTTCAGCTCGCCGAACTCACGTTCCGGCAGTTGCCCCGGCGCCCGTTCCCACAGCGTGGCGTACTCCCGGTGGGCCAGCACGACGCTGGTGGTGCCGCGCAGCTGGTCGTCCAGCGCCGAGGAGTCGGCGATCACCCGCTCCAGCCCGTCCAGCGACTCGGTCAGCACCGCGGCGAGCAGGTCGCCCTTACCCCCGAAGTGCCGGTACAGCGCGCTGGCCCCGATGCCGACCGCGCCGGCGATGTCCGCCATGCCGACCTGGTGGTAGCCGCGCTCCCAGAACAGCCGGGCGGCGGCGGTGACGATCTGCGCCTTGCGGTCCCTCGGCCGCTTGCGGACCGGCCCATCGGCGGTCGGCAGGGTCATCGTCCCTCCTTCACAAGTCCGGGCCGAGCTGTCATTGTGAATGACGCACCAGTCTGTGGCGTGTTGTGGCAGCCTAACGATCAGGCTAATTACATCAGATGTGAACCCTGCTGCGGACGTCTCCGACTTTGCGGAAGGACTTGCAATGCCCGGGATGTACCTGACGCAGGGCCTGCACCGCGCCGTGGCGCAGACACCGGAGCTGCCGGCGACCATCTTCGGTGACCGGGTACGTAGCTGGGCGGAATCGGCCCGGCGGGTGGCCCGCTTCGCCGCCGGCCTGCGGGCGCTCGGGGTCGGCTCCGGCGATCGCGTCGGCATCCTCGCCCACAACTCGGACAGCTACCACGAATACCTGCTGGCGGTGCCCTGGGCGGATGCGGTGGTGGTGCCGGCGAACACCCGCTGGAGCCCCGCCGAGATCGCCTTCTCCCTGGAGGACTCCGGCACCGCCGTTCTGCTGGTGGACGACGCGTTCGCCGCGATGGTGCCCCGGCTGCGCGACGAGGCGCCGGTCCTGCGCACGGTGCTGCACGCCGGCTCCGGTGCCCCGCCGGCAGGTGCGCTGGACCTGGAGGAGCTGATCGCCGGCCACGACCCCGTGCCGGACGTGCGCCGCGGCGGCGACGCGCTGGCCGGCATCTACTACACCGGCGGCACCACCGGGCAGCCCAAGGGCGTGATGCTCAGCCACACCAACCTGCTCACCTCGGCACTGGGCAGCGCGGCGTCCGGGGCGTTCATGGTGCCCGGCGGGCGTTACCTGCACGCCGCGCCGATGTTCCACCTCGCGGACGGTGCCGCCTGGGCCGCCCGTACCGCGGTCGGCGGCACCCACGTGATCGTCCCCGGGTTCACCCCCGCCGGGGTCGCCGAGGCGATCGAGCGGCACCGGGTCACCGACGTGCTGCTGGTACCGACGATGGTGCAGATGCTGGTGGACTCCCCGGACGCCGCCGGCGCGGACCTGTCCAGCCTGCGCAACCTGCTGTACGGGGCATCGCCGATCTCCGAGGCGGTGCTGGAGCGCGCGGCCAAGCGGATGCCCACCGCCGACTTCACCCAGGCCTACGGGATGACCGAGCTGTCCCCGGTGGCCACCCTGCTGAGCCCGGCCGACCACGGCGTCCAGCGGCTCCGCCGGTCCGCCGGCCGGGCCGCGCCACACTCGGAGGTGCGCATCGTCGACGAGCAGGACCGCGAGCTCCCCAACGGCTCCATCGGGGAGATCGTGTCCCGGGGGGCGCACGTGATGCTGGGCTACTGGAACCGGCCGGCCGAGACCGAGGCCGCCCTGCGCGGCGGCTGGATGCACACCGGCGACGGCGGCTACCTCGACGACGAGGGCTACCTGTTCGTGGTCGACCGGATCAAGGACATGATCGTCTCCGGTGGCGAGAACGTGTACTCGGTCGAGGTGGAGAACGCGCTGGCCAAGCACCCGTCGGTGGCGGCCTGCGCGGTGATCGGGGTGCCCGACGAGGAGTGGGGCGAGCGGGTGCACGCGGTGGTTGTGCTGGGCTCTGTCCCGACTGCCGGCCCGACTGCCGACCGGTCGGCACCGACCGGCGAGGAGCTGCGGGCGCACGTCAAGGAGCACATCGCCGGCTACAAGGCGCCGCGCTCGGTCGAGTTCGTGGATGCGCTGCCGCTGTCCGGCGCGGGCAAGGTACTCAAGCGCGAGCTGCGCGCCCGCTACTGGTCCGGTGGCAGCCGCGGCGTCTCGTAATACCCCGTGAGTGGCGAGTGGCCTCCTCGGGCACCTGCCACCCACTACCCCGGCTGGTCCCAGGGCACGGCTGGCCATGGAACTCATATTATATGGACATCGTAGTAAAGGGCAGGATAACGCTCTCCCCGTGGACCCGAAGGGGCTTGCGGGCGGCCGGAGCCGCGCACGAGCATGGGCGTGCTCGACCGGGCCGCTCGCGCCCGGCCGCCGAGGAGCCGCCGTGCCGACCGCAGTTTCCGCCGCCCCCGCCCGTGTGGTGGCGTGGCTGCGTGGGCGGGACCCGAACCTGACGGCGATCCGTGCCGCCGTCCGGGTCACCACGGCGGCCTGCGCCGGCTTCTTCCTCTGCCGCTACCTGCTCGGCGACGGCGTGATGGCCACCTACGCGGTGTTCGGCACGATCGCGCTCGGCGCCCTGTCCGACGTGTTCGGGCCGCCGGCGATCCGCACCCGGGTCTACCTTGCCGCGCTGCCGGCGGCCGCCGCCCTGGTCGCGTTGGGCACCGTGCTCGCGGTGACCACGTGGGCGGCGGTTCTCGGCATGCTGGTGGTCGGTTTCGGGGTGGCCTACGCCGGCGTCGGTG
>DASYLM010000346.1:0-20348 GCA_036009565.1 Pseudonocardia sp. | reverse complement strand
TTCCGGCACAACCTGCAGCTGCCGTCGATCGCGATCGCGCTGCTGGTGCTGTCCAGCGTGCTGATCGGCGCCGCCTGGCCGGCCGTGCTGGAGCAGTTCGTGGTCCGGCCGAACGCGAACGTGCGCGAGGCGATACCGATCCAGCGCAACATCGAGGCCACCCAGGCCGCCTACGGGCTCACCCCGCAGAAAATCAAGTACCAGGACTACTCCGGGGTCTCGAACGCGACGCCGAGCGCGGTCCGCGGGGACACCGCGACGATCTCCAACCTGCGCCTGCTCGACCCGAGCAAGCTGGCCAAGACCTTCACCCAGCTCGAGCAGCGCAAGAACTTCTACGGGTTCCCGCCGAAGCTGGACATCGACCGCTACCCGGTCAACGGCAACGTGCAGGACTACGTGGTCGCGGCGCGTGAGCTGGACAGCAGTGCGCTGACCGGCAACCAGACCGACTGGATCAACCGGCACATGGTCTACACCCACGGCAACGGGTTCGTCGCCGCGCCGGCCAACCAGGTCAACTCCGCGCTGGACGAGGCGGCCGGCTCCGGTGGCTACCCGAACTTCACCGTCAGCGACACCAGCAACAAGGGTGACATCGTCGTCAACCAGCCGCGGATCTACTACGGCGAGCTGATCACCGACTACTCGATCGTCGGCTCGCCGCCCACCGATGCGCCGAGGGAGTACGACAGCGACACCAACGCGGTCACCTACACCGGTAAGGGCGGGGTGTCGCTGGGCAACCTGTTCAACCGCCTGGTCTTCGCCATGTCCTACGGCGAGCGGAACATCCTGTTCAACGGCTCGATCAACGCCGACTCGAAGATCCTGTTCGTGCGGGACCCGAGCGACCGGGTGAGCCAGGTGGCGCCCTGGCTGACCCTGGACGGCGACCCGTACCCGGCGGTGGTCGACGGCCGGATCCAGTGGATCGTCGACGGCTACACCACGCTGGAGAACTACCCGTACGCGGAGCAGACGTCGCTGGGCGATGCCACCCAGGACACCCTGCCCGGGGTGCGCCGGCTGCCCAACAAGACGGTCAGCTACCTGCGGAACTCGGTCAAGGCCACGGTGGACGCCTACGACGGCACCGTGAACCTCTACGCGTTCGACGGGAACGACCCGGTGCTCAAGACCTGGATGAAGGCCTTCCCGGGCACGGTCAAGCCGGCCACCGACATCAGTCCTGACCTGCGGGCGCACTTCCGCTACCCGGAAGACCAGTTCAAGGTGCAGCGCGAGCTGCTCACCCGCTACCACGTGCAGAACCCCGCGGAGTTCTTCTCCACGGTGTCGTTCTGGGACGTGCCGTCCGACCCGACGGTGAGTGGCACCGGCCCGGCGCCGGACCCGCAGCCGCCGTACTACGTACTGGCCGGGTTGCCCGGCCAGCAGGGCGCGAGCTTCCAGCTCACCAGCGCCCTGGTCAGCCTGCGCAGACCGTTCCTGTCGGCCTACGTATCGGTGAGTTCGGATCCGACCAGCTACGGCCAGATGACGGTGCTGCAATTACCCGCCGACACCCAGACACCGGGTCCACAACAGGTGCAGAACCAGTTCGTCTCCTTGCCTGAGGTGAGCCAACAGCTGAACCTGCTCAGACAAAATCAAACGACAATTGATTATGGCAACCTGCTGACCTTGCCGGTGGCCGGTGGGCTGCTCTATATGGAACCGATCTATATCGAACGGGCCAATCAGGAATCGTCGTTCCCGCAATTGGCCAGGGTGTTGGTGAGTTTCGGCGGCAAGATCGGCTACGTCGCACGGCTGGACGTGGCACTCAACGAGGTGTTCGGTCCCGGCGTGGCCACCGGGACGCCGCCCACCCAGGCCGCCGGCGGGCCGTCGCAGTCCCCGGCGGCGGCCGGGGCGGCCCAGTTGCAGGCCGCCGTGACGGACATCAACGGCGCGCTGTCCCGACTGAAGGCGGCGCAGCAGTCCGGTGACTTCGCCGCCCAGGGCGCCGCACTGGCCGACCTCGACAAGGCCGTGAAGCGGTTCAACTCGGCGGGGGGTGCCCCGGCGGCACCCGCGGCGCCGGCGCCGGCCGCCCCCGCACCACCGGCCGCACCACCGGCCGCGCCACCGGCCGCACCGCCCGCGAACGGCGGCTGAGCTGGGAACGGCCGGCGGAGGGGGCCCCCTTCGCCGGCCGTTTCCCAGTGTGTAAGGTATGAATTAGCGACGCGGGGTGGAGCAGCTCGGTAGCTCGCTGGGCTCATAACCCAGAGGTCGTAGGTTCAAATCCTACCCCCGCTACCACGAACGGCCCTTGGGGTTCCAGCCCCTCAAGGGCCGTTTTTTCATTTCGCGGACCTGGGTATTCCGTCGGCCGCAATGTGAGCGGCGCCACCCCGAGCGGTCGGCGACGAGGCCGCGCGAACCCCTTATCAGACCGGGTCCGGTGCAACTGCATGGCCCGGGGCAAACGGGCGGCGGCCGGTGTGTAAACTATGAATTACCAACGCGGGGTGGAGCAGCTCGGTAGCTCGCTGGGCTCATAACCCAGAGGTCGTAGGTTCAAATCCTACCCCCGCTACCAGGAACGGCCCTTGGGGTTTCCAGCCCCCAAGGGCCGTTTTCCTTGCCCGGGCGGGCCCGGCACGCGCCGGGCAGTGCCAGTCCTGAATGTAGGAGTACCCGCCGGGCAGATCGACCGTCTTCTTCTTGGTACGGCTGTTCCGGTCCTCCGGTGGTCGGGCTCGCGTGTCCATGCCGTTTTCGGGCTCGTCCATGCATGGCCGGCCCCGCGGTCGGGTGCCGGTGTGTTGCGGACCACGGTGCTGGGGAACGATTGTTCCGGGCCCGGCCGGGGCCGGGCTGCTCCGGGTCCGCGCGCTGTAACCCGGGGACCTATTAGTTGTCGGCGGGGTTGTCGGTCAGGTCCGACCCGAACGTCGGAGGGCGGGTGGCATGGTTCGCGGGATGAGTTGGCCCGACCGCGGCCGGGCTCGGCGGCGTGGTTCCGGGGATACGCCGGACGTGGCGGTGGCCCCGGCCGACGCCGGCGAGGTGACCCGGCCGGCCGGCGCGCCGGGCCTGCGGGTGGTCAGTGGTCAGGTCTACCCGGACTGGGAGGCCGTGTACCGGGACAACGTGGACCGGGTGTACCGGCTGATGTTCACCAAGGTGGGTAACCGGGCCGACGCGGAGGACCTCACCGCGGAGGTGTTCCTGGCGGCGCTGCGCCCGTTGCGTGTCTCGGCGACGGTGCCCGAGGTGCGGGCCTACCTCTCGGCGACGGCGCGGACCGTGCTGGCCGGGTACTGGCGGCGGACCCTGGGCCGGGAGATCACCACCATCTCCGAGTCGGTCGCCTCGTTCGTCGCGGAGATCGGGGTGCCCGCGGTGGATGGGGTGTCCACCGAAGGCGCTGACTCCGACGGGTCCACCGGGGCGGCGGGGCGGGCGGCCCAGATCCTGGCCGAGCTCCCGGAGCAGTATCGCCACATCCTCCGCCTGCGGTTCCTGGAGGGCTATTCGGTACGTGAGGCCGCGGCCGCGTTGGGGGTGACTGTGGGCAATGCGAAGGTGTTGCAGCATCGGGCGTTGCGCCGCGCCGCCCAGCTCGTGGATGGGGTGCCAGAGTGAGTGAGCGAGGCGTGCGCCGGTTCGTGGCCGATCTGTTGCGGGGCCGGCGGCCCCGTCCGTTCCGGGCCGAGGGCGACGATGCGGCGCAGCTGCGGGCCGCGATCGCATTGCGGGCGGCGCGCCCGGGGGCCGGGGCGCCCCGCGAGGAGTTCGTGACCGGTCTGCACCGGCGGCTGGCCGACGAGCTCGCGCGCGACGACGCCGACCGCAACGCCCCGCCGCCGCCCGCCGCGGTGGACCGTACCCGGCGCCGGCTGGTGCAGGGTGCCTCGATCGCGGCGAGCGCGGCGGCGATCGGGGCCGGGGTCGACCACGTGCTGTCCCGCCCGGCCGATACCGGCGGCGACGAGACGCTGAAGCCCAACACCGGGCGGTGGCGCACGGTCGCGGCCAGCGCGGACCTTCCCGAGGGGGGCGTGCACGCCTTCGACCTGGGCACCGTGATCGGGTTCGTGGCCCGCACCGCGGGCCAGCTGGGGGCGGTGTCCGGGGTGTGTACCCATCTGGGGTGCCGGTTGGCGCTGAACGCGGCCGACCGGCGGCTGGACTGCCCGTGCCACAACGCCTCCTTCGCGCTCGGCGGACAGCTGCTGCACTACCAGCTCGCGGTGCCGCCCCGCCCGTTGCCGCACCTGCAGGTCCGCGAGGTGGACGGGACGGTGCAGGTCTTCGCCCCACCCGGCCCCGTCGCCTGAGCGACGCGTCCGCCGGACCGCTGTAACCCCCGCCCCTATCTAGGAGCGTGACCCGCATCGGGCGGGTCCGCCGACGGCCCGGGAAGATCGGGCCGGACAAGGGGCACACCATGCGGCAGTCCTGGTCCTGGGTCCTTCCCAGGATGGTTTTCCTACTGGTCTCCATCGCGATGGGGGCGGGCGTGCTCGCCGGCTGCGCGACGACCTCGAACACCGCGCCGTCGGCCGACACGGCGAACGCGCAGCCGGCCCAGGCCGCGACAGGCACGACAGGCACGACAGGCATGGCAGGGATGGCGGGCATGGCCGTGCCGCCACCCGGCCCGGGAGCGGCGTCGCCCGACGCACCGGTGGCCACCGACACCGTGGCCATCCAGAACTTCGCGTACTCCCCGGCCACCGTCACCGTCAAGGTCGGCAGCACCGTCACCTGGACCAACCAGGACCAGGACCAGCACACCGTCACCGCGATGAACAACGGGCCGTTCCACTCCGCGCCGTTGAACACCGGCGAGTCGTACCGCTACACCTTCACCGCACCGGGCCACTTCGACTACCTGTGCACCATCCACCCGTTCATGACCGCCACCGTCGTGGTGACCCCGTGAGCGCGCCCCGGGACGACGCCGGCGCCGGCAAACCGGGCGGCATGAACCGCCGGCAGCTGCTGCGCCACGGCGCCTGGTTCGGTGCCGCCGTGGTACTGACCGTCGCCGGCGGCGAGGTGATCAGCCACGTCGGCGGTGACCCGGCGGCGGCGGCCGGCGATCCGAACGCGCTGCGGTTCGTCCAGCTCAGCGACAGCCACATCGGCTTCCACGGGCCCGCCAACCTCGACGTCACCGGCTCGTTCTCGCGTGCGATCAACCAGGTCAACGCGCTGGACCTGAACCCGGACTTCGTCATGCACACCGGCGACCTGACGCACCTGTCCAGTCCGGCCCAGTTCGACCAGGTCCGCCAGATGCTGGGCGGCCTGCGCACCGGGAAGGTGTTCGTCGTGCCCGGTGAGCACGACTCGGTCGACGACCACGGGCAGAAGTACCGGGCCGCGTTCGGCGCCGGCAGCCGAGGTGACGGCTGGTACAGCTTCGACGTCAAGGGCGTGCACGTCATCGCGCTGGTCAACACCCTGGCGCTGGAGAAGCTCGGCCACCTCGGCGTCGACCAGCTCGACTTCATCCAGCGTGACGTCGCCGGCCTGTCCAGCGACACGCCGATCGTGGTGTTCAGCCACATCCCGCTGTTCGCGATGTACCCGACGTGGGGCTGGGGCACCGACGACGCCACCCAGGCGCTGTCCTACCTGCGCCGGTTCTCCTCGGTGACCTGCCTCAACGGGCACGTGCACCAGCTGTTCTCCAAGACGGAGGGCAACGTCACCTTCCACAGCGCCACCACCACCGCCTACCCGCTGCCCCATCCCGGGCAGGGGCCCGCCCCGGTCCCACTGACCCTGCCGGCCGGGCAGCTGGGCGACGCGCTGGGCATCCGCGACGTGACCTACCAGCCCGGTCAGCACGCCCTGGCCGTTCGAGACCGGAAACTGGCATGACCGCCGGCATCGTCACCCCGGCCCCGGCCGCGGTCAGCCGGATCGGCGCCGCGGCGTGCCTCGCCACCAGCGGCTACCTGCACGCCCAGCTCTACCTGCACGGCTACCGCGTCATCCCGTTGATCGGGCCCGCCTTCCTGCTCCAGGCCAGCGGTTCCCTCGCGGTCGCGGTGCTGCTCGCGGTGGGTGGTCCGGCGATCCTGCGCCTCGGGGCCGCCGCGCTCGCCGCCGGTGCCCTGGTCGGGTTCGCCCTGTCCCGCACCACCGGGATCTTCGGGTTCGTCGAGCGCGGCTTCAGCCCAGCGCCGCAGGCTCTTCTCAGCCTGCTCGCCGAGGTCGCGGTCCTGCTGTTGCTGGCGGTTCCGTTGTATGGCCGGCTCACTGCTCGCCGGGAACGTCCGGCGGCGGGTCGTCGATGGGCCGGCCGAAGGTGACGGCGCCGAGCACCGCGCCGGGGGCGGTGGTGCGGTAGGCGGCGTCCGGGCGCGCGCCGAGTGCGTCGTTGATGGTGGAGAACGCGAGGCGCAGCGCGACGAACACGGTGATGCCGAAGATCTGGTCGTCGCTGTACCCGGCGTCGCGCAGCTCCTGGACATCGGCTTGACCGGTGTGGTTGGGGTCCCGGGTGACCTTCCGGGCCCAGCCGGCCATCGCGCGTTCGGCGGCGGTCAACCCGTCGTCGTCGCCGCGGAGCACCCCGGCCGCGATGTCGGCGCCCGCCACCTTGGTCAGCTTGCCTCCCCAGGCCAGTGCGCAGTACGCGTCGCCGAGGGCCGCCGCGCACGCGGTGACCAGGATGCCGCGCTGGCGCGGGTCCAGCCCGTGCGTGTCGATGTTCCCTTGCATCAGCTCGAACAGCCCGAAGAACGTCTCCGGCTGCCGCGCCCACACCCTGGACGCGTTCATCACGTAACCGAGCTCGGCCACGTCCTCGTCGAACAGGCGCTGCGCCCCGGCGGCGGGCTCCGGGACCTCGAGCCAGCCGGTTCCTGCCGACCCCGGGTCGTCCGGTGTCCCGTGCTCTGCCGTCATGGGTGCCGCCCCGTCGTGTCGGTTCTTCGAGCAGTCGGTTCTTCGAGCAGCCGGGTCAGCGCGGGGTTGTCGATGTGTGCGCCGAGCAGCCGGGCCGACGCGAGCGCCGTCGGATCGCCGAGGCGGCCGCGGTGCAGCTCGGCGCGCACCACGAGCTCGCGCATGTCACAGCGCGCGGCCAGCGACGACAGCGACGCGACCAGCGGTGCGGCCCGCTCGCGGTCGCCCTGGTCCAGCGCGGCGGTGATCACCGTGTCCAGCACGTGCCCGTGCACCCACTGGTAGCGGTCGGTGACCCGGTTGCACCGCAGCGTCGCCTCGTCGAGCCACTTGGTGGCGGCCGCGCGGTCACCCCGGCTGGCGTTGAGCAGCCCGAGACCGCGCGCGGCCATGCCCTCCCAGCAGGGGTCGTTGAGCTGACAGGCCAGCTCCCAGGCGTGTTCGAACCCGTCGGCCGCGGCCGCCACGTCGCCGGCGTCCAGGTCCAGCTCCGCCCGTAGGGTCTGCGGCCAGGGCAGGAACGCCAGCCAGCGCTGCTGGTGGATCAGCTCGAGGGACGTCTTGAGTGCGACGGCGGCCTGGCTGCGCTCGCCGCGCAGCACGTGCGATCGGGCCTGCAGGCCCAACGACCAGGCGTGCTGCCGGTGATCGGCGCAGCCGGCGGCCCGCTCGACCGACTCACCGAAGTAGGCGAATGCGGCCGGGTAGTCACCGAGATCGGAGGCGTTCATCCCGCGCAGCCCGAGGACGGCCGCCAGCTCCTCGTCGGTCTCGGCCAGTTGCTGGGCCTTCCCCAGCCAGGCATCGGCGGTCCGTCGCCGCCCGGCCTGGACCTCGATGAACCCCAGCTCCCGGTGGGCCGTCACCGAGGTGGCACGGTCGCCCACCTGGGTGGCCAGCGCGATCGCCTCCCGCAGGACCAGGGCGCCCTCTTCGTCGCGGCCCCGGACCGCGTGCACCAGTGCGCCGCCCAGGGCGCCGAGTGCGCGTCCCCGCAGCGCGGCGTCCCCGCAGCGGTCGGCCTCGGCCACGGCCCGACGAAGGCACTGCATGCCGGCATCGACGGCACCGGCCGCGATGGCGGCACGGCCCGCGTCGAGCTGGCTGGCGGCCGCCGCCCGCCCGCTCAGCGGCGGCACCATGGGCGAGCCCGACGCCGAGGTCGCGGCCTCCCGCAGCGCGGGGGAGACCTCGATGCCGAGCTCGCGCCGCAGCATGTCCTCGCAGACCGCGACCTGGCGCAGCGCCGAGGCCCGGTCACCCGCCATCGCCAGACTGCGCACCAGCAGCTCGTGGTTGCCCTCGTCCAGCGGGTTGAGCGCCACCGCGCGCGAGGCATAGGCAACCGCGTCAGCCGCGCGCCCGGTGGCCAACCGGGCGACCGCTGCCTGGCGCAGCCGCGCCTCGACCGCCGCCGAGACGCGGTGTCGCTCCACCAGCAGCCAGGACTCGAACTCCGGGCTCGACGCGAGGTGCATACCTTCGAGCAGCTCGCCGCCGAACCCGTCGACACCGCCCAGCAGCGGGGCGGCGTCGCCGTACCCGGTCGCCACCAGGTGGACGTCAACGACGACGTCGTCGCCGAAGGCCGTGGTGACCGGGTCACCGGTGAGCACCTCGGCCGTACCGAGAGCCCGGCGCAGCTCGGCGAGGGTCCACCGCAGCGCACCCAGCGGGTCGTCCGCGTCGCCGAACAGCAGCCCGGCCAGGTGCTTGCGGCTGGGCGGCCGCTCCGCGATCAGCAGGTAGCTGAGCAGGGCCCACGCCTTGCGACCCCTCGGCGAACGGACCGCCCGGCCATCCCGCTCGATGGCCGGCGGTCCCAACAGCCGGATGGTCAGCATGGGCGCACCCTTCTCAACGGCATCCTCGCGCAGTGGCGAGGCGGCGGGACAGCGCAAATCGGCGGTGGCAGTCGTCCGCCGACCCCGTTCAGCCGGTCGGCGCACCCGCGGCGAGGGCGTGCACGTCAGCGGTCGTCAGCGGATTGCCGCCGATGGCCCAGTGCCCGCTCTTGACCTCCTCGACGACGACCCAGGTCACCGGGCGCATGTTCTCGCCCTCGATGTCCACCATGGCCTCGGTGATCGACTTGACCATCTCGGTCTTCTGGGCGTCGGTGAACACGCCTTCGATCAGCTTCACGTTGACGAGTGGCATCGGTTTCTCCCTCTGGGATGGTCGGCGGCGCCTCTCGCTGCCGACGCGGTGAACCATCCGGCAGTGCCGTGTGAGCGAGCGTGTGACGACGCGGTTGACTGCCGCCGGGATCCGCGGCGGTGCCGGGTGCCCGGGGACGGCGATTGCCGACCCGACCGCCCGGCGCGCTACGCTGCTGCCTCTCGGTGATCACTCAGCGATCACTCAGCGCGGCCGAATGGATGACTCGACTCCAGGTCAGCGCCGGTTCAGCACCCGTTTCGGTCAACCAGATGGATACCTTCCGTAATCGGGGGGTCGCCTACGGTTACGTCCAACTGCCTCGATATGGTTCCGCCATTTAGCGGGTTGACGTACGCCGGAGAGGACTTCGCATGTCTGGAACGTGCGCATGACCAGCCATCGTGCGACCCGTCGCGTGTCGCGGCGGATGTGGCTGATTGCCAGCCTCGGCGCGGTGGCCGCGCTGGTGGCTGTCCCGCTCATGGGTTCGACGCCCGCCCAGGCGAGCCCGCTGAACGCGCCCGCCGCGCGGCATTCGTCCCTGGTGCCCGGCACGCCGTGCGACCGGGGTGTGGTCGCCTGTGTCGCGGTCGGCGACCGGGGTTTCGACGGCAAGGCCTGGTTCATCGAGGACGGCAGGGTGGTTCGCGGCCCGCTCGCGGTCTCCACCGGCGGCCCGGGTGAGGACACCCCGACCGGCACCTTCCACGTGCTGTCCAAGGACCTGGACCACCGCAGCACCGAGACCACCGACGCCGAGGGTGCGCCCTCCGCGATGCCGTACTCGGTGTTCTTCACCAAGTCCGGGGTGGCCTTCCACGGCGGGGGTGTGGCGTCCAACCGGACCGCCGGCTGCGTGCGGCTCGCCAACCCCGACGCGCGGTACTTCTACAACAACCTCAACATCGGCGACGAGGTGCAGGTCGTCGACGGCTCCACCGCCGACTACGCGCCGTCGAACCGCCACCGCGGCGGCGGCCATCGCGGAGGCCTCTTCGGCGGTCTCTGACGGGCACCGACAGCCCGCCCGGCAACCCAGCTGCGCCCGGCCCCACTCCCGACCCGGGGGTGGGGCCGACGCGTGCCCGGGCCACGGGCATAAAAAAAGTGAAGTCACTTCTTGACCGGGGCGCGGGGCCCCACTAACTTTCCGGCATGGCGGCTCCCGAGTTCGAGACGGTGCTCTACGGCGTGGCGGACAAGATCGCCACGATCACCCTGAACCGGCCGGAGCAGCTGAACACGATCATCCCGCCGATGCCCGACGAGGTGCAGACCGCCGTTCACCTCGCGGTGCGTGACCCGGACGTCTCGGTCATCGTGGTGCGTGGCGCGGGGCGCAGCTTCTGCGCCGGCTACAACTTCGGCGGCGGTTTCCACCACTGGGACGACCAGCTCGCCACCGACGGGCAGTGGGACCCGGGCAAGGACTTCGTGTTCGCCACCGCGGCCGCCCTCTCGCCGACCCAGCAGTTCATGAGTGTCTGGCGCTCGCCGAAGCCGGTCATCGCCCAGGTGCACGGCTACTGCGTCGGCGGCGGCAGCGACTTCGCGCTCTGTGCCGACCTGGTGATCGCCAGCGACGACGCCGTGCTCGGCACCCCGTACAGCCGGATGTGGGGCTGCTACCTGTCCGGCATGTGGCTCTACCGACTGGGGCTGACCAGGGCGAAGGAGTTCGCGCTGACCGGCAGGCCGCTCACCGGCGCGCAGGCCGCCGAGGTCGGGCTGATCAACCGTTCGGTGCCCTTCGCCGAGCTGGAGGCGACCGTGGCCGAGCAGGCCAGGCAGCTGGCCTCGATCCCGCTGTCGCAGCTGTCGGCGATGAAGCTGGTGGTCAACCACGCCTACGAGAACATGGGCATCTCCTCGACCCAGACGCTCGGGCCGATCCTGGACGGGCTGATGCGTAACACCCCGGACGCCCGGCGCTTCATCGAGATCGCCGAGAACGACGGCGTGCGGGCCGTGATCACCGAGCGGGACGGCCCGTTCGGCGACTACAGCCAGGCCCCGCCGGAGCACCGGCCGAACCCCGACCACGTGATCACGCCCTGAGTCCGGTGGCTTCAGCTGGGAGGTAGTGCCATGACGAACGACCGAGGGTTCCTGCCGAAAGCGCGCCGGGAGGAGCTGGACGAGCGGCTGCGCCAACGGCTGGACCGGTGGTACGCCAACGCCTACGAGGACGACAACCTGTTCCTCACGCTGGCCCGGCGCCCCGGCGTGCTCGACGCCACCTGGGGCTTCATCCGCTACATCTACGGCGGCGGGTCGCTGATCGAGCCGGAGCTCTTCGAGCTGGTGCGCAAGAAGCTCGCGTACAACAACCGGTGCCTGCACTGCAGCGCGGTCACCTCGCGCGCCGCGCTGGCCGGGGAGGGCGCGGCCGTGCTGGAGAAGCTGTTCGACTACGAGCGCTCGGACCTGCCCGCGCGGACCAAGGCAGCGCTGGCCTTCGCCGACCGGCTCAGCGGTGAGCACACCGGGTTCGACGACACGGAGTACCAGCGGCTGCGCGAACACTTCAGCGACGACGAGATCCTGGACCTCGGCATGACCATCGGGTTCGCCATCGGCTGGCAGCGTTTCAACACCGCGATGGAGATCCTGCCGGACAGTTGGCGGGACGGCTCCCCGCTGCCCTGGCAGCCGATGCTGGCCGCGGACAGCACCGTGGACAGCGCCGCGGACACCGGAGCGAGATGCCCCGAGCACCGCAGCTGACCCGCAAGGGGCAGGCCACCCGCCAGCGGCTGCTGGACATCGCCCGCGACGAGCTCGCCGGTCACGGGTCGATCGAGATCGCCGCCGTCGCCGAGCGCGCGGGCGTCGCGCCGAGCGTGCTGTACCGCTACTTCCAGGGCAAGGACGGGCTGGTCGAGGCGGTGGTGCACGACTTCTGGGACCAGTACTCCGCCGAGGTCTTCGACGCCCCGGTCGACGGGGAGCTGCCCTGGCTGGAGCGCGAGGTGCTCCGGCTGCGGCGCGAGGTCCACTTCCTCTACACCCACCCACTGGGCCGGTCGGTGGCCACCGGGCTGCTGCACGAGGCCGCCGCGACCAGGGCCGGCGCCATCCGGCAGCGCGAGCAGGCGCACGCGGCCGCCCGCAACATCCGGCACGGCCAGCGCACCGGGCAGCTCGACCCGGCCATCGACGCCGGGCTGGCCGGCGCGGCGATCATCGGCGCCCTGCACGCCATGCTGGCCGAGGCGCTCGGCCGGGACCCGGCACCGCCGGAGCACCTGGTGGTGGATGCCGCCGCCCGGCTCGGCCGGGCGCTGCTGCCCGCGCCGCCCGCCTCGGTCTGAAACTGACAGACGTCGGACCGAACGTGGGCCGGGACGACCACGGGAGAGTTCGCGACGCCGCTGGGTAGCCGGAACGGGTTGACCGAGCGACCCGATCGGGTATTCGGCGTGGCGCGCCTATGCCAGCGGCCTACGCGGGGTGAAGATGTTTTCGAGCTGCCGGCCGAGCGTGGACGCGAAGGATGACGCGTCACGGCTGTGTCAAGAGCGCGCACCGGCCGGCAGCCTTGCTTTGATAACGAAGTCGGCGCGGGCGAGGTTACGGCCTGTTCGCCGTGACCTCGGTGCCCGCCGGGTCGGGCTCCGTCACCAGAATCCGTCAGCTGATCGACGCCCAGAACCGCGTGAGCACCTCGGCGCCCTTGGCCGGGTCCTGCACCATCCACCAGTGCCCGAGCCCCTCCAGCACCTCGAACTGCGCGCCGGCTCTGGCTGCGGCCCGGCGGCGAATCGTGACGGCGCCGACGAAGTGGTCCTCGGTGGCGCTCAACGCGAGCCCCGGTGACTTCGCGGCCTCCGGCAGTCCTTCCGCCAGCTGGCCGAGCACCGGCTGCGCCGCGGAGCGGTACAGCGCGAGGATGGCGCGGCCCATCTCCGGGCCCTGCGCGGCGGCCAGCGCCGCGGCCACGTCCGGGCTTATACCGAGCCCGACCCAGCGTTCGGTGCGCTCGGCGACCGTGCCGCCCAGCATCGCGGCGACCTGCTCCTCGCCGGCCCCCGGTTGGATCCAGATCTGCGCCAGGTCGTGCCAGACGTACTCCGGGTCGAAGAGCCCGATCACATCGGTGGCCCAGCTGCGCAGCAGGTCGGGGCGGGTCATCGCGACGTTCACCACGTGCCCGCCGCCCCAGTCGTGCCCGACCACGTCGACCGGCGCGTCGAACTTCTCCAGCTCGGCGATCAGCCAGTCCCGGTACTCGGTGACGGTGGCACCGAACCCCGCCGGCAGCGGCGCGCCGAACCCCGGCGGGGACAGGCGGACCACGTCGTCGCGCCCCAGCCCGCCGAGCGTGGCGACCAGTGGGCCCCACACCGCGTCGCTCTCCGGATTCCCATGTACCAGCACCACAGTCATACCGATCATCGTGGCACGACTCGTGGGTGGCCGGCGTTGCCAGGACCACGCTAGCCAGCCACTCGCGGGGGTCAGCGGTGGTGGGCGAGCGTGTCATGGGCGGCGGCGGCCAGGGCGGCTGGTTCGACGTGCACCACGGCGTTGGTCAGCCGGGGCACCGCGTGGACCAGGGCGTGTTCGACGTCGTGGGCGAGCCGGTGGGCCTGCTCGACGGTGAGCTGGGGGTCCACCCCGGCCGCCAGTTCGGCGTGCAGCTCGTGGCCGATCCAGCGCATCCGCAGCTGGTCCGTGGTGCGCACGCCGGGCACCGCGGCGGCGGCTCGCTGGGCCAGCGCGACGGCGGCCGGGTCCACCGCGTCCATCAGCCGGCGCAGCACGTCCCTGGCGGCGTCCCTGGCCACCAGCAGGATCAGCACCGCGATGGCCAGCCCGATCAGCGGGTCGGCGACCGGGAAGCCCAGCGCCACGCCGATCGCACCGGCCAGCACCGCGAGCGAGGTGAACCCGTCGGTGCGGGCGTGCACACCGTCGGCGACCAGCGCGGCCGAGCCGATCCGGCGGCCCACCCCGATCCGCAGCCGGGCCACCACCTCGTTGCCGGCGAACCCGAGCAGCCCGGCCGCCGCGACCACCCAGAGGTGGGTGATCGGCTGCGGGTGCAGCAGCCGGTGGATCGCCTGGTAGCCGGCCAGCACGGCGGAGGTCCCGATCACCAGTACGACGACCACCCCGGCCAGGTCCTCGGCCCGGCCCAGGCCGTAGGTGTAGCGGCGGCTCGCCGGCCGGCGGCCCAGCCAGAACGCGGCCGCCAGCGGTACCGCGGTGAGTGCGTCGGCCGCGTTGTGGATGGTGTCGCCGAGCAGTGCGACCGAGCCGGACAGGGCCACCACGGCGAGCTGCCCGACCGCCGTCACCGCCAGGACCGCGAACGACCACGCCACAGTGCGCAACCCGAGCGTGCTGGTGCGCAGCGCGGTGTCCATCCGGTCCACCGTGTCGTGGCTGTGCGGGGTGAGTGCGTGGCCGACCCGGGCCCATCGGGCCGGCCGGCGACGGGCGGTGCCTGGCTCGTCGTGCCCGTGCCCGTGCCCGTGCCCGTGGCTCGGCGCCGGGCGGTCGTGCGCAGCCGCGTGGTCGTGCGCAGCCGGGTGGCCGTGCGCAGCCGGGTGCCCGTGCGCGGTCGGCGGCTGTTCGTGTTCCATCTGTGCTCCGTCCGCCGGTCCTGCTTGCATCGTGCAGCTTTAGCGGCCAACATGCAACCATGCGCGCGCACAAGCACATGGCAACCGCCACGAACTTGCCACAGCCAGGCGGTGCCGGTGCCGGTGCCGGTGCGCGAGCCGAATCGGATGTCGCTGTGGGTGACTCCGCCGCCGATCCGGACGGCGCGGTGCTGCTGACCGCCGCCGAGCTGCTCGCCCAGCTCGCCGACCCCACACGGCTGCAGCTGGTCCGGCTGCTCGGTACCGAGGAGCAGGACGTGACCACCCTGACCGGCCAGGTCAGCGCCTCGCGGTCCTCGGTTTCGCAGCACCTCGGGCGACTGCGGCTGGCCGGGTTGGTGGCGGCCCGGCGGGACGGGCGGCGGATGCTCTATCGGGTGACAAGTGGTCATCTGGTCGAGTTGGCCGACCAGGCCTTCGACCTCGCAGAGCATTTTGTCCAGGCTGTTCCCCGCCATCACGGCCAGCCATCCGTGTGAAGTTGCGAACCACTTGCCGTAGCAGTCGTTAACCTCGGTAACTAACACCACACGAGTGGAGTGGGTCGTGGTTCGTTCTTTTGGTTCTGTTGCGGCTGTTGCTGCTGCCGCCCTTGCGCTGATGATCGGGTTTCTTGCCTTCAGCGCCCACTCCAAGCATGACAACGACAGGCCGCCGGCCGGATCGCAGGCCGCCGGGCCGACCGGTGGGAGACTCGTGAACCAGCAGACGCCCGCCGGGCCGGCGGCGCTGGCCGCGTCCCAGGCCCGCAACAACGAGTTCCCCGAGTCGGCGCCGGCGTCGGCGTCCCAGGGCTCCGCCAACTTCGTGACCTTCGGTGGCAGCAGTGGCGGCCAGGCCACGGCGGCCAGTTCGGGGGCCTCCTGCACGCCGGGGTTGATCGCCTCGGTGGTGGGCCTGGTCAGCGCACTCCTGGGTGGCGGTGGCGCTTCCTGTTGACGCCGTCACCGCGGCTGGCGTGAACCACCGCGCGGGCGTTCACACTGCTCGCGGGCGGGTTCGCGGCCTGAGCCGGCCTGAACCGGGCGGTTGAAGCGGACTGTCGGCGGTTACCCTCATCGCGTGGAGGGGAGCAGCCTGCCGGACCCGTCGACGCACCCGATCCGGCCGATGCTCGCCACCGAGGGAGCCATGCCGGCCGGCTCGGCGTGGGCCTTCGAGTTCGTCTGGGACGGGCTGCGCGCGGTGGCCTACCTGCGCCCGGGGCGCACCCGGTTGCTCAGCGGCACGGACCGCCAGATCACCTCCAGCTATCCCGAGTTGGCCGAGCTGTCCGCGCTGGCCGAGGCGCACGGCCCGCTGGTGCTGGACGGCAAGATCGTGGCACTGGACCAGCTGGGCCGGCCGAACGTGATGCCGCTGCGCCAGCGGATGAGCAACTCGATGCCCTCCGCCACCCTGCTGCTCCGGGCGCCGGTGGTGTTCTACCTGCTCGACGTGCTGTACCTGCACGGCCGGTCCACCCTCGAGCTGCCGTACCAGCGGCGCCGTGAGCTGCTCGCCGCGCTGGATGTCGACGGGCTGCCCGCCGAGCTGCCGCCGTACTTCCTGGACACCGACGGGCAGACCGTGTTGCACGCCGGTGAGCGGCACGGCCTTGCCGGCGTGGTGGCCAAGCGGCTGGACTCCCGCTACCAGCCCGGCCGGCGCTCCCGGGCGTGGGTGGAGACGCTGCCCCGGCACTCCCAACGCGTGGTGATCGGCGGCTGGCAGCCGAGCGGCCGGGCCGGCGGCGAGCGCAACGGCGACTCGGGGGCCCGGGCCGGGACCGGGCCGGCGGACGAACGGGTCGGGTCGTTGCTGGTCGGGGTGCCCGGACCGACGGGGCTGCGCTTCGTGGGCCGGATCAGCATCGGGCTGGACGCCGCCGCCCGCCGCGAGCTGGCCAGTCGCATCGACGGCCTCGGCCAACCGGACTGCCCGTTCGCCGCACCCCGCCCGGACGACATCCGGGGCGCGCGCTGGTTGTCGCCCAAGCTGGTCGGTGAGATCTCCTACCGGCGCTGGGAGACGGACGGTCGACTGCGCAACGCCAGCTGGCTGGGCCTGCGCCTGGACGCGCACCCGGCGAGTGTGCGTGGGCCGGTGGTGCTCACCGCCGCCCCGGACGCCGCGCTGCCGGCGCTGCCGGCGGCCGGCGCACCGGCGCCCGCGGCCGAGCTGTCCGCGCTGGACGAGGCTGTCCGGCTGGCCCAGGCCGAGACGCGGGCGCTGCGTGCCCAGATCTCACCGCACTTCGTCTACAACGCGCTGACCACGATCGCGTCCTACGTGCGCACCGACCCGTCCCGGGCCCGCGAGCTGCTGCTGGAGTTCGCCGAGTACACCCGCTACTCGTTCCGGCGCGGCGCGGAGTCCACCACGCTGGGCGACGAGCTGGCCAACGCGGACCGGTACCTGGCGCTGGAGGGTGCCCGGTTCGGCGACCGGCTGCGGGTCGAGCGGGACGTGGCGGTCGAGCTGAAGGATGTGGTCCTGCCGTTCCTGACCGTGCAGCCGCTGGTGGAGAACGCGGTCCGGCACGGCATCGAGGGCACTCCGCGAGGCGGCACGGTGACGATCACGGCGGCCAAGGTCGGCCCGGACTGCGTGCTCACGGTGTCCGACGACGGGCTCGGCATGGACCCGGTGCGGCTGACCGACGCGGTGACCGACGTGCGCGAGCGATTGCGCGCCGCCCCGGGCCCGGCGGCAGCGCTCGAGGTGGTCACCGCTCCCGAGGTAGGGACCACCATCACCCTGCGGCTGCCCCGTTAGCGGGGCAGACTGGGAGCCGTGATCTATGAGATCCGTGAGTACGTCACGGTCCCCGGCAGGATGCCGGCGCTCGTCCGCCGGTTCAACGAGCACACCTTCGGCTTCTTCGAGAAGCACGGTATGGAGCTGACCTTCATCTCGCTCACCGAGGTGGGCGAGAACTCCAACAACGAGCTGGTCTACGGCCTGCGCTTCGAGGACTACGCGGACCTCGAGCACAAGTGGGCGGCGTTCCAGGGTGACCCCGAATGGCAGCGGGCCCGCGCGGACAGCGAGCAGGACGGGCCGATCGTGGCCCAGATCCGGCGCCGCATCCTCAACCCGAGCCGCTTCGAGGGCGAATGAGCGAGCGCGCGAGCGAGTTGTCAGCACGGAGCGGGGTGTCGAGCGTCGGTACGAGCACCGAGACGGACCGCTGGGTGGTCCTGGAGGGCTGTGAGAACGTCCGCGACGTCGGCGGCCTGCCACTGCGCGACGGCGGCCGGACCCGGTTCGGCCAACTGCTGCGCAGTGCCCGGCTGCACGAGCTCACCGACGCCGATGTGAGGTTCCTCACCGACGACTTCGGGCTGCGCACTGTGATCGACCTGCGCTCGCCGCGCGAGGTCGAGAAGGACGGCCCGACGCCGCTGGAACGGGCCGGGGTGCGCACCGAACACCTCACCGTGCTGCCGGCGGGCCAGCGGCCGATCCCCCGGGAGGACGAGGACCCGAAGCTGTTCAACTACCGCGGCTACCTCGCGCACCGGCCGGAGAACGTGCTGGCCGCCGTCCGGGTGCTCACCGAGGCCGACGCCGGGCCGACACTGGTGCACTGCGCCGCCGGCAAGGACCGCACCGGGGTGTTCTGCGCGCTGGTGGAGGACGCCGTCGGGGTGACCCGGGATGCGGTGGTGCACGACTACGCGATGTCCAACGAGCGGCTGATGGCGGTGCTGAGCCGGGGCGTCGGCAGTGAGTACGACATCGACCCGGCCGACATCGAGCTCTACCGCTGCCCACCCGAGGTGATGGAGGCGGTGTTCGCCGACCTGGACCCGGACGGCGCCGCGGTGGGCTGGCTGCGCCGGCAGGGCCTGGCCGACGGTGAGCTGGACCGGCTACGGGCCCGCTTGATCGACTGAGTGGCCTGAGCCTGGTGGGGTGATCTGGGCGCACCGGCGGCACAAGTTACCGACGGGTTATGCCAAGCTGGCCCGAGGATGTCCGGCACTCGCAGGGAGGCGCGGCGCATGGACCTGACCTATACCGCCGACGAAGAGCGGTTCCGCGATGAGCTGCGCGGCTGGCTGCGCGCGCACATCCCGGAGGAGTGGACCAAGCCCGGGTTCTGGGGGTCGCTGCCCTCGACCGAGAGCTTCGAGCTGCGCCGCGACTGGGAGCGGGACAAGGCGCTCGCGGGCTTCGCCGGCATCCAGTGGCCGACCGAGTACGGCGGCCGCGGCGGCACTCCCGGGATGAAGGCCATCTACGACGAGGAGATGGTGCTCGCCCGCGCCCCGCAGACGGTCAACGCGCTCGGGCTGACCTTCCTGGCGCCCACCGTGATGGCCATCGGCACCGACGCGCAGCGCAAGGAGATCATCGGGCCGCTGCTGCGCAACGAGGTGATCTGGTGCCAGGGCTTCTCCGAGCCCGGTGCCGGCTCCGACCTCGCCGCGCTGTCCACCAGGGGTGTCCGCGACGGTGATGACTTCGTGGTCAACGGCCAGAAGGTGTGGACCACCAACGCGGTGCACGGCGACAAGATATTCACCATGGTGCGCACCGAGCCGGGCTCGGAGAAGCACCGCGGCATCTCCATGCTGCTCATCGACATGCACCAGCCCGGTGTGGACGCCCGCCCGCTCAAGCAGATGAGCGGCGCGAGCGAGTTCGGCGAGGTGTTCTTCACCGACGCGCGGGTCTCCGCCGCCGACTGTCTCGGCGAGCTCGGCGACGGGTGGCGCACCGCGATGCTGCTGCTGTCCTTCGAGCGCGGCGCGTCCGGCATGGCCCAGTACACCGAGTTCCGCCGGCAGTACGACGAGATCGTGGCCGTCGCGCGGGCGCTGGGCCGCGATCAGGACCCGGTGCTGCGGGACAAGCTCGCCTGGGTGCTGGCCGAGCTGGAGTGCCTGCGCTACCACGCGATGTACGTGCTGACCCAGGTCGAGCAGGGCCGCGACCTCGGCTTCGAGGCGTCCATGACCAAGCTGCAGTGGTCGGAGACCTTCCAGGACCTGTGGGAGGTGTTCGACGACGTGCTCGGTCCGGACGCCACTCTGCGCGAACCGGTACCCGGGCTGGACCTGGCCGCGCTGCACGCCCAGGCGATGTGGTCCCGGTCGGTCACCATCTGGGGTGGCTCTTCGCAGGTGCAGCGCACGATCGTGGCCGAGCGTGTGCTCGGCCTGCCTCGCTAGGGGGTCTGGGGACATGTACTTCGCACTCACTGAGGACCAGCGCGACTTCGGGGCCGCGGTGCGCGACTTCCTGACCGGGAAGTTCGACACCGAAGCCGTACGCGAGGTGGTCGAGGCCGCAACATCTGAAGGCGGGGCCGGTGACGGCCATCCCGCCGCGCTGTGGCAGGCGATGGGGGAGCAGGGCTGGCTGGCCGTGCTGGTCCCCGAGGAACACGACGGGCTGGGGCTCGGCCTGGTGGACGCCCAGGTGATCGCCCGCGAGCTGGGCGCCGGGGTGGCGCCGGGTCCGTGGCGGGGCACCGTGTTGGCCGCCGAGGCGATCCGACTGGCCGGGTCCGCCAGCCAGCAGCGGGACTGGCTGCCCCGGCTCGCGGCCGGCGCCGCCGTCGGCGCGCTGGCCCTGCGCGGGTCCACCGAGGAGGGCTGGCCGGCGGTGGAGTATGCCGAGGTGGCCGACGCGCTGGTGGTGGCGGACGGCACGGGGCTGCGGCTGTTGCGCCGCGATGAGGTGGCCACCCGGCGGGTG
>DASYLM010000345.1:0-3147 GCA_036009565.1 Pseudonocardia sp. | reverse complement strand
ACGGCTGAAAGCAGAAGCTCGACGCTGAGAGCGGTCACAGTCGGCGATTGAAGTTGAGCCGTTCGGCCTACCCGCGGGGCCCCGGGAACGAGGTTCCCCGGGGCACCGGTGCGGTCGTACCGGGTGGTCTAGTCGTCCACGAACGGGTCGTAGTGGATGCGCTCCAGCGGCAGGCCGGCGGTGAGCAGCGCTCCGACGGTGGCGCGCAGCATCGCGGGGGAGCCGCTGACGAGCACATCACGGTCCACCCAGGTCCGGTGCCGGACGACGGTCTCGGCGAGCTGACCGATCTCCGGGCCGCTGACCGGCGGCGGCTCCTGCACCACCGGCACGACGTCGAGCCAGCGGTTCCGGTAGGACATCGAGCGCAGGTTGTCCAGCGCGTGCAGGCCCTCCCAGGAGCGGGCGCCGTAGTACACGATCGCGCCGCGGGGCGGCGTCCCGGCGGTCTCCATGCCGTGCAGGATCGCCTGGATCGGCGCGATCCCGGTACCGCCGCCGATCATCACCAGGCCCCGGTCCGGCGAGATCTGGTCGGGCAGCCGGCCCAGCGCGGGGCCGAGCCGCCAGGTGTCGCCGGCGCGCCCGGAGGACACGATCGCACGGCTCACCCCGCCGTAGCCGACGGCTTTGACCAACAGCTCGATGGTGCCGTCGGCCCGGGGCGCGGTGGTGGGCGTGTAGTACCGCCACACCCTCGGGCGGTGCGGGGTCTCCACGCTGACGTACTGGCCGGGCCGGTAGGGCAGCGGCGGGTCGGTGCGCACCCGGACCGCCGCCACGTCCCGGTCCAGCCGCTGGTGCTCGATGATCTCGCCGGCCCAGCACGCCGGCGTCGTCTCGGCCCGGGCGGCGGCGGCCATCGTCTCGGCCATGAACTGGTAGGTCTGTGCCCAGGCGGTGGCGACCTCCACGGTCCAGACGTCGCCGGACTCGGCGGCCAGCGCCGTCAGCAGTGCCCGCCCGAAGATCGGGTAGTGCTCGTCCAGCACCGAGAACTTGCGGTGGTCGCGGCCGAGCTGGGACAGGAACGGGACGAGGTCGTCGGGCCGGTCGAGCGCGCCGACGACGTGGTTGAGCACCCGGGCCAGGCGGCCGCGCTGGGACTCCATGCTGATCGGGAAGTACTCGCGCAGCTGGGGGGACCAGGAGAAGAGCACGGCGTAGAACCGGGCGAGGACCTTGTCCAGCCGGGGCGCCATGGCGACGAAGCTGCTCCGGACCAGTTCCGCATTGCGGTTCAGGTCAGGGGGCGGCACGGGGGAGCCGGTCACCGGGACCCGCGCCGCCACGTCGCTGAACGCCACCCGCTCAGCGGACACAACGCCTCACCCCTGCTCGCTCAACGTGTTCATTCCGCCTTGAGGTATCCCTCGGAAGAGCTACCCGGCCTGTCCGCTGCGCCCAGACTAGTGCTCCGGAGGGTTCCCGAGCAGCGCTGATCACCCGATAGTGCGGTTGGTTCTAGCGTCCGGTCCGGCCGGATCACCTTTACCGGCCCGGCCGGTCACCGTCCTGCCGTCGGCGTCGAGGAGTGCCCACCGCCGGTCGGGTCCGTCGGCCGCCGAGCGGGCTGTCGGTACGGCTCACCAGTCACCTCCGGTCATGCTGCTCACCACCGCATACCGGTTCTACAGCGCCTACACAGCTTCGGAGATCAACCTGGTGACAGTAGAACCGCATCGGCGGGGGAGGTCACCATGACCGCGATCGAGCAACCCATGCGCGGGGCTGCGTCCGGCTCAGCAATCTGGGTCGCCGTTGACCAGGGGGCACGTCGGTACGGTGCCGACGCTACCGCGTACCGGCGCGACCGCTACCGAATAGCGGTCGCGGTGGCCGACGGCGTCGGCGACAGCCTGGACGCCGCGTGGGCCGGGCAGGTGGCCGCGGACACGGCCGCGCGGGCCGGCGTGGCGGCCGGTGCACTGGAGGCACTGGCCGAGGCGCGGGACGTCGTGGTGTCCGTCGACCCGGCCGGCGCCGGTGACAGTGCGCTGGTGGTGGCGGTCGGGGAGTCGCGGAGCGGGTGGGACATCGCCTGGGTCGGCGACTGCCGCGCCTGGACCTGGCGCGACGGTGCGCTCGTGCAGGCCACCACGGACCACACGCTGGCGCAGGGGATGCGTGCGCTCGGCCAGGACCCGCCGCCCAGCGCGGAGCACATCCTCACCTCCAGCCTGCGGTCGCGGCTGGAACCCGACGGCACCGCGACGCTGCCGCCCGGCCCGCTGCTGCTGACCACCGACGGCGTGCACAAGACACTGGGCCGCGACGAGATCGAGGCCGCGCTGCGCGACGCCGAGCAGGACCCGGTCGAGGCGCTGCTGGCGGCGGCCCGCCGGGCCGGCAGCCGGGACAACGCCGCGGCCGCGCTGGTCAGGGACACCTGGTAGCGGGACCAGGACACCGGACACGCCCTAGACTGAGCTGCCACGTGGGCGGGGGCGCCCTGGGGACACGGCGGGGGGCAGCGCGCACGATGGGCATCCGCGCGGAGCGCAACAGGACGAACCCCGACCTGGGCGTTCTGTCCGGGCGGCTGCTGTTCGCGGTGCAGAGCGAGCTCTTCGCCTCGCTGGCGGCGAAGGGTTTCGCCGACATCCAGCACAGGCACGGCGCGGTACTGGCCTACCTCGACCTGGAGGGTGTCCGGGCGACCGAGCTGTCCCGGTTGTCCGGGCAGCACAAGCAGGTCGTGGGCAGCATGGTCGACGAGCTGGAGAGCCTCGGCTACGTCGAGCGCCACCCGGATCCGGCCGACCGGCGGGCCAAGCTGGTCTGCCCGACCCCGAGGGGACTGCGGCTGGTGCGGGCGGCCGACCGGATCATGGCCGGCATCCAGCGGCGGCACGCCGACCGGCTGGGGCGGGAGACGTTCGACGAGTTCAAGAAGTTGCTGAACGAGGTCACCGAGCACCAGCGCCAGTACAGCTCCCCCTGACCGCCATCGTCGGACGTTTCGATCAGCGCCTACCTCGACGCCGTCCGCCGCGACGCCGTGCCGCCCGCCCGACCGGACCACCCGCGCTCCCGCCGGTGACGGCTCGCCGGACAGGGTCGGAGCCCGCGCTGGTCACTTCAGGATGTTCACCGCACGCGCGATCACCAGCGCAACCGTGACCAGCGAGACCAGCGACTGGACCA
>DASYLM010000344.1:0-2990 GCA_036009565.1 Pseudonocardia sp. | reverse complement strand
CGCCCGTACCAGTCGCGGCGGGCCCGCCCCCAACTCCGCGGCCGCCACATCACCTGGCTGTTGCGCATACCAACGCAGAGCAGCTCTGCGTAGGTATGCGCAACGAAACGCCCGCTCGGTGCCCGGTCTCATGATCACCGGGACATGAGTGCTGCTTCGGGCCTTCCGAACAACTACCAAGTACCGGTGATCATGAACATGCCCGGCGGCTGTTGCGTATACCTACGCAGAGCAAAGGACGGCCAACGTGCCGCCACACCGGCCGGGTACCCCGACGCAGAGACGCCGCTCGCTCGGCCCACGCGGCTAGGCGGTGGTGCCGTTGTTGTCCCTGCCCACCCGCCGGGCGGTTGAGCCGGTCGGCGGATTCGGGGTCTCGAGCACGACGTTGGTCGACTTGATCACCGCGACGGCAAGGCCACCGGGCTCCAGACCGAGGTCGCGCACCGCTTCGCTGCTCATCAGCGACACCACCCGGTGCGGGCCGCACTGGATCTCGACCTGCGCCATGACCTGGTCGGCGACCACCGAGGTGATCAGGCCGACCATCCGGTTGCGCGCGGAGGTGCGCACCGGTGACGGGTCGGGCGCGGCGCGGGCGTGCGCGCGGGCGAACGTGGCGAGTGCGACGCCGTCGATGACCCGGCGGTTGGATGCGTCCCGTTCCACCGGCAACGTCCCCGTCTCCGCCCAGCGCCGGACCGTGTCGTCGCTGACCCCGAGGAGCTCGGCGGCCTGGGAGATCCTGAACTGTGGCACGCGCGAGAGCATAGATCCGTCGGCTCCCGGGGCCGCTACGCTGGCCGGCGGGCGGCTTCGGTCCGAGGGCCGCGACGGGAGGGGCGGCGCGATGGCCATCGTGTCCAGGGGCTTCAAGGGCAGGCCCAGGCGGTCGGACTCGAAGCTCCCGCCCGGCCAGTACCTGACCGAGGACTTCCCGGTGCTCGCCGCCGGCCCGACCCCGAGGGTCATCCGCGAGCGGTGGGAGTTCGTCATCTCCACCGAGACCGGCACCCGCCACCGCTGGTCGTGGCGGGACCTGCAGGCGCTGCCGGCCGAGCGTCCGACCGTGGACCTGCACTGCGTGACCAAGTGGTCCAAGTTCGACACCCACTGGCAGGGCGTGTCGCTGAGCACCCTGCTGGCCGACGTGGAGACGGCGGCCGAGTTCGCGCTGGTGCACGCCTACGGCGGGTACACCACCAACCTGCCGGTACGGGACCTGCTCGACGGCCAGGCATGGATCGTCTACGAGTACGACGGCAAGGAGCTGACGCCCGAGCACGGCGGCCCCGCCCGGCTGTTGGTCCCACACCTGTACCTGTGGAAGTCGGCCAAGTGGGTGCGCGGGATCGAGCTGCGGGTGGCGGACAAGCAGGGGTTCTGGGAGTCCGTCGGCTACCACGACTACGGAGACCCGTGGCGCGAGCAGCGGTACCAGGGCGACTAGGGCGCCTCCGGTGGCTGGTCGCCCGGCTGGTCGAGCGGCGCGACGAGTCCGAGGCGGCCCGCACGCTGGTCTTCGACGTGCCGGGGTGGCCCGGGCACCTCGCCGGGCAGCACGTCGACGTGCGGCTGACCGCCGAGGACGGCTACAGCACCCAACGCAGCTACTCGATGGCCTCGGCGCCGGCCGGTGACCGGGTCGAGCTCACCGTGGCGCGGGTACCGGACGGCGAGGTCTCGCCCTACCTGACCGACACGATGGAGCCGGGCGACGAGGTCGAGCTGCGCGGCCCGGTCGGCGGCTGGTTCGTGTGGCACCCGGAGGACCCCGCGCCGGTGCTGCTGGTGGCCGGGGGCTCCGGCATCGTGCCGCTGATGGCGATGGTCCGGGTCCGCCGGGACGTCGGCAGCCGGGTGCCGTTCCGGCTGGTGTACTCGGTGCGCACGCCGGACGATCGGTACTACCGGCCCGAGCTGCGACGGGGCCACGGTGGCCTGGACATCAGCTACCTCTACACCCGGTCCACCCCGCGCGGCGCGGCCCGGCCGGCGCGGCGCATCGACGCGGCCGACCTGCAGGCGGGCGGCTGGCCGGTGGAGTTCGAACCGAGCTGCTATGTGTGCGGCCCGACCGGCTTCGTCGAGACCACCGCCGACCTGCTCGTCGATCTGGGCCACGACCCGAGCCGGATCCGAACCGAACGATTCGGCCCGACCGGAGCCTGACCTGATCCCTGCCCCGGACGGCTACCGCGCGGGCTCCTGTTCCGGTGTCGTGTCCGTCCCGGGTCGGCGGGGGTGGCCGCGGGCGGTTCGTGCGGCTCCGCCCAGGACTTCGGAGAAGTTCGAGTAGCGACCGGCCGGCAAGGCCCATAACTGCTGGATCGTGCGCAGGTCCGCCGGGTCCTGGTCGGCGTGCGCCTGCACCGCGTGGGCGATCAGCTGCCACTTCTCGGCCGGGTAGTGCAGCCCGCGCAGCGCCCGGTCGAACCGCGCGATGTCCTCGCTGTAGACACCTGCCGCGACCTTGTAGCAGCGCGACTTCTCGATCACGATCTCACCTCCGAAACAACACTCCCGGGTGTGGCCGGATGCCTTCTGGGCGGCCATGGCACCCGGGCGTGGAGCACCTCGAGCTCGATCGGAGCCTGCCTGACTCATGCCGTTAACTCCGCGGCCTCACCGTTAACAACGTGTTTCCATGCGGGCAATAGGGTGGTTGCTAGGCCGATCGGTCCAGTCCCGGCCGCTGATTGGCCCAGCCGACGGTCGCGATTGTCTCAGCGTCCTGTCAGCTCCGTCGCCATCTCCGGTGGTGCGCAAGCTGCTGGTCAGTCGCCGCGCCGGGGCGGTGTACGCCGCGAGCAAGCTCGGTCTGCTCTGAACCGGTGAACGAGTGCCGCCGAACTCCCGGAGCCGGCCCAGCGTGCGATCAAGGAGAGCATCGACGAGCGCGCCTCCGACGAGCAGTAGCTTGTGGCCCGGTGACGGCTCGGCGGCGGGCCGGCGATCGGGAGGTGTGCGGTGGGGGATGCACCGGAGCG
>DASYLM010000343.1:0-5049 GCA_036009565.1 Pseudonocardia sp. | reverse complement strand
ACTGCTCGGCACCGACGAGATCATCCTCATCCACCACACCGACTGCGGCATGCTGACCTTCACCGACGACGCGTTCAAGGCCTCCATCCAGGACGAGACCGGGATCAAGCCGCCGTGGTCGGCCGAGGCGTTCCCCGACCTGGACGCCGATGTCCGGCAGTCCATCGCGCGGATCAAGGCCAGCCCGTTCGTGCCGAAGAAGGACTCCGTCCGCGGGTTCGTGTTCGACGTGGCCAGCGGCAAACTCAACGAGGTTGTCTGACCCTGCCCGAACCTGGGTCGGGAGTTGGCCGGCACACTGACGGTGTGGCCGCCTCCCTACCCGAACTGCTGCTGCCCTGGTTCGACGAGCATGCCCGGGACCTGCCGTGGCGCCGCCCGGGTACGACGCCGTGGGGGGTGCTGGTCAGCGAGTTCATGCTGCAACAGACGCCGGTGAACCGGGTCGCGCCGCTGTGGACGGAGTGGCTGGCGCGGTGGCCGACGCCGTCCGCGCTGGCCGCCGCGCCCCAGGCCGACGTGCTGCGCGCCTGGGGCAAGCTCGGCTACCCACGCCGGGCACTGCGGCTGCACGCGGCCGCCACCGCGATCGCCGGGCAGCACGGCGACGCGGTGCCGGCCGAACTGGACGCCCTGCTCGCGCTGCCCGGGGTCGGCGCGTACACCGCGAGGGCCGTGCTGGCGTTCGGCTACCGACGCCGTGCCCCGGTGGTGGACACCAACGTCCGCCGGGTGATCGCCCGCGTGGTGCACGGCGCGGGGGACGCCGGCCCGGCCCGGACCACCGCCGACCTGGCCGACGCCGAGGCGCTGCTACCGGCCGGGGACGCCGAGGCGGCCAGGTTCTCCGCCGCGCTGATGGAGCTGGGCGCGGTGTTGTGCATCGCCGGCACAACACCCCGCTGCGGGGGCTGCCCGGCGCTGGAGGACTGCGCCTGGCACGCGCGAGGTCGCCCCGCCTACACCGGCCCGGCCCGCCCGGTGCAGCGCTACGCCGGCACCGACCGCCAGGTCCGGGGGCGGCTGTTGGACGTACTGCGCGGGGCGCCGGGGCCGGTGGAGCGTGCCGCGCTGGACCTGGTCTGGTCGGACGCCGCGCAACGGGACCGCTGCCTTCTCTCGCTGCTGGACGACGGGCTGGTCGAGCAGCTCGACGAGGTCCGGTTCGCGCTACCCGGCGAGGCCCGGACCTCGGGATAGCCGTGCCCGGCCCGGCCGCACCGCCGATTACGCTCCAGCGCGTGTCTGAGATCGCGCCGACGGTGCCGGAACGGCCCTCCCTGGACGGAATGGATGCCCACTGGGCGGCGCGCTGGGAACAGGACGGCGTATACCGGTTCCGCCCGCCGGCCAGCCGGGGCGAGGTGTTCTCCATCGACACGCCGCCGCCGACGGTCAGCGGGTCGCTGCACGTGGGGCACGTGTTCTCCTACACCCACACCGACATCGTGGCGCGGTTCCAGCGGATGCGCGGCAAGCGGGTGTTCTACCCGATGGGCTGGGACGACAACGGGCTGCCCACCGAGCGCCGGGTGCAGAACTACTTCGGGGTGCGCTGCGAGCCGTCGCTGCCGTATGACCCCGAGCTGCCCGTGCCGGAGCCGGCCGGTCCCAAGGCGCGACCGGTCGACGTCTCCCGGCGCAACTTCGTCGAGCTGTGCGAGCGGCTGACGGGCGAGGACGAGCTGGTGTTCGAGCAGGTCTGGCGCCGGCTCGGGCTCTCGGTGGACTGGTCGATGACGTACACGACGATCGGGGCGCCTGCCCAGCGGATCTCCCAGCTGGCGTTCCTGGGGCTGCTGGGCGCCGGCGAGGCGTACCAGGCCGAGGCGCCGACGCTGTGGGACGTCGGGTTCCGGACCGCGGTGGCGCAGGCCGAGCTGGAGGACCGCGAGTTCGCCGGCGCCTGGCACCGGATCGCCTTCCATGGCCCCGCCGGCCCGGTGAACATCGAGACCACCCGCCCCGAGCTGCTGCCGGCCTGCGTGGCACTGGTCGCGCACCCGGACGACGAGCGCTACCAGCCGCTGTTCGGCACGACCGTGCGCACTCCGGTGTTCGGCGTCGAGGTGCCGGTGCTGGCCCACCCCGGCGCCGAGCGCGACCGGGGCGCCGGCATCGCGATGTGCTGCACCTTCGGCGACCTCACCGACGTGCAGTGGTGGCGCGAGCTGAAGCTGCCCACCCGCACGGTGATCGGCCGGGACGGGCGAATCCTTCCCGAACCGCCGGACGGCCTGGACTCCGAAGCCGGCCGCGCCGCCTACGCCGAGCTGGCCGGCGCCACCGTGCACACCGCACGGGAGCGGGTGGTGGCGATGCTGCGTGAGTCGGGCGATCTGGACGGCGAGCCGCGGCGCACCGTGCGCCCGGTGAAGTTCTACGAGAAGGGCGACAAGCCACTGGAGATCGTGTCCAGCCGGCAGTGGTTCATCCGTTCGGTGGCACACCAGTCCGCGCTGCTCGAGCGCGGCGCACAGCTGGACTGGCACCCCTCCTACATGCGGGCGCGGTACGAGGACTGGGTGCGCGGGCTGAACGGCGACTGGCTGGTCAGCCGGCAGCGGTTCTTCGGCGTGCCGTTCCCGCTCTGGTATCCCCTGGACGCGGCCGGCGAGCCGGACTACACGGCGCCGATCACGCCGGCCGAGGACGCGCTGCCGGTCGATCCGTCGTCGGACACCCCGCCCGGCTACCGGGAGGACCAGCGCGGCCGCCCCGGTGGCTTCGTCGGCGACCCGGACGTGATGGACACCTGGGCCACCTCCTCGCTCACCCCGCAGCTGGTCTGCGGCTGGGAGAGCGACCCGGAGCGGTTCGCGCTGACGTTCCCGATGGACCTGCGCCCGCAGGGCCACGACATCATCCGCACCTGGCTGTTCGCCACCGTGCTGCGCGCCGAGCTGATCGCCGGCACGCTGCCCTGGCGGCACGTGGCGCTCTCCGGCTGGATCCTGGACCCGGACCGCAGGAAGATGAGCAAGTCCAAGGGCAACGTGGTCACCCCGATGGATCTGCTCGAGCAGTTCAGCCCGGACGCCGTGCGCTACTGGGCGGCGAGCGGGCGACCGGGCACCGACACCGCGTTCGACCAGGGCCAGATGAAGATCGGCCGGCGACTGGCCACCAAGTTGCTGAACGCCAGCAAGTTCGTGCTCAGCTTCCCGTCGCCCGCCGCCGCGGCGGCCGTGACCGAGACGCTGGACCTTGCCGTGCTGAGGACGCTGGACGAGGTCATCGGGCAGGTCACCGCCGCGCTCGAGGACTTCGGGTACACCACCGCGCTGGAGCGCATCGAGCGGTTCTTCTGGATGTTCTGCGACGACTACCTGGAGCTGGTCAAGGACCGCGCCTACGGTTCGCCCGACATCGCCGAGGGTGCCACCGACTCGGCGCGGCTGACGCTGCGCACCGCGCTGTCCGTGCTGCAGCGGCTGCTGGCGCCGTTCCTGCCGTTCGCCGCCGAGGAGTCCTGGTCGTGGTGGCACGACGACTCGGTGCACACCGGTGACTGGCCGGTACCCGCTCGGCCCTCGGGCGCCGGGGCCGGCGTCGAGGTGATCGCGCTGGCCAGCGGGGTGATCGGGGCGATCCGCAAGGCGAAGTCGGACGCCAAACGCTCGATGCGCTCCCCGGTGCGGGTGGCGCGGGTGTCCGCCCCGGCCGGGTCGCTGGACGCGGCGCGCGCGGTCAGCGCCGATCTGCGCGCCGCCGGCAACGTGGCCACCCTGCTGGTGGAACCGGCGGCGGACCAACAGCTCCGGGTCGACGTGACCCTGGCCGAGGACTGACAGCGTGGCCGAGGCGCTGGACTTCTTCGTGGACGACGCCGCGGCCGGCCAGGTGATGGAGCTGCGCGCCCGGCTGGCGCTGGCCGGCGTACCGGTGCCCTCGGCCGCGCCGTCCGTCCGGTTCGCCCGGGGCGCCGCCATCCCGGCCAAGTTGCGCGGCAAGCTGGCAGAGGACCTGCGGCTGCTGGTACTGCCCGAGCTCTGGCTGGCCACGCTCGGCACCATCCTGACCGCCGAGCCCAGGCTGGTGCTCGGCGCCGTGGTGGACACCGAGCTGCTGGCCACCCACAGCGGTGTGCACGACGCGCTGGCCGGGCGGGTGCGCGAACCGTCCGGCAGCTACCTGCCCGGCTCCTGGGTGCCGCACTGCGTACTCAGCCGCGAGCTCGGTGCCGACGCGCTGCCGAGCGCCCTGGCGAGCCTCGACCCGGTCCGCCCGATCCGCGCGAAGATCGTCTCGATCGGCATCACCGACACCCGGACCGGGCAGGTCACCCCGGTAGTCCGGTGAGGAACCCGGTGACGAGCTCGCGGTAGCGCTCCGGCGCGTCGTCGTGCAGCAGGTGGCCGGTGCCCGGGACCCGGACGTGCCGGGCGCGCGGCATCAGCTTCGCCATCGCGGCCATCTGCTCGGACGCGATCGGCGACTCCTCGGCCTCCAGCAGCAGGGTCGGGCAGTGCACCCGGGCGACCGAGTCCCAGAAGTCGCGTTCGCCCCACTCCCCGGCGATCGCGGCCGCCATCGCGTGCTCGGTGAGCAGCCGGTACCCGTCCGGCCCCTCCCGCACGCACTCCGCGATGTAGTCGCCGACGCTGGGCCTGGGCCAGCCGAACGCGTCGCGCACGGCGGCGACCGACTCGTAGGTCGCCGGCATCGCCTCGAACCAGGACACCCACGGCGCCGCGGTCCGACCCCGGTGATCCGGTGCCATGTCCTCCACCACCAGTGCGCTGACCAGGTCCGGGCGCGCGGCGGCCAGCTCCCAGCCGTGCAGCCCGCCCATCGAGTGCCCGATGACCACCGCCGGGCCGAGCTCCAAGGCCTCGACCACCTCGACGGCGTCGGCCACGAACCGCTCGGTCGGCCACGGGCCGGGGGTCGGCGTCGTGGTGTCGCCGTGCGCCCTGGCGTCGACGGCCACCACCCGCCCGTGGTCGGCCAACCACCGCGACGCCTGCCACCAGGTGCTGGCCCGGCCCATCAGCCCGTGCAGCAGCAGGATCGGCGGCCCCGCACCGCCGAACTCGACCACCGCGA
>DASYLM010000342.1:0-6955 GCA_036009565.1 Pseudonocardia sp. | reverse complement strand
CCGAGTACCGGCAGTTCCTGTCGCAGGCGGGATTCGAGCTCACCAGGGTGGTGCAGACCGCGTCGCCGGTAAGCGTGGTGGAGTCCAAACCCGCCTGATATGTGGGGCGTGTTGTCAAGTGTGCAGGGTGAACGAGTCAGGGGCGAGCCACTGCACGGGCCGCGGTCAGCAGATCCTGAGCCTCCTGCCTCGGTGCCTGGGCCGCCGCCAACAGGTTGAATGTCAGCACCATCGGAACGAGCGCGTCGGTGCGGGCGTCGACCGTGTCGGGCGGGATCTGTCCGAGGTCGCCGGCGCGGCCCAGCGCGGCCCGCAGGCTGGTTCGCAAGAGCTCCCGGTACCGGGCTGTGTGCTCGGCGACGGCCGGCGGCGGGTCGCGGAACTCCGCGATGGTGTTGACGGCCAGGCAGCCACGGGCCGGGGTCAGCGCCAGGGTTGACTCCAGCCGGTCCAGGAACGCCTCGACGTCGGCCAGGCCACGCTCGCCCCGTGCCATGGGGCCGAGCATGAACTCCTCCAGGACCGTGCGGTGGTAGTGCCCCAGCGTCGCGATCAGTAGATCCAGCTTCGAACCGTAGGCGTTGTACAGGCTCGACGTGGACAGCCCGGTCGCGGCGCAGATGTCCGGCATCGACGCGGCCGCGTAGCCGTGTCGCCAGAACACCCGCATCACCGTGTCCAGGACCTCGGTGCGGTTGAAGGTCGACGGCCGACCTGGCCCACGTTTTGACATGACCGTTGCATAATAGCCGCAAGATTTTGCTATCTACATTGCAGATTGCCGGAGGAGGCGGTGGCCTCTGCCCGGCTCGGTGCTGCGCTCGCTCACGCCGGAGGAGATGGACGAGTACCGCCGGCCGTTCCGCGCCCCGGGCGAGGGCCGCGTGATCTCCCCGCCCCCCGACGGAACCGAGCCGGACGACGAGCCGGTCTACGGCAGCACCCTGCACAGTGCGTCCAGAGCGCCCGCCCAGGCGCTGTCCGAGGGTGTCGCGTAGCCGACCACCAGCGCATCCTGCTCGGGCAACGGCCGCGCGGAGTCCGCCGCGTCGTGGCGGAACTGCGCCATTCCGCTGACCGCCAGGCCCAACCACGCCGCTGCCTGGACGACGGAGCGCTCGGTGCCCGTCGGGAGTTCGACGACCGCGTGCAGCCCGGCGGCTATGCCGCTCACGCGGATGCCGGGGGAGCTCTCTGCCAGGGCCGCGACCAGCTGGTCGCGACGGCGCTGGTAGCGCAACCGCATGGAGCGCACCTGACGTTCGTACGCGCCCGACGCAATGAACTCCGCGAGCGTCAGCTGCTCCAGCGCACTCGTCATCCAGTCACCGTGCCCCTTGGCAGCCACGATCTCCGGGATCAGCTCCTCGGGGAGCACCATCCAGGCGAGCCGCAGCCCCGTCGCGAGCGACTTGCTCGCGGTGCCGAAATACACCACCCGCTCCGGGTCGAGGACCTGCAGGGCGCCCACCGGCTGGCGGTCATATCGGAACTCCCCGTCGTAGTCGTCCTCCAGAATCAGCCCGCCGGTGGCACGTGCCCAGTCGACGGCCGCCGCGCGCCTGTCCGGGTGCAGCGCGACCCCCGTCGGGAACTGATGTGACGGTGTCAGCAGTACCGCGCCGACTCCGCGCAGTTGCGCCAGGTCGTCGGTACGCGTGCCGCGTTGGTCCACGGACAGGGGCGGGATGCGCAGGCCGGCGCCGGTCAGCAGGCCGCGATGAACGTCGAGGCCGTACGACTCGACGGCCACCGCCCGCACCCGACGCGCCCGCAGTGCCTGCGCCATCAGCATCAGACCGTGGTGGAAACCGGCGCAGATGACGACCCGCTCCGGGTCCGCGTACACCCCACGGGCCCGCGCCAGATAGTCCGCGACGACGGTCCGCAGTTCTACCCGGCCGAGTGCGTCGCCGCGGCCGAGGGCGTCGTGCGGCGCCGCGGTCAGAGCGCGGCGGGCGGCGGCGAGCCACTGCGTCCGGGGGAACGCCGCGAGGTCCGGCGAACCCGGTACCAGGCTGTAGGTGGGACGGCGCTGGGTCGGCCGGGTACGGGGAGCGGCGGGCGCGGCCCTGCGCGGTTCGGCCCGCTTGGCCACCCGGGTCCCGGAACCCTGCTGCGCGGTGAGCCAGCCCTCGGCGACCAGTTCGGCGTAGGCGTCGGCCACGGTGTTACGGGCGACGCCCAGGTCGGCGGCGAGCGAGCGGGACGAGGGCAGCCGGGTGCCGGACACGAGTCGCCCCGTGCGCACAGCCTCCCGCAGAGCGTCCATGAGCCCGGTGCGCAGCCCGGATCCGTTCAGTTCCAGATGCAGGTCCGTACCGAACGCGGAAGCCGCGGCGGTCGCCGAATTGGCCCACGAATCCGTCATAGAAATGGACCATACTCCTGTGCCACCGGGCACGTAGCGTCGTAGCCATGACGACGAACGAAGCGCAGCAAAGCAAGGAACGCCTCCCCGAGCGGCCATCGCGCCTGGACTGGGCGAAGCTCGCCCCCGAGGCCTACCGGGCCATGATTCGTCTTGACGCGGCCGCGCGGAAGGGCGTCGAGCCGACCCTGCTCGAACTGGTCAAGATCCGCGCGTCCCAGATCAACCACTGCGCATTCTGCCTGGACATGCACAGCAAGGACGCGCTGGCAGCCGGCGAGTCGGCGGAGCGGATCATCCAGCTCGACGCGTGGGAGGAGTCGAGGCACTTCTACACGGCGAAGGAGATCGCGGCGCTCGAGCTGACCGAGGCGGTCACCGTGCTCACGGACGGATTCGTCCCGGACGAGGTGTACGCGAAGGCGGCGAAGGAGTTCGACGAGACCGAACTGGCCCACCTCATCGCCGCGATCACGGCGATCAACGCGTGGAACCGCTTCGGGGTGTCCACCCGGACGGTCCCCGGCCACTACACGCCGGGCGACTTCGGGTGACCGTCGCCACCTTCCGCGCCCTGCACCACGACCGCGCCGCCGACGACCCGCTCGTCCTGCCCGGGCCGTGGGACGCGGGCAGTGCCCAGGTCCTCGCCGACGCGGGTTTCCCCGCGCTCGCCACCCCGAGTGCCGGGATCGCTGCTTCGCTCGGCTACCAGGACGGCGCGACCCCACCCGCGGAAATGTTCGCCGCGGTGGCCAGGATCGTCCGGGCCGTCTCCGTACCGGTATCCGCGGACATCGAGGGCGGCTACGGCCTCGCTCCCGCGGAGCTGGTGGGGCGGCTCCTGGAGACGGGCGCCGTCGGCTGCAACCTGGAGGACTCCGAGGAGCACTCGTCGCTCAAGGACGCCGGCCGGCACGCGGACTGGCTGGCCGAGGTCCGGGCCGAGGCGGGCGACGAGCTCTTCGTCAACGCGCGGGTCGACACGTTCCTGTTCGGGACGGGTGACCCCGCCGACGCCGTGGCACGCGCCCGTCTGTACCTGGCCGCCGGCGCCGACTGCGTCTACCCGCTCCTCGCACCGGCCGAGGTGCTCCCGGTGCTGCGGGAGGGCATCGACGGTCCTCTCAACATGGCTGCCGGGCCGGACAGGGACTCCGTGGCCGAGTTGGCCCGGCTGGGCGCGACGCGGGTCACCTTCGGCCCGGGGATGCAGCGGCACGCGATGGGGTCGACCGGCGAACTCGCGGCGCGGCTGCGCGTCTGACACACGCCGGACTCACCGCCAGGTAGTCCCTCGGCGGTTTCCGGGATGGTCTGTCCAGAAGTGTTCGGATATTGGCGTTCCAGCCACTCGCGGTCGATCTCCCCGGCGGCGAGCATGGGCGGCGTGACGGATCGAATCGCGGTGCCGGCGGCCGGTGTCACCAGTGAGCGGCTGGCCTGGTGGGGTGCCGGGCTCGCGGTGGCCGCCGTGGGCTGGGGCGCTCAGCAGTTCGCCCCGCTGTTGCTGCTGTACCAGGCCGAACTGAGATTGTCGTCCACCGTCGTACAGGCCACGTTCGGCCTCTACGTGCTCGGGCTCATCCCGGGCCTGTTGCTGGGCGGCCCGGTGTCCGACCGGTACGGCCGGCGTCGGGTGATGGTCCCGACCCTGGTCGTCTCGGTCGCCGGCACCGTGGCGCTGATCCTCGGCGGCACCGGCCTCGGGTGGCTGTTCGCCGGCCGGCTGCTGGCCGGCGCGGCGAGCGGGGCGGCGTTCAGCTCCGGCGCGGCGTGGATCAAGGAGCTCGGTACCGCCGACGGTCCGGCCGGCGTCAACCCCGGCCCGAGGCGGCTCACCGTGACGATGAGCGTCGGCTTCGGGCTCGGGCCGCTGGTCGCCGGCGCGGCGGCCCAGTGGGCGCCGGCGCCGACCGTGCTGCCCTACCTGCCGCACCTGGTGCTGGCCGTCGCCGCGATCCCGCTGGCTCTGCGCACCCGGGAGACCCGTGCCCGGGAGACCGGGGCGCGGCGCCGCCGGCCCGCACTGCCGACCGCGGCGAAACGGCGGTTCCGGACCGTGGTGGTGCCGCTGGCGCCGTGGGTGTTCGGCTCCGCGTCGATCGCACTGGCCTACCTTCCCGGGCTGGTCAAGGATCAGCTCGCCGGCCACGCGTTGATCTTCAGCGCGGTGGTCACGCTGCTGACCGCCGGCGCCGGCATCGCCGTGCAGCCGCTGGCCCGCCGGTTGGATCACGGGCACCAGCGCCGGCTGCTGGCCGGTGCGCTGGGCATCGTGGTGGCCGGGCTGCTGGTGGCCGTGGCGGCCTCGGTCCTGCTCAGCCCGGCGCTCGTGGTGCTCGCGGCCCTGGTGCTCGGCGCCGGCTACGGCTGCTGCCAGGTGTGCGGGCTGCTCGAGGTGCAGCGGCTGGCCCCGCCGGAGCAGCTCGCCGGGCTGACCGCGAGCTACCAGGCGGTGTCCTACCTCGGCTTCCTCGCGTCGTTCGCGCTGGCCGCCGGGGCCGGGGTGCTGCCGCCCAGTGAGCTCCTGGTCGCCGTTGCGGTGCTGGCCGCGCTGACGCTGGTCTGGACGACCTGGCAGGCACGCCTAGTCCCCGACCGGTAGATCGGCGGGGGTGCGCGGTTCGGGCGCGAAGGTGCGCCGGTAGGTGTCCGGCGGCACCCCGACCGAGCGGCTGAAGTGCCGGCGCAACGTGGTCGCGGTGCCCATGCCGGTACGGGCGGCGATCTCCTCGACGCTGTCGTTCGTGGTCTCGAGCAGCTCCTGGGCCCGGTGGATGCGCTGGGCCAGCAGCCACTGCAGCGGAGCGGCCCCGGTGACCGCGTTGAAATGCCGGGCCAGGGTGCGCGAGCTCATGTTCGCCCGCCGCGCCAGGTCGCGCACGGTCAGCGGCTGCTCCAGCCGCGCGATCGCCCACGGCAGCAGCTCGGCCAGGCCGTGGTCGCCGCCGGCCGACGGCAGCGGGGTGGGGATGAACTGGGCCTGCCCACCGGTGCGGTGCGGCGCCACCACCAACCGCCGGGCCAGCGCGTTGGCGACCGCGGCGCCGTGGTCCAGCCGCACGATGTGCAGGCACAGATCCATCCCGGCCGCCTTGCCCGCCGAGGTGAAGATGCCGTCGTCCTCCAGGTACAGCACCTCCGGGTCGACCCGCACCTTCGGGTACCGCTGCGCCAGCAGCCCGGCGTGCAGCCAGTGCGCGGTGGCCCGCCGACCGTCCAACAGCCCGGCCGCGGCCAGCACGAAGGCCCCCGAACAGATGGACACCACCCGCGCGCCGCGGTCGTGGGCCGCGCGCACCGCGTCGACCAGGTCGGCCGGCTGGCTCTCGTGCACGTTGCGGCAGGCCGGCACGATCACCGTGTCCGCCGCGACCAGCACGTCGAGGCCGAGCGGTCCGTCGACCTTGAACCAGCCGCCGACCCTGGCGTCGTCCGGTCCGCAGACCGCGAAGTCGTACCAGGGGTCGGCGAGGTCGGAGCGGTCCACGCCGAAGACCTCGCAGGGGGCGGCCACCTCGATCAGCGGGATCCCGTCGGTGACGGCCAACGCGACACTCGTCATGGCTGGAAGTGTACGGATGGATGTGCTTCAGTCATCCCCTCGCGAGCTAGTCGGTGAACGCGGTCGACTCTGCCAGCAGTGGCGGTGTGGTGCGGGTGGTCAGGCGCTGATGTCCCCGGTACCGCTGTCGCTCTCGCGCACCGCGACCACCGGGTGGGCGGTGTTCGCCCAGCACCGCCCGACACCTGCCCAGAAGATCGGCGGCGTGCGGTCGGAGTAGAAGTCGACCATGGCGCCGCGCTCGGCCCACCCGGAGTTGTTCTCCAGGCGCACCACCCGGCGCAGCTCCGGCTTGTCCCCGTAGCGGACCACGGCGCGCACCCTCGGCCCGGGATCGGCGTCCAGGTCCGGCCGCCACCAGCTGCCGCCCTCCGGCGGCTGGGTGGGGAGGCCGCAACGGCACACGTCCACTGCCGTTGTGTTGATCTCTGCAGAGTGGCCCCGAACTAGCTCCACACCAACTCCCGATGCACACGTTCGACGGTTACGGGACGGAACGTCCAGGTTAAGTGAGTTGTCCGGGACCCACGATGTCTCGGCCCGCCAAAGCTACCCGGGGCCGTTGTACGCGGCGTACAACATCGACTTCGGGGCGCTGGAAAGAGCAGGTCAGAGCCCTATCTGCTCAGCCGCGGACCGGTGCGGATCGCCCGTTCGAGGCCGGCGCGGAGCGGAACGCCTCGGCGGCCGCGCGGAACCACGTCCGGGTCGTGCTCGACCTCGGACGCGGCGGCGTACAGATCGTCCACCAGCGCCCGGGTCCGGCGCGTTGCGCCGCCGCGCACGCCGCAGCACCAGGTGCGCGCAGTGACCGTCCCGTTCGCTGTCGACCCGGCTGTCGACCCGGCTGTCCACCTAGCTCATGTGCCACTCCCCGCCTGAAGGTAGCGCTCCCGGATCCGCCGCTTGAACAGCTTGCCGGAGTCCTCCCTCGGCAGGTCCCGGTCCAGCACGACCACCCTGGGAACCTTGTAGTTGGCCAGGTTGGCCCGGACGTACTCGCGGATGTCGTCCTC
>DASYLM010000341.1:0-3350 GCA_036009565.1 Pseudonocardia sp. | reverse complement strand
GGCCGTCTCGAGTTCGGCATGACCGCGACGAACCGGGCGAATGCGGGCGACGCCGTTCCCGTCGGGTACCCGATCCTGGTCATCGACGACCACGAGCTGTTCAGCACGACGCTGCGGATGGCCTTGCGGGCCCAGGGCTTCGACGCTCATCAGCTGCCCATCACCAGCATCGACCATCTCCGGGACCGGATCGCCCAGTTCGAGCCGGGCCTCGCGGTACTCGACCTGGACCTCGGGCAGGATCGGGACGGCCGGTGGATGAACGGCGCCGAGCTGGTCGAGGCGCTGTGCGCCCGTGGCTGGCAGGTACTGGTGGTGAGCGGCAGCGTGGACACCCCCGGGGTGGCGGCCGCGATTGCCGCCGGTGCGGTCGGATCGGTGCCCAAGTCCACCTCGTTCGACGGGCTGCTGGATGTCGTGCTGGCCGCCGCGGCGGGCGAGCCGGTGATGACCGAGGTCGAGCAGCAGGACTGGGTCACCCGCCACCGCGGCTACCTGGCGCAGGAGCGCGAGCTGGCCAGGCGGCTGGGGCGGCTCAGCGCGCGCGAGCGCGAGGTGCTCGACCTGCTCGCCGAGGGCCTGCGCGCGGCGGAGATCGCCGAGCACTTCATGGTGTCGATCACCACGGTGCGCACCCAGATCCGCAACATGCACACCAAGCTCGAGGTCCAGTCCCAACTGGGGGCCGTCGCCCTGGTTCGCCAGGCGCGACAGTGGTAGATCTTGCACGTGACTGAGCCGCACGAGCTGACCGCGTTGCAGCAAGCCGCCGCGTTGCGGGCCGGCGAGCTGGGCGCCGTCGAGCTGGTCGAACACGCACTGCGCCGGATCGAGCGGCTGGACCCGACGTTGGCGGCGTTCGTGACGCTCACCCCGGAGCGGGCGCTGGACGCGGCCAGGGCGGCGGAGAAGTTGCTCGCCGGTGCGTCGGGGACAGCGGGGTCGCGGCGAGCGGAACCGGGGAGAGCCGAGGCGGGCAGCGCCGAGGCGGCCGGGCTGCCGCCGCTGCTCGGGGTGCCCACCGCGATCAAGGACCTGGCCGTGACCGCCGGGGTGCGCACCACGTTCGGCTCGCCGGTCTACGCGGACTACGTGCCGGAGGTCGACGACGACGCCGCCCGGCTGCTGGCCGCCGCCGGCACCATCAGCCTCGGCAAGACGGCAGTGCCCGAGTTCGGCCTGCCGCCCTACACCGAACCCGCCGGCCGGCCGCCGACCGTCACGCCGTGGGATGTGCGGCGACTGGCCGGCGGCTCCTCCGGCGGGGCCGGCGCGGCGGTGGCCGCCGGCCTGATCGCGTTCGCGCACGGCACCGACGGCGGCGGCTCGATCCGCATCCCGGCCTCGGTGTGCGGACTGGTCGGGCTGAAGACCAGCCGGGGCCTCGTGTCGCGCGGCCCGGTCGGCGGCGACCCGCTGGGGCTGTCGGTGTCCGGCCCGCTCGCGCGCACCGTGGCGGACGCGGCGGCGATGCTGGACGCACTGGCCGTACCGGTGCCGGGGGAGCCGTTCACCCGGCCGGTCGCCGGCGGGGGGTCGTTCCTGGACGCCGCCCGTCGCGCCGAGCCCGGCCGGTTGCGCATCGGCCGCTATGCCCGGCCGATGCTGCCCGAGCTGACCGTCGACCCGGCCTGCCTGGCGGCCTACGAGCGCACCAGCGAGCTGCTCGCCGACCTGGGCCACGAGGTGGTCGACCTCGACCCGGGGACCGATCCGGAGTTCGTCGAGGTGTTCGAGACGCTCTGGGCGGTGCTCGCGCACGGCCACCCGGTGCCGCCGGCGGCCGAGCACACCCTGAAACCGCTGACCCGCTGGTGGCGGGCCCGCGGCGCGGCGGTCAGCGGACCGGAGTTCATGGCTGCCGCGCAGGCGGCGCACAACGTGTCCCGGCGGGTCATCGCCGCGCACCTGGCGGTGGACGTCGCGCTCACCCCGACGCTGGCGCAGCTGCCCCGTCCGGTCGGCTGGTTCACCGACGGCGGTGACCCGGCGCACGACCCGGCGGACGACTACGCGCGGCAGCAGGCCTTCACCCCGTTCACCGCGATCTACAACATCACCGGCCAGCCGGCGCTGAACTTGCCGCTGGGCTGGACCGAGCCGACCGACGACCAGCCGGTGCTCCCGGTGGGGGTTCAACTGGTCGGAGCACCCGGGGCGGACCGGCTGCTGCTCGAGCTCGGCGCCTCGCTGGCGGCGGCCGCGCCCTGGGATGATCGTCACCCGCCGACCTGGTAGCGGTACACCCTGGTCCGTCAACTACCCTTGGCGGCTGTGAGCATCCTGCAGACGGTGCTGCTCTACGGCGTGGTGCCGGGGGGCATACTACTGGTGATATCGCTGCTCGCGGCGGGCAAGGGCCTGAGCCGCCGGTCGAGGTACCGCCCCGGTGAGCCGTGGCGCTACCCGCCGGTGTGGTGGAGCGCGAACCCCGAGGGCGCCGCCCTGCCGGAGGTTACCGAGCACGCCGAAATGGCGGGCGCGAGCCGAGGAGGAGCCCATGGCAGCTGGTGAGCTCACCCAGGCCGACTCCGGTCGCGGGGCGCACGCCGCTCCCGAGCCGGACCACGACGAGCACCCCGGCCAGCCCGAGGTGCCCGAGGACCTGCCACGCGGTTCGGTGGTGACGGCCTCCGGCCGGGTGTCGGGGGTGTCCGAGTCCGACCTCCACAAGGAACCCGAGACGCCGTTCTCGGCCGTCCAACTGAGTCGGCTCGACGAGGCACTGACCCTGGTCAGCCGGCACACCCAGCTGCGCTTCTCGATCTATCTCGGCGACCTCGGCGAGGACTCCCACGCCGGCGCGCAGGCGCTGCACGACAAGCTCGGCGCGGTCGGTTCGGACTCGGTGCTGATTGCGGTCGACCCGCAGCGCCGCAACGTCGACATCGTCATCGGGCCCGAGGCCCGGGTGCGGCTCGCCGACCGCAGCGCCAAGCTCGCGGTGATGAGCATGGTCGCCTCCTTCAAGGAGGGTGACCTGATCGGCGGGCTGCTCAACGGCCTGCGGATGCTGTCCGACCAGGCCGGGGAGCCGCAGCACAGCCACTGAGTCACCGGCCTCGGCTGGCTGCCGCAGGTTTGGAACTCCTCCAGCCCCCGCCGCGATCTACAACGTCACCGGCCACCCCGCGATGAGCCTGCCGCTCGGCTGGAGCGAGCCGACCGCCGACCAGCCGACGCTCCCGGTGGGCGTGCAGTTGATCGGCGCGCCGGGAGGACTGGCTCCTCCCGAAGCTCGGCGCGTCACAGGCCGCCGGACCCTGCGAGGACCGTCACCCGCCGACCTGATAGTGGCCGGCGTTGGCTGACCGACACCGCCGGCGGCGAGTGGTTGGACAGGCACGCCG
>DASYLM010000340.1:0-1789 GCA_036009565.1 Pseudonocardia sp. | reverse complement strand
CACCTCTGCGTGCTCAACGGGAGCTGGCCGACCGGCTGCCCCGGTCGACCAGCTCTACCAGCAGGCCTGGCCCGCCGGCGCTAGCTGGGGCTGGGTGCGCTGCTCGCCGGAGCCGGAGCCGGGGCGGAGGCCGGCAGCTGGCCCCGCTGGTGCATCCGGGCGTCGACGATGTGGGTTGCGGTGACCGTCGAGCCGGTCACCTGGCCTATCGCCCGGATCATGGTGCCGACCGGGAACTGCTGCGCGGTGGCCTGCGCCTGCCTGGTGCCGAAGATGGTCTGCGGCGTGATGTCGACGGTGAACCGGGCGCCCTCGGTGTTGACCACGGTCCACGTCGTGCCGGACTCGGCGGTGATCTTCCCGGCGATGCCGGCCGGGCGGTGGTGCGCGCCGGCGGACGGCGGCGGCGCCGACGACGGTGCGGTGCTGCCGCCGGAACACGCGGCCGTCAGGAGCACTGCGCCGGCGCCGACCAGGGCGGCGAGCCCCGCGGTGATCGGGCGGCGGTAGCGGGGAGCGGGGAGGGTGGGCATGCGGAATTCTCCTCGTCGGGGATGGGCCGCCGACGGTCGCCGGCCCGAGGTACCGGCGAGGATGGCCGGTGCAGCTGAAAGCAATCTGAGTTTTCGGTGACCGTCTCAGCAACCCGGCGCACCATCAGCGGCCCCCACCCGGACCCGAATTGGCCCGCTCAGGCCCTCGGCAACAGGGTGACGGCCGTCTCGGCGACACCCCGGAGCAGCTCCGCGTCCATGCCAGCCTTACCGAGCGCCTCGATGCCGCGCAGCGTGGCCAGCACGGTGGCGGCCAGCTTGCGCGGGTCGGCGTCGGCGGCCAGGTCGCCCTCCCGCTGGGCGGCGGCGATGCAGTCGGTGAGCAGCTCGACGAGCCGGCTGAAGGCACCGCGCACCCGCTCGAAGACCGCCTCGTCGGTGCCGGCCAGCTCGGCGGAGCCCTTGGCCAGGAAGCAGCCGCGCCGGTCCACGTCCTCGATGGTCGACTCGGCGGTGTCCCTGATGTGCGCGACGAGCCGGGGGTAGGCCGGCCCGTCGCCGGTCAGCGCGGCCTCGACGCCGGCGACCGCATCCGTGCAGTACTCGTCGAACGTGCGCACGAACAGCCCGTGCTTGTCACCGAACGCGCCGTAGAGGCTGCCCTTGCCGAGACCGGTCGCCGACATCAGGTCCGCGAGCGAGGTGCCGGCATAGCCGTGGGCCCGGAACGCACCCTGCGCGGCGGCGACCACTGTCGGCTCGTCGAACTCCCGAGGTCGTCCCATGCAGCGAGTATACGTCTATCTTGACCGAACGGTCCGGATACCACGCTGAGACCGTGGTCGGCGGTGCAGGGATCGGCGGGTCAGTAACCGGCGGTGAACCGGGTGGCCCGGAACTCGGGCCGCTCGATCTCGGCCACGACGGCCACCGCCAGGTCCTCGTAGCTCAGCCGCGCCTGCCCGTCGTCGCCGGCGACCGGCTGGTCGAGGCCGATGCGGTAGCTGCCGGTCCGCTCCCGGGGTGGAGTGGATCGGCGGCGGCCACACGTAGGTCCAGTTGGCGACGTCTGAACCGGGCCGTTGCCGCGCCAGGCCGCTGCCGTTCTACCGACTACCCCGCCGACGCGGCTCTCCAGGAGGGTGCTGATCGACGCCGGCGGTGCACTCGGTCGGCTAGCATGGGCTGTTTTGCTCCGGGGGAGGTGCGGTGGGCTACAGCTTGGGTGTCGATCTCGGCACCACCTTTGTGGCCGCGGCGACCGCCGAGGATTCCGCGCCGGAGATGTTCACCCT
>DASYLM010000339.1:0-1706 GCA_036009565.1 Pseudonocardia sp. | reverse complement strand
AGTCGCGCAGTGCGGCCTTGCCCCGGACGACCCCGTCACCGCCGCCGAGTACCCGGATCGCGGCCGGCGAGGAGAACGTGACGTCCTCGGTGAAGTGCTCGAGCAGGGCATCCAGGTCGTGAGCGTTCCAGTGGGCCACCCACCGCTCGACGAAGGCCTTCGCCTCGACCGCATCCATGCCGGCCATGATGACAGCGGCGGCCGGAGTTCAACGACGAGATTGGCCAGCGAGCAGCGCGTCGACCTCGGCGCGGGTGGGCGCGGTCGCCGGCCCGGGCCGGGTCACCGCGAGCGCGGCGGCGGCGTTCGCCCGCACCGCGGCCGCCGGCAGCTCAGCGCCGCGCAGCAGCTCCGCCGCGAGCGCCCCGCAGTGCGCGTCGCCGGCACCGTTGGTGTCCACCGCGGTCACCGCCAGCCCGGGGATCAGCTCCTGGTGACCGTGCCGGCTCAGCCAGCAGCCGACCGCCCCGTCGCGCACCAGCACCGCGCTGCCCGGCCGGGCCCGCTCGGCCAGTACCGCGCACCCGGCGGCCGGCTCGGCCCGCCCGGACAGCAGCCGGGCCTCGCGCGCGTTGCAGCTCAGCACGTCGACCCGGTCGACCAGCCGGGCCCAGGCGGCCGGGGCGATCTCGGCGGCCAGCGGCCCGGGGTCGGCCAGCACCAACGGACCACCGGACCCCGCCGACCCGGGCAGCGCCGCCAACCAGTCCAGCAGCACGTCCCGCTTCGCCTGGGCCACCAGGCTGTACCCGCTGACGTAGACGACGTCGGCGCCGGTCACCGGCTCACCGGCGAGCGCGACCGGGTCGACGGCGGACTCGGCCCCGGCGGCGGTGACGAACGTGCGCTCCCCCGAGTCGTCCACCATGGCCACCGACACGCCGGTGTCCACGCCGACGGAGGCGGCGAAGGCGACCTCGACACCCTCGGTGGCCAGCGCGGCCCGCACCAGGTCACCGAACGCACCGTCACCGTGCCCGCCCACGTAGCGCACCCACGCCCCGGCGCGCGCCGCCGCCGCCATCACGTTGAACCCGCCGCCGGGCACCAGGCTGCTCGCCGTGGCGAACACGTCCCCGCCCAGCGGCGGCAACCCCGGTACCCGCATCACCAGGTCCAGCATCACCTGTCCGGTGTGCAGCAGCCGCCCGGCGCCGCTCACCGCCGCGCCCCGGCACCAGCACCAGCGGAACGGGTGCCACCCAGCGCGGCGAACCCGCCGGCCGCGATCACGAAGGTGACCCCCCAGCCGAGCCCGTTGTGGCCGAACCAGGTGTCGGCGAGCGGCCCGGTGAACCAGGCGCCGTCGGACGGCCCGGCGGTGGTGAACAGGTAGCCGACCGCGATCGCCACCGCCCAGGCCACCACGGCGGACGGTCGGATACCGCCCAGGTACCAGTAGCCGCTGCTCCGGCCGGTGTCCATCAGCGCGACCGGGTCGTAGGTCCGGCGGCGCAGCATGTCGCAGGTGAACACGCCGACCCAGGCGGTGATCGGTACCGCGAGCAGGCTGATGAACGCGATGAACGGGGTGTAGAAGCCGTCCGCGACCAGGATGAAGTAGATGGATCCGACGAAGGTGACCACCACGTCGAGGACCACCGCGTACACCCGGCGGACCCGGATGCCCAGCGTCAGCGTGGTGAGCCCGGCGGAGTAGACCGACAGGTGGTTGGACAGCAGCAGCCCACCGAACGCGGCGAGCA
>DASYLM010000338.1:0-12478 GCA_036009565.1 Pseudonocardia sp. | reverse complement strand
ACGGAACCGCCGGTCGACCCGCCCGGATGTCGGCCCTGTGGTGCCCGGCCTCCAGCAGCATGCAGTCGTTCATGCCTTCTCCGACGATCAGCTCCAGGTCTTCGTCCTCGCCGTACTCGTACGCCGCAATGTCGTAGAAGTCCATCGCATCGCGCAGGGCCTTCCGGTCGCCGGTGCGCTCCAGCTCGGCGCGCAGCACGGCCATCGCTTCCATCACCGCGTGGCACGCGGCCTCGACCGAATTTTCCGACATGCCGACATCGTGACGCCCTGGTCCGACAGTTCCGGCGGCCACCGGTCTGTTGTGACCGAGCGGCACAGCAGGCGGTTGTACCCGAGCAGGCGCGGCAGCTCGGCCGGCCTGCGTGGTCTGCGTGATCAACGGGACATGGCTGCTGTATCGGTGCCCCCGGACAGCACTGGTGTACCGGTGATCATGAACAACGCCGACCAGACCCCGGACGCATCAGCCGACCCGCCGCTTCCCCGGGCGGCCCCCAGCGTGGACCTGGTCGGGATGCTCCGGCCTGGCGCGCGAACAAGCGGTTGACCGGGAACCCCGACGCCCACGATCGGCCCACGATCGGCCCACCCTTGCCCGCCACAGCCGACCACCCCGCGCCCGTCAGGCGGTTGTACCCGAGTAGGCGCGGCAGCTCGCCCGGTCTGCGTGATCAACGGGACATGGCTGCTGTATTGGTGCCCCCGGAACAGCACTGGTGTACCGGTGATCATGAAGAACGCCGACCAGGCCCCGGACGCGTCAGCCGACCCGCCGCTTCCCGGGCGGCCCCCAGCGTGGACCTGCTCCGGGTGCTCCGGCCTGGCGCGCGAACAAGCGGCTGACCGGGAACCCCCGACGCCCACGATCGGCCCACGATCGGGGCCCACCTGCCCGCCACAGCCGATCGCCCACGATCGGCCCACGATCGGCCCACCTTGCCCGCCACGGCCGATCGGCGCCCGTCAGGCTGTTGTTACCGAGCTGCACAAGAAGCAGGTCGCGCCCAGCGGCGTGGCCACCCGGGGAAGTTCTCCGACGTGTTCACCGTGGTCCATGCGGTGGGCGGGCTCCCGACCTCGTGCGGCGGGTTACTCACCGGGGTCCCTTACTCGGTCGCACCGAACCGGTACTCAGTCCAGGAGCTCGATGACACCGCGCGCACCGTCGACCCGGATCCGCTGACCGTCCCGGATCTGCCTGCTCCCGGTGCGGGTGCCGACGACGCAGGGAATGCCCATCTCCCTGGCCACGATCGCGCCGTGGCTGAGCATCCCGCCCAGGTCGGTCACCACACCGGCGGCGACCACGAACAGGGATATCCAGCTCGGGTCGGTGGCCTCGCAGACCAGCAGGTCGCCCTCGTCGAGCTCGGTCTTCTCCGGGTCGGTGACCACCCTGGCACGGCCTTCCACCACCCCGCCGCCGGCCCCGACGCCGGTGAGCATGGTGCCGGCCGGTGCGGCCGGGCCGCCGGCCCCCGGCGCGGCGACCGCGATCGGCTCCGGCACGCCGCACCAGGCGTCCGGCAGCCGCTGGCCCTGACGTTCCAGGTACACCGCGCGCCGGGCCGGGACCAACGCCGCGACCCGGTCCGGGTCGGCCGACCGCAGCTCGGCGTCGGTCAGGAAGAACACGTCGCCGACCTCGCTGAGAACGCCGGCCCCGACGAGCAGCCCGCCGAGTCGGCGCGCGGCCGCCCTGGCCACGTCGAACGTGATCAGGTAACCGGCCTTGCCCTGTTCGCGCAGCGCCAGATAACGCCCGGCGAGACGGACCAGCAGACGCGCGGAAGGGCGCCGCAACGCCGGCAGCGCGGCCGCGAGCTCACCGGATGCGCCGTCCCGCTCGGCACGCTGCGCGGCGCTGCGTGGCCTCGGCGCCCTCGGGCTCGAGTCGCCCATCGCCCGGTAGTCGGCCAGCCGTGCGGCGAGCAGCTGGGGGTTCTCCCGCCAGGACACGCTGTCCAGCTGACCCTCGTTCGGGCCGTGGTAGCCGTGCCGGTCCAGGAAGTCGGCCTGCCCCAGCCGGCCGTGCGCCAGTTCCCACAGGTCGGCGGCCACCTGGTTCTCGTCCGAGCCGACCCCGGAGAGCAACCGGGCGGCCAATCCCGGGCCGCCGTGGCCCGCGGCCAGCGCGGTCAGCTTGTCCACCACACCGTTGCCGACGAAGGTGGCCAGGAAGTGCAGCCGCATGATCTCCTGGAACTGCCGCTGGGCGTCGCCGATCACCCGCAGGCAGCCGGCCCGGTCCAGTTCCGGCACCCCGCGCAGGGTCGCGGTGCGCCAGGTACGCAGCTCGGCAAAGCGGGCGTCGTGCCGGGCACCGAGCCGGGCCACCACTCTCGGTGCCTTGACCGCGATGGCCGGGTAGCGGCGGTAGGAGTTGCGGTCCACGGTGCCCGGGCGGACGTAGCCGAACAGCTGCTGCTCGACGGCGGTGGCCGAGGTCCCCGGGGTCAGGTCGGCCAGCGCCCGGAACTGGTCCATGTTCGCGGCGGCCCGCCCGGCGAACACGCTCCAGAACTGCTGCTCCACCCGCGCCGGCACCCGCACCTGGGCGTCGGTGAACACGCCGATGTCCCGGAACGCCGAGCGCAGCGCCAGCTCCACCGGGGCGTGCATGAAGCTGAAGCCGAGCGGCGTGCATACCCCGGGGAACGCCTCCGCAACGTTGCCGGAGGTCCAGGACACGTCGGGGTCGCAGTCCGGGTGGTCGACCGGGTCGACCGGCTGGGTCACTCCGCCCGCCCGGCCGCCGCCTCGTCCGCCCGGGACAGCCCGGCCAGCCCGATCAGGTCTTCGTGCAGCTCGAACCACACCGTGTGATAGCTGTCGATCATCGGCCGGGCCAGCCAGGTGTGCTCGCCGGCCTCGACTCTGGCCAGCGCGGCGCCGAACCGGGCCGGGTAGGGCGCCAGTCGGGGTGCCAGGCCGACCAGCCGGTCCACCAGCGGCGCGAACCCGGCGTGCAGCTCGGCGAGCCGGGTCACGATCTTAGCGTCGTACCCGGCATCGGTGTGGTCGTTCGGCGTCGTGCCGTCCGTCAGCTGCCAGTCGGTCACCAGCTGCTTGAACGCGGAGTTGTACGCGTCGAAGTCGTGGTAGGCGGCGGCCAGCGCGGCCTGGTCCACCGTGGTGCGCTCCCGGGCGAGCAGGTCTTCCAGGTGGGTCCGGCCCGGCTTGGTGAGCTTGAACCGGTCCCGTGCCTCTTCGCAGTGCCCGGCGGCACCCAGCTCCGCGAGCACCGGTCCGAGCTGGTCCGCCGGCACGCCGGCTGCCGCTGCCACGTCCTGGGGGGTGGCCCGCCCCTTCAACCGCAGTGCCTGCAACACCCGAAGCTCGATGGTCACCGTCGACCTCTCCTCGTCAAGGACCGTTGTGCCGCTGAATCAGCGACCGAATGTGCCTACAGCGGTGCCGGAGTGCCGCAGATAGTAATGGCGCGACCACACTCGGTCAAACGTCGTTTGGTTTCAGCGACGGTCCAGCGCAGGATCGGCTGTCCCGCATCAGCCGTCCTCTCACTCGGTGACATCCGTATCCAACCGAACAGCATATGGTTAAGCTCTGCCGGGTGGAACCCGCTGGGGTCACGGCCCCCGAGACGACAGCACCCGAGGCGGCGACTTCCGAAGCGGCAACTTCCGAAGCGGCAACTTCCGAAGCGGCGGCCCAGGTGACTCCCGACGTGGAGGTCCGCACCGCGTCGGGGGTCCGCACCGTGCGGCTGGCGCGCCCGGCGAAGCGCAACGCGATCACCACCGCGATGTACGCCGCGCTGGCCGACGCGTTCGCCAACGCCGATGCGGACGACGACGTGCGGGTCGTGCTGCTCACCGGTTCCGGCGGCTCGTTCACCGCCGGCAACGACCTGGCCGACATGGCCGCCAACCCGCCGCTGGGCGACGACGCTCCCCCGCTGCGCTTCCTCGACGCGCTCGCCGCACTGCGTCCGGTACTGGTGGCGGCGGTCGACGGGCCGGCGATCGGCGTCGGCACGACCGTGCTGTTGCACTGCGACCTGGTCTACGCCACCGCGCGCAGCACCTTCCGACTCCCGTTCGTGAATCTGGGACTGGTTCCCGAGGCGGCGTCCACCCTGCTGTTGCCCCGGCTCGTCGGCGCCCAGAAGGCGGCCGAGCTCACCCTGTTCGGCGAACCCTTCGACGCGGCCGAGGCGCACCGGCTGGGGCTGGTCACCGCGGTGACCGAGGACGCGGTCGCGCTGGACGCCCTGGTCGAGGATCGGGTCCAGGCACTGGCCGGTAAGCCCGGCATCGCACTGCGTGAGACCAAGCGGTTACTACGCAACGAGTCCGCGGCCACCGTGGCGGCCCGGCTGGACCTGGACCGGCGGGTGATGCAGCGACTGATCGAAGGTCAGCAACGGGCGGGCGCGCGGCGGGCAAAGCCGGTGTGAAGCAAGCAATGCTTGGTATCGTGCCCAGAGAACTGGCTCGACGATGACCTCGAAACGACGGGGCCCGAGCCGAGGGGGACGCACGACCGTCGACGGTGAACCCGGGGGCGGGCGTCGCTAGAGAAGGGCACAACCGGTGGCGCGACCGAAAATTCCACTGATCTCGAAGCGCAAGGCGCTCGAGGTCGCACTGGACATCATCGACAACGAGGGCATCGAGTCGCTGAGTATCCGGCGGCTGGCCGAACGCCTCAAGGTCAATGGCGCATCGCTGTACCACCACTTCGAGAACAAGGAAGAAATTGTCGTCGGCGCCGCCAAGCTGGCGCTGGAGGAGGTGCGCACCCCGCAGACCCACGACGAGCCGTGGCGGGTCTGGATCCTGCGCAACGCGCGCCGGTTGCGGCAGGCGTTCCGTGAGCACCCTGACCTCGTCCCGGTGATGCTGCGCCGTCAGCCACTGGGCATCGGGGCAGCTCAGATGGATGCCACGGTGGCGCTGCTCGAGGAGGAGAACGTGCCGACCGGCGCGATCGCCCCGATGCTGGAGGCGCTGGAGCTGTACGCGATCGGCAGCGCCCTGCACGAGAGCCGGGGCGACGCGCCCGGCGTGGACCACGACCCGGCCAAGACCCCGCACCTGACCCGGGCCTTCGAGCAGCGGGCGCTGACCGCCGACGAAATCTTCGACACGGTCTGCGAGAAGATCATCGATACCGTCATCATGACGGCCGTCGAGCGCGGCGGGTCCACCCCTCCCGGCGCGGCACGCAAGGCGGCGGACACCCGGGCCGAAGAGGCAAAAGCCACCGCCTGAGAACCGAGCCACCATCGGACGCCGGCAGCGGAAACCCGCGCCGGCGACCGGTCGCATTCCCCGAACGTCCCCGTCGGTCGCGGGTGACCCAGGTGACACATTAGAATCAAACAAAGTTTGATAAACTTCCGCGACCTCGGTCTCGAGACAAGGGCGGACCCCTATGGCGCGCGAGGCGTTCTGCTTCCTCTGTGAACAGTACGTGCTCACTCGACCCGACGGACAGTTCCGGGAACACAGCCCGAAGGACGCCCGAGGCAGCAATGTCGTCGCCATCCGGCGCTGCGCCGGCTCCGACCTGTCGCCCGAGACGACCAGGGGCATCGCAGCGCACGCAGCACTGCGTCCCGGCCGGACCGCATCGGCCGGCGACTGAACGAGACTGGTCCGTCACGGGTTAACCAAACATTGAATGGTAAGCTTCGTATCCAGCGGATCACACGGATCGGAGCGACCGGGATGCCGGAGAACGCAGCGCCACGGCACGTCGAGCCACCCCACGCGGAACGGTCGAAGTACCGGCGCAGCCCGTACCTGGTCGTGTCCCGCGAGGCGTCGGAGCGCAAGGACGTGTACGGGTCGATCGACGACCACGTGGTGCGGCAGGCCCAGTTGCTGCGCGGCGAGCACGACTCGGACACCGTGGTCATCGCGATGCACCCGGTCGGCTCGCCGGCGTACCTCCCGCTGTTCCCCGAACTCGCCCGCACCGGCCTGCACGTGATCGGCTGCGCGAACCGCTACTCACTCGGCGACTCCGCACTGCAGATGGAGAACGTGCTGCTCGACCTCGGCGAGTGCATCCGGGACGCCCGCGAGCGCCTCGGCTACCAGAAGGTGGTGCTGGCCGGCTGGAGCGGCGGCGGCTCGCCGATGATGGGCTACCAGGCCGAGGCGGAGAAGCCGTCGATCACCCGCACGGCGGCCGGCGAGCCCACCCTGCTCGCCGACACCGAGCTGCCCGCCGCGGACGGCGTACTCCTGCTCGCCGCGCCGCGCAGCCGGCACCGGCTGCTCACCGACTTCCTGGACGCGTCGATCACCAATGAACTCGAGCCGGACCGCGACCGGGACACCGAGTTCGACCTGTACGACCCGGCCAACCCGAACCAGGCGCCGTACTCGGCCGACTTCCTGGCCGCGTACCGCAACCGGCAGCGCGCCCGCTCCGCCCGGATCACCGAGTTCGCCCAGACCACCCTGGCCGGGTTCGCCGCGGCCGGCCGCCCGCACAGCGAGCACGCGTTCGTGGTGCACGGCACCATGGCCGACCCGCGCTGGCTGGACCCGACCATCGACCCGAACGGCCGCCGCCCGGGCTGGAGCTACCTCGGTGACCCGTCGGTCGCCAACACCAGCCCCGGCGCGCTGCTCCGGTTCACCACAGCCCGCAGCTGGCTGTCCCAGTGGAGCCTGGACACCGCCCAGGTGGACGCCGGCGACGCCGCGCCGAGGGTGTCCAAGCCGGTACTGGTGCTGATGAACGGACGCGACGACGCGGTGCCGAGCAGCCACCCCACACAGGTCTTCGAGGCGATCCCGCACAGCGACAAGGAGCTCGTCGAGCTACCCGAGGCCAACCACTACTTCAGCGGCTCGGACCAGAAGTCACACCTGAGGACGGCCGCCGACCTGGTGCACGACTGGATGCACCGGCACGGGTTCACCCCCGGTTAGCGGTCGACGCCACTGCCATCGCCGCACGCCAGACATAGATTAACCAAACGTTGTTTGATACTCTCTCCGTGAGCACTTGAAGCCCGGGAGGCAGCACGATGAAGCTGAGTCTGATGACCCTGGGGGACCTGGTCACCGACCCGGTGACCGGAGCCCGCGAGACGCCGGCCGAGCGCCACCGCGCGATCGTCGAGGCCGCCGCCGTCGCCGACGGGGCGGGATTCCACGGCGTGCACATCGGTGAGCACCACGGCCTGGAGTACCTCTTCTCGGCCCCTCCGGTGATCCTCTCCGCGATCGGTGAGCGCACCCGGCGGTTGCGGCTGTCCACGGCGGTCACCCTGGCCGCCAACCTGGACCCGGTGCGGGCCGCCGAGGACTACGCGACGGTGGACGTGCTGTCCGGCGGCCGCTGCGAGGTCGTGGTGGGCCGGGGCAACTTCTTCGTCTCCACCTACTCGCTGTTCGGCCAGGACATCGAGGACTCGCACGAGTTGTTCCGCGACAACGTGGAGCTCCTGGTCCAGCTGTGGAGCGGCAAGGAGATCAACTGGCCCGGCTCGGCACACCGGGCGGCCATCGAGGAGTTCGTGCTGCAGCCGCCGCCGGTCGGGGGGCTGCCGCTGTGGATCGGCGGCGGGGCCTCGGAGTCCACCGCCGAGCTGGCCGCCCGGCTGGGCCTGGACCTGATGCTGCCCAGCGCGTTCGGCAACCCCGAGATGTTCAGGTCCGTGGTCGACACCTACCGCGAGCGGTTCGCCTCCTACGGACACCCGCGCCAGCCCAGGGTCGGCGCCTGCTGGCACGTCAACGTGGCCGAGACCAGCCAGGCCGCGCGAGGCCGCTGGGAGCCCCGCTACCGCGCCTACTTCGAGCTGATGAAGGAGATCATCCCGCGGGTCAACCCAGACCCGCCGGCCTTCATCGGGAAGCCGTTCGACTTCGACTTCCTGACCAGCCGGGGGCCCGCGCTGGTGGGCAGCCCGGACGAGGTCGCGGACCGGCTCAACTCCTCGGCGGCGATGCTCACCGCGGACACCAACCTGATCTACATCGACATGGGCGGCCAGCCGGCCGGCGAGTTCCGCGACATGGTCGACCTGATCGGTTCGCGGGTCATCCCCCAACTGGACTGAACACGCCGCCTTCCGAGCTCGCACAGACCTGGCCCCCGTCGCACAGGGGTTGCAAGGTCTGCGCGGCCGGTGCCAGGTCTGTGCGAGCGAGAGATCGGCCCTACGGGCGGCGGCTGAAGCCGTCCGTGCCGTTGGCGGCCAGTGCCAGGCTCGGCGTGCCGCTGCCGTTGCGCGCGTTGTTGCTGATCTCGAAGTCGCACACGCCGACCTTGCCGCCGTGCTCGATCCGGCAGAGCGCGTCCACGTACTTCGCCGAGTGCAGCTTCGCGACGACCGCGTCGATCAGGTGGCACTCCAGCCGCAGCTCCTCGCCGCCGCGCAGGTACCAGGTGACCACGCCGCCCCGGTGGGTGTACCCGTCGGCCTCCAGCCAGGTGACCACGTCCACGTCCTCGGCGAAGGTGATCTCGCCGTCGCGCACCACGTAGCCGACCTTGACGAACGAGTCGTCGGCGGCGTGCCACACCGTGGAGCCGAACGACAGCTCCGGGCCGAACGAGCCGGACACCCAGCGGTGGGTCAGCAACGTCTCGGTCTTGCGCACGCCCCAGGAGTGGTCGCGGTGGAACGTCGCCTCGATCGGCACCGTCTCGCCCTCGACGGTGGCGCTGCCCACCGCGCGGCCGGAGGACTCGTAGTGGTGCGCGGCGAACTCCTCGACCAGGCTGCCGTCGGACGGGAAGAAGCTGGTGATCGGGTAGAAGTCGTGCAGCTCCAGCTCGAGGTCGAGGCCCGGCTCGTGCACCTCGATGCGGGGCACCGCGCCGTCGACATGCCAGTTGCTGCCGCCGGCCCGGAAGCCGCGCTCGCTGGTCGGCTCCGCCAGGGGCAGCTCGTCGTCGCTGCGGCTGTAGCGCAGCCCGTCGGCCCGGAACAGCGCGCACTGCAGCGCCGCCCTGCCGCCGTCCCGGTTCGCCTCGTGCCCCAGCCGGTGTACCCCGCCGAGGCCGGCGGCCAGGTCGTACCAGTGCACGAACACGCTTTCCTGCCAGTGCGGGTCGTCCGACCCGATCGCGTGGGTGCCCTCGTCCTTGTAGTCGTACCGCAGCGGCACAGCCGCTCCTTTCCCCAGTCGGTCGAGTCGGGTCACATCGAGATCGGGAGATCGGGAGAGCTCAGACCGGGTGGCCCTCGAGGAACACCTCGCCGGTGGAGCCGTCGACGGTGACGGTGCTGCCGTCGCGGATGGCCGTGGTGCCGGCCTTGACGTTGACCACGCAGGGGATGCCCAGCTCGCGGGCCACCACCGCGCCGTGCGAGAGGCCGCCGCCGATGTCCAGCACCACGGCCCCGGCGCAGGACAGCGCGGCCGCCCAGCCGGGGTCGACGGTCTTGGCGATCAGCACGTCGCCAGGTTCGAAGTCGTCGAGCGGGTCGTCCATCACCCTGGCCACCGCGGTGATCCGGCCGGCCGAGGCGGCGGTGCCGGTCAGCAGCGTGGTCCGCTCGTCGACCACGGCGGCGGGCAGCAGGCCGCGTTCCCGCACGTGCCGCTCGGTGACCGGTGCCGCGTAGCCGGGGCCGGCCTCGACCAGCTCCGGCAGGCTCAGCCGCAGACACCGTTCGTGCTCGGCGGCGCGCCGCTCCAGCTCCGCCGGCCGAGGCGCACCGGCACCGGCCAGGATCCCCTTGAGCTCGTCGTAGCGCAGGTAGACCGCGTCGGCCGGGGCCACCAGCGCACCGCGGGCCACCAGTGACGGCGCGGCCGACTCGAGCACCCGGCGGACCTCATCGAAGATCATCACGATCGGTACCTTGGCGTTCTCCCGCAGTGCCATCTGGCTCCGGGACAGCCGCAGCGCCCGCTGCACCACCAGCCGCATCGGCCCGCGCACCTTCGCGGCCAGCTCGGCCTCCGCCGTCCGGCGGACCTCGGTGGCCCGGTCGGCGGTCTCGGCGGGCCGCTGCAGCTCGCGGGCGACCATGGCCAGCAGCTGCCCCGGCTGCTGACGCCAGGTCGGCTGGGCGAGCTCGAGCTCGGGCGCGGTGTGGAAGCCGAACCGGTCCAGGCCGGCGTCCAGCTCGCGCGCGAAGTTCGGGTCCAGCTCCCGGATCCGGGTCACCGAGGCGGCCGCGCCGAGTTCCTCGACCAGTGCCGGGTTGGCCCTGGCCAGGCTCGCCAGCCGACCGACCAGCCGGCCCGCCTCGGCGCTCTCGTTGCCGCCGAGCCCGACGTGCAGCCGGTTGTTCAGGTCGGCGGCGGGCGCACCGGTGGCCTTGGCGATGACCTTCTCGCACACCTCGAACGTCGCGCTGGCGATGCCGGGGCCGATCATCAGGCTCTCCCAGGCCGCCGTCATCACCGACTCCAGCGCGAGCAGCCAGGCCAGGCAGGCGCGCTCGCTCGGCAGCTCGGCGGCCTGCCGGATCGGGCGCATCGCCTTGATCTCGGCGACCTGGGCGGCGAACCGGGCCCGCGCCGTCCGGGCCGACTTGAGCATGCCGACCGTCACCGGGCCGACCGAGCGCAGCGCGCGGAGCCGGCTGCCCAGCGAGGTGGCGCCGGGCCGGAAGTCCGGGTCCGGTCGCAGCCCCATGTACTGCTGGTAGATCGACTGCCGCGAGCTGCCCGGCATCACCTCGCCGAGGTTCGCCAGCTGGTCGGCGTTGATGTACACGTGGCCCCACAGCGCCCACATGTAGGGCACCGGCGCGTCCGAGGGCTTCATCGCGCCCAGGGTCCCCTCGAAGAAGCGGCGTACGCCGGCGTCCTCGAAGCGCAGGATCAGGTCCTGGCTCAGCGGGGTGAGCGCGCGCGGGTAACCGTCCGCCGCGTTCGCCCTGGTCAGTAGTACCGGTTCCGCCGGCCAGGTGGTCAGCCAATAATTCCAGTCGTACAGGTTCTGCTGCTCGTGCACCGGCTTAAACTAACACTGCTTGATATACGTGGTCCACACCACTAGATTCGACGGCGCCCGACGACTCAGAGGAGCGTGCCCGGTGTCCCCCACCATCGGACCTGACCCCGCCACGATCCTGGACCACTACAACATGTGGGACCCCGAGCACGAGAAGGTCAAGTGGGACGTGTTCGCCCACGCCCGGCAGACCTGCCCGGTGCCGCACACCGACGCGGACGGCGGCGGGCAGTACGTGGTCACCCGGTACGAGGACGTCCGCCGGGTGCTGGAGGACCCGGCGACGTTCTCCTCCACCGGCGTCGCGCCCCGGCCCGCCCCGGTGACGCTGAACCCGCTGGACGCCGACCCGCCGTTCCAGCCGGACCTGCGCAAGATCCTGAACCCGCTGTTCTCCCGCACCTTCCTGATGAAGTTCGAGCCGCAGATGCGCAAGAGCGCCGTCGACCTCATCGACAACTGGATCGACCGCGGCACGGTCGACCTGATCAGCGAGTTCGCCGCGCCGTACGTGGGCAGCGTGCTGGCCCAGATCGTGTTCGACGAGCAGGACCCGGTGAAGACGCAGCGCGGCATCGACATCGTCACCGCGGTGGCACTGGAGGGCGGCGACGAGTCGTACTTCCACCTGGCGGTACTGGCCGGCGAGTACCTGGTGGAACGTGAGATGAACCCGGTCGACCGCAACGACGTGCTCAACGCGATCACCACCGGGACCGTGCTCGGCGGGCGCCCGCTCACCGAGGACGAACGGCTCGGGGTGATCACCGTGCTGTTCCTCGGCGGCCTGGACACCACCCGGGGCGCGATCGGCGCGATCGCCTACCACCTGGCCCGCCAGCCCGAGCTGGAGCAGCGGCTGCGCGACCCGAGGTGGATCCGCCAGGACATGGACGAGTTCATCCGGCTGGAGTCGCCGGTGGGCTGCCTCGGGCGTACCGCCATGACGGACGTCGAACTGGGCGGCACCCGGATCAGGCAGGGTGAGCAGCTGCTGGTCCGCTTCGACTCGGCCAACCGGGACGACGCCAAGTTCGCCGACGCGGACCAGCTGACCTTCGGTACCCCGCGCAGCGGGCACGCCGGCTTCGGCCTCGGCATCCACCGCTGCCTCGGCGTGCACCTGGCCCGGATCCAGATCACCATCGCGTTCGAGGAGCTGTTCAAGCGGGTCACCAACCTGCGCTTCACCGAGGGCGGCGGCGCCGAGCAGGTGCACTGGGCACCGGGTATCGCCAACGGCCCGGAGCGCCTCGAGCTCGCCTTCGACCTGGTCTGAACGCGGCGATGACCACAACAGAACACCTGCTTCCGGCGCACGACACCATCCAGCGGATCGGCGCGGTGCCCAACTGGACCGAGAACCTGCTGTTCGTCATGTACGACAGCGGCGCGGGCCTCGCCGGCTGGGCGCACTGGAGCCGGGTGCCGGCCCGGCCGGACCTCTGGGAGGCGGTGCTCGCGCTGTACCTGTCCGGCGGCGAGCTGCTGCTGCACCGCTCGTTCGGCGCCGGCCCCGACTCGACCGCGGCCAGCTCGGGGCCGCTGTCGTTCCGCTGCGTCGAAC